>JBCBSH010000141.1:0-12392 GCA_039819285.1 Pseudomonadota bacterium
CAGCGCGCTGGTTTCGTCGTCCGGATGTGCCCCGGTCTGCAAAACGGTCGTGACTGACTTCAGCGGCAGCAGCGCGCGCCAAAGGCTGATCGCGCCACTTGTCGCGGCCTGTTCCATGAGGCGGGCCTGGTCAGGCGTCATCGGTCATCTCTGTCGGTTAGGGAGGTCCATGTCACATCGCCGTCAGCGGATGCCGGCCGGCACCGTTGGTCGGCGATGCATCCTTGGTCAATTGCGCCGATCCGGGAACGAAATGGTGGAACACCGGAAGTGCGGCGGCGCCAAGCGCGCCGACATCGGGCCCAGCGGTCGCGGCAACCAACGCAAGATGGCTGCCGCCGACCCCGTTCAGTCTCGCCAGCAGCGCATCGATAAACGGTGTCGGAACAAATCCCCCGATAAGTATGGCCTGGGGGTCGAGCAGTGCCGCCAGCGTCGTTAGCGCCGGGCTCAGCATATCGGTCGCCTTGTCAAGCCAGTCGCGAAGGTCCACATCATTCGCCGTGACCAGGGTGGCCAAATCTTCAGGCCGCGGCGGCGGTCGACCACGGTCCGCGAACCACCGGCCCAGCGCATGAAGCGACACATGGTGCTCCAACCGTCGGGCCGGCCCTTCGGCAGCAAGGTCGACCACCATGTGGCCGAGTTCGCCGGCATTACCCCGGCTGCCCTCGAACGGCTCGCCGTTGAGAAAAAGCCCGGCACCGAGACCGTGCCCCAGGAAGACGTAGCAAAAGGTCGCCAAGTCGCGCGCGGCGCCGTGCAATCGTTCGCCGACGGCCGCGGCATTGGCATCATTCACCACGATTACCGGAAGGTCGATCGCCGCCATCAGAGCATTTGCGGGATCGGTGCTGCGCCAGCCGGGCAGGCGCAGCGGATCGTCAGGCTCGTCGGCGTCGAACGGCCCGGGCAGGACAAGCCCTGCGCCGATAACATCGGCCGTTTCGATCCCGGCCGAGCCGATCAGTTGGCGGCTGAGCTCGATCATCGGCGGCAACGCGGCCTCCGGTCTTGGGTCGTCGATCCGGCATTCGGTCCGAGCCCGCCTTTCGCCGGCCAAGTCAAGCACCACGCCGACAAGCCGGTCACGATCAAGCTGCAGGCCGATCGAATAGCCGCCCTCGGGGTTGATGATGTAATCCACCGGTGGCTGGCCGCGCGCAGTGCGGCGCCGGCCTTCGGCGCGCAACAGGCCGGCCTTTTCCAGCTCACGCGTGATGTCGTTGACGGCCGGCGGTGTCAGATCGGTCAGGCGGCTGATGTCGGCCCGGCTGAGCGGGCCGCGCAAGCGCACGGTTTCAAGCACCACCCGCCGGTTGTAGGGGCGCGTCTGGTCCCGATTGGTGCCCTTCACGATCATGCCGAGCCAGGTTCCATCGCCAGCGTGCTGTTTCGGAATGCTGCCAAAGGCCTAAGCCGTCCGATTTATTAATTCAAGCCAATTCATTTATTGACAAGGAACGAACCAAGCGATGAACATGTGAAGGTGAAGAGTCCTGATCGATGACGGACCGGTCTGTCGGCATTCCCGTTTGACAAGCAACCACAGGGGCTCTGGAATGTCGGCGGCAACAGGGACACGGGCTTTAAGGAGGTAGGCGATGAAACGGTATGTCGCGGCGCTGTTGGGCAGTGCCGTCATAATGGGGATGGCCGTGCCGGCAATGGCACAAGACCCGATCGAGATTGAGTACTGGCAGTACTTCTTCCAAGGACGCGTCGACGCCATCGACGCGCTGATCGAACAGTTCGAGGCCGAAAATCCGGGGATCGTGGTCAACCACACGCACTTCCCGTACGCGGATTACCGCACCCGCATCGCGGCGGCGGTGCCGGCGGGCGAGGGGCCGGATGTCATCCAGATGTTCTATGGCTGGGTGCCGGACTACATCGATGCTGGCCTGCTGCAGCCCTTGCCGGCCGAGTATTTCCCGCTGCAGGAGCTTGAGGACGAGTATTTCGATATCGTTCAGGCCATGGTCTATAACGGCCAGCTCTATGCTGTGCCGACGGCCGTGCGCTCGCTGGCCCTGTTCTGGAACAAGCGCATGTTCGAGGAGGCCGGCCTGGATCCCGAGACGCCGCCCGCGACGCTTGACGAGATGGTCGACTTTGCGGTCGCTCTAACGGAGCGCGATGGCGGCGGCAACCTGACGGCTGTCGGCCTGACCATGGCGATGACCGGCCAGGACCACCATTGGTGGCGCGAGGTGCTGGTGCGCCAGTTCGGCGGCCAGCCCTACTCCGACGACGGGCGTACGGTGACGTACAATGACGAGGCCGGGGCGGCCGCGTTGCAGTACTACATCGACATGATCCAGGAACATGGGGTCAGCGACATCGGCTTCATGGACGAGCCGCAGGCGGCTTTCCGCGCCGGACGCGGCGGCATGCATATCGACGGATCGTTCCGCCTGGGCGCGCTGCGCGATACGCGCGGGCTGGACTGGGGCGTCGGCGAACTGCCGGCCAATGCAGATGGCGATCGCTATAACTTCTCGTCCTACTGGGTGAACGGCATCACGACCACGCCGCAGGGCGAGGAATTCGATGCTGCCGCACGCTTCCTGCAGTTCATCACCACCCCGGATGCCATGCAGCTGTGGCTGGAGACGGTGGGCGAGTTGCCGGCCCGCGAGGCCGCCGCGCTGACGGACGAGAACACGGCGCACCCCGAATACGGACCGTTCGTCCGTGGCCTGGAGTACGCGAACGCGACCCAGTTCGTGAACGAGTCCGCCCAACGGCAATTGATGGTCGACATGGTTGACCGTGTGCTGCTGCAGGGCATGAGCGTCGAGGAAAGCCTGGCGGTTGCCGCCGAGCAGGAGCAGGCGCTGCTTGACGAGTTCTACGGCGGATAGGCGTTGTTGAACATCGGCCCCGGAGTAAGATCCGGGGCCGCCATTCTTGGGATAGGCTGGCGCCTTTTGGAGACGTGCTGAGTGTTCGCGTGGCGTGACCGTCTGACCATCAGCCAAAAGCTGGCGATCTGGGCCTGGGGCTTCCTGGCCGTGCCGGTGGTGTTCTACTGCGTCATCCGCTTTTACCCGACGTTCGAATCCTTCGCGATTTCACTGACCGACTGGGACGTCCTGTCGGACCCGAACTTCATCTGGTTCGAGAACTATGTCCGGCTTTGGAACGACCCGGTGTTTTGGCAGGTGCTGGGCAACACGTTCATGTATCTGCTGCTTGGCACGCCGGTCAGCCTGCTGATCGCCTTCGTGGTCGCCTATTACCTGGACCAGGTGCGCTTCATGCATGGTTTCATGCGGGCGCTGTACTTCCTGCCTTTCCTGACCACTGCCGTGGCCATGGCGTGGGTCTGGCGTTGGTTCTACCAGCCGGTGCCGATCGGTACCTTCAACAACATCCTGGCGACCCTGGGCTTTGCCCAGCAGCCCTTTCTGCGCTCGACCACCCAGGCCCTGCCGGCCATTCTGGCGCCGGCGATCTGGGCGGGTTTGGGCTTTCAGATCGTCATCTTCTTGGCCGGGCTGCGCGCCATCCCGAGCAGCTATTACGAGGCCGCGCGCATCGACGGCGCCGGCAAATGGCAGATCCTGACCGAGATCACGATCCCCCTGCTGCGCCCAACGGTCGTCTTTCTGGTCGTGATCAGCTCGATCGGCTTTCTCAGAATCTTCGACCAGGTCTTCAACATGACGCCGCAAGGTGACGGCGGCCCGCTGAATTCGACCAAGCCCATCGTGCTTTACATTTACGAGACCGGGTTTGACGCATTCAACATGGGCTACGCGACCGCGCAGACGGTGATCCTGTTCCTGATCCTGCTGATCATCACGTTGATCCAGCTTCGGCTGTTGAGGGGACGATGACCGCCGACGCCATCGGTGCCGGGGCCGCCGGCTCGACGCGGGTCGGGCTGTTCCGGGGTGACAAGCCCATCCGGCCGGGACGCATCGTCGTCTGGACGATCTTGATGATGGGCGGCATCGCGATGGTGATGCCGCTGGTCTTCATGCTGTCGACCTCGCTGAAGTTCCCGCACGAAATCTACGATCTGAACCTGATCCCGAACGAGCCGACGCTGGAGAATTACACCTACGTCCTGGCCGACGGTCGGTTCTATCGCTGGTTCATCAACTCCCTGATCGTGGCCATCGCGACCACGGCGTCGGTCGTGTTCTTCGACAGTCTGGTCGGCTACACGCTGTGCAAGTTCCGTTTCAAAGGTCGGGCGATCGTGTTCGTCGCCATCCTGTCGACCTTGATGATCCCCACCGAGATGCTGATCATCCCCTGGTACAACATGGCGCGTACGTTCGGCTGGCTGGATACGTACTGGGGCATCATGTTTCCCGGCATGATGACCGGCTTCGGCACGTTCCTGATGCGCCAGTTCTTCGAGAGCGTGCCGGACGATTTCATCCACGCCGCCCGCATCGACGGCTTGAACGAGTTTCAGATCTGGTGGCAGGTGGCCATGCCGCTGGTCACCCCAGCCCTGTCGGCGCTGGCGATTTTCGTCTTCCTGGGCAATTGGACGGCCTTTATCTGGCCCTTGATCGCGACCTCGACGGCGGACCTTTACACCGTTCCCGTCGGCCTCTCGTCCTTCGCCGACGAGGCGGATGTGGCCTGGGAACTGATCATGACCGGCGCCAGCCTGGCGACCATTCCGACCCTGATCGTGTTTCTGATCTTCCAGCGCTACATCATCCGCGGTGTCGTGCTGACAGGCTTGAAGGGCTGATCGGATGACGCGCACCGATGACAGCGTGTTCCCGGCCCCGGTCTACAAGGACACGGTGCTCGCACCCCTGTTCGATATCACCAAGCGGCAGTTCGCCGACGGCCTCGACGCGATCAATCAAGCCCATGCCATCATGCTGGGCGAGACCGGCATTCTGGACGAGGCATCGGCCGCCACGATCTTGCAGACACTCGACGCAATTGCGTCGGAGACCGATCTGGAGGCGTTGACCTATACCGGCGACGTCGAGGATCTGTTTTTCCATATCGAGGCGGAACTCAAGCGCCGCCTGGGGCCGGAGCTGGGCGGCCGGCTGCATACCGGCCGCAGCCGCAACGATATGGACCATACGCTGTTCAAGCTGCGCCTTGGCGAGCAGCTGGATGGTTTGCGCGGCCGCTTGATTGAGACCATCGACCGCCTGCTGGACAAGGCAGAGGCCGAATCGGACACGATCATCGTGGCCTTCACGCATGGTCAGCCGGCCCAGCCGACGACGCTGGGCCATTTTCTCGGCGCCGTGATCGAGATGCTGTTGCGCGACGGTGAGAGGCTGGCGCAGGCGCGCGACGGCCTGGACGACTGCCCGATGGGCGCGGCAGCGATCACGACCACCGGGTTTCCGATCGACCGGCCGCGCATGGCCGAACTGTTGGGCTTTGCGCGGGTGAAGGAAAACGCCTATGGCTGCATCGCTGCGGTCGACTATGTGCTGGCCGTCTACAGCGCGATCAAGATGCTGTTCATCAATCTGGGACGCGTGACGCAAGAGCTGGCCCATTGGACGGCGTTCGAGACCGCGCAGCTTTACGTGCCGAACGCGTACGTCCAGATCAGCTCGATCATGCCGCAAAAGCGCAACCCGGTGCCGGTGGAGCATATGCGCCTGCTGGCCTCACTGACGGTCGGGCGCTGCGACATGATCGTCGATACCATGCGCAACACGCCGTTCATGGACATGAACGACAGCGAGGGCGAGGTGCAGAACGCCGGCTACGACGCGTTTGCCTCCGGCGACCGGATGCTGCACCTGTTCGGCGGATTTGTCGGCGCCGTGGAGGTGGATGACGCAGCCGTGACCCGGCTGATCGACGCCAGCTGCATCACGATCACCGAACTGGCCGACAGTCTCGTCCGGCACGAGGGCCTGTCGTTCCGCGAGGCGCACGAGGTGGCGGCGGCCGTCAGCCAGGCTGTGATTGCCCAAGGTGGCGGTCTGTCAGGTCTTGGCTTCGATGCCTTCAAAGGGCTCTTCCAGGACGCCACCGGCAGGCAGACCCAACTGACGGCAAATGACTTTGCCCAGTTCATTTCGCCGGAGCATTTCGTCGGCGTGCGCGAAAGGCTGGGCGGTCCGGGTCCGAAGGCGCTGGCGACCAGCCTGGCGGGCTATCGCCAATCGCTGGATCGACAAGCGACGGCCCTCGTGGCGGACCGGGAGCGGCGGCAGGCGGCAAACGCTCTGCGACGGCGCCTGGCGGACGATGTGATTGCCAAGCAGCCGGCGGACCGGCGCGCGGCGGCAGGGGGTTAGATCAGGTGGCACAGGTTTCGATCCGCAATGTGGTGAAGCGGTATGGCAGCGTGCAGGTCGTGCACGGGCTGGATCTTGAGGTGCAGCACAACGAGTTCGTGGTGCTGGTCGGCCCCTCGGGCTGTGGCAAGTCGACCATGCTGCGCATGATCGCAGGGCTTGAGGACATCACGTCCGGCGAAATCCGGATTGGCGACCGGGTCGTCAACAATGTCGAGCCCAAGCACCGGAACATCGCCATGGTGTTTCAGAACTACGCGCTCTATCCCCACATGACCGTGGCCCGCAACATCGCCTTCGGGCTACGCGCGGCCAAGCTGCCCAAGGCGGAACAGGAACAGCGCGTGCGCGAAGCGGCCAGGATTCTGGGGCTGGAGGAGTTGCTGGAGCGGCGCCCGGCCGAACTGTCCGGCGGCCAGCGCCAGCGCGTCGCCATGGGCCGGGCCATCGTCCGCGACCCACAAGTGTTTCTATTCGACGAGCCCTTGTCGAACCTGGACGCCAAGCTGCGCAGCTCCATGCGGGTCGAGATCAAAAAGCTGCATCAGAAGGTGCAGACGACCGTGATCTATGTGACCCACGACCAGGTCGAGGCCATGACCCTGGCGGACCGGATCGTGATCATGCGCGACGGCGTGATCCAGCAGATCGGCACGCCCTTAGAGGTGTTCCGCCAGCCCGCCAACCTGTTCGTCGCCGGCTTTATCGGCAGCCCGGAAATGAACCTGATCGAGGCCACAATCCGCCACCGGGACGGCCAGCCGCGCCTGGAAATGCCGGGCGGCATCGATGTGCCCGTGCCGCCGCGCAACGGCTCCGGCGCCTTGGCGGACGGGCGAAAAGTCACGGCGGGCCTGCGGCCGGAACATGTGGTCGCCGGCGAGGCGCTGGCGGCACTGCCGGAAGACTGGCGTGCGCGCGCCACCGTTGGCGTCGTTGAACCGCTGGGCTCAGAGAGCCTTCTGATGCTTGACATCGGCGACCGGGAAATAACGGGTAAGGCAGTTGACAGCAATCTGCCGGCACCCGGCGATCGCGCGGCCATCGGCTTCAATCTCGCGCATCTGCATCTGTTCGATCCTGAGAGCGAGCAGGCGATCTACTAAGCGTCGTTGACGGTCGACGCCGCCTAACGGGTCCGGATGGCCGCCTCCGGCGCGAAACCGTCATTCAGGCTCGCCAGCAGGGACCGCCTGGCGTCGAAACCCTCGGGCAGCCTCAGGCCCAGGGCGACACGGAAATCGCCGTCATACGACCCTACATAAAGGGCGCGGCTGGACGCCAAGGCATCGAGCACCGCCTCATCGTCGAAACTGTGGCCCAGCCCAGCGATGGCGTATCCGGGGGCGATCGCGGTCGGTTCCAAATAGCCCTCGACCGACAACCGGGTGAGAGGCGCCACGCTGCCTGCGAAGCGGCCCGCTTCCAACCGCTCGACACCGAACACGTCGCCTTGCCGTTCACCGATCGCCGTGACGAAGCTGCCGACCCTCGGCGATGGCGTGCCCGCAGCCACGGCCAGTTCCACGGTGCCGAGCCGAACGGTGTCCGCCGTCCGGCCTGGCTTCACCTCTCCGGCGATGACGTTGGGCATGGCGGTCGTATCGAGCAGATCGACCCTGGTTGCGACCACGTCATCCGCACGCCAGACACCTGAGACCGCAACCTGCTGTCCCGGCACCGGCACGAATTCGACGCCATCAGGACCCATGATCGGGGCGCCCGGCTCAACCTCGACCTCCACATCGAGGACACGGAAGCCATTTTCCGTCACCACATCGATCGGGCCGATCAGCGGATAGGTGACACCGATCGACCGGGCGACCAGCATGCCGTCCGGGTCGCTGTATGCCTCGACGTTCAGTGCCTGGCCGGCCGCAAGATCGGCCAACTGCCTTTGTTCGAAGATGTCACGGACCTCAAGATCAGGCGCCGCAGCCAGGTCGAGGCCGTTGATCGACAAGGTCGCCGGATCGTTCAGGATGCCGATGATGCCGGTGCCCCCGATGCCGCCTTCCGACGGTCGGTCGGCGACCTCGATCTCACGCGTCCCAACTCCGGCTGGCGCACACGACGCGAGCGCGAGCGCGGCGGTGCCCAGTAACATTGCGCGCCGACTGACGATCACGGTCATGCCGCCCCCCTAGTCTCGTTCATCGCCGGTGCCCGCCTCATCCTCCCGGTAGAAATAGATGCCGAAACGAAAGCGTTCGGTGGACGTGCTGTCGCGTGCAAGGGCATCGGCGGCGTTATCGGCGCTCTGGCGCGAGAAAGCCAGCCGATTCAGTTTTGTAAGCACCTCGGTGGCCAGGACCCGCGACCGCGCCTCAATCTCGTCAACCGAGGCGGCGGCCAGATTGTTGTAGAATACCGCGCGCTCCAGAAACGGTGGCGTGCTGTCCTGACTCATGATGTTAGTGACGGCGGCTTCTAAGTGATCCCCTACATTTCGGACCAAAAAATACATGCGCTCATTGTCCGACCTGCGCGGCAACACCGCCTCTGTTCTCAGGCTGACCAGATCGCCGGTTTCGTCGAGCTCCAGCACGCCGCGTCGAAGCAGTTCATCTAAAACGGTCCGCGGCCGGACATCGGTACTCACGTCCCGAACAAGCGCATCGAACGACGGTCCTGCGTCGGCCTGTCGAGGAAGCGGCTTCGGCTTGCCATCAGGGTCGACCGTCTTCGGACCGCCTAGCCACCGGCCAACCACGGTCGCCATGATGCCGATCGACCGTTCAGTCGCGCCTTCGGCCTCACGCTTCTCTTGGCGGATTTGCCGCACGTCCTTTCGATGCACGCCCGTCAGAACGCTTACCCGGCTGTCCGTCGGCGGCTTACCATCCAGGCCGAAATCGTCGTTAGCGACCTCAACGCAAACCTCTTTCAGCAAACCATACAAAGCAGGAGCCGTGACGCCTCTGGTGATCATCAGCTTCGCCAGCGGGCGCAAAAGCTTCTTAAGCGCGTCGCCAATGGGCTCTTCGGTCACTTCCGATCGTTCAGTCATCCGAATGCAATACCACTTTGTGGGAAAAATTTCCACAGAACAGTCCTGACTTGAATTGCCATGATAACAACAATCGTCAAGTCCCATGGGAAATTTTCCCACAACCATGGAATTTAGTGACTGCGATGATCGGCAGCAGAGCTGCGACGAGATCGAACTGGTCGCCCTATTGCGAGTTACCAATCGAATGCGAGACATGGCCGCTCCGCAGGGGTGACCTCCTTGCACTTATCGGCCGCGCGGCCGAACCATCCTCGTCGCCTACAAATCAACAGGGTCCGGCACGGCGTGCTTTGCTCCCGCCGGTTTCGCCGTCCCCTTGCCGATTGACGTATCTTTTGCGCGCCGCTTCTTTCATGGCCGCTTTACGCCCTTGGGCTCATTCGGTCAGGGACCCACCGATGAAACGAACTATCATTCATCTTGTCTCTTGCCTGGTTCTGTCCGGCACGTCGATGGCTCAGACGGGCGAAGCAATCGACGCATGCGGCAATCCTGATCGCTCACCCGGCGATAGGATCGACCAGTGCACAGCAGCGCTTGAGCACGAACTGGAGCGCGCCGACGCCGCCCTGGCTCACTACTATAGAGGACTTGCCCATCAAGTGCTTGGTACGCATGAACAGGCGATCGAGGATTTTGACCGATCCCTGGATCTCGATCCGAATTCGGCCGACGCGTGGAATGACCGGGGTGTGTCGTATCTCGAGCTGGGTGAATTCGAGCAGTCGATCCCGGATTTCGATCAGGCCCTGCGGCTTGATCCGAGCCATTTCGACGGCTTGTACAACCGAGGCAGCGCCTACCATCTGCTCGGCTGGAACGAGCGCGCGATCCATGAATTCGATCGACTGTTGGAACTCTACCCCGAGGATGCCCAGGGTTATGCCGCCAGAGGCTATGCGTACCATCTAGATGGCGAGTTTGAGCGGGCGATCGAGGATTATGATCGCGCAATCGCCCAAGATCCGAACTACGCCATCGCTTTGTCGGACAGGGGCGGCGCCTATTTCGCCCTCAATCAACTCGAGCGTGCGCAGGAAGACTTTGAGCGTGCGATCCAAATCGATCCCGGCTACTACGAAGCCTATAACGGCCGCGGTACGGTTTATTGCGCCGCCGATCGGCCGGAGCTTGCAGCAGCCGACTGGATCCGCGTCAACCAACTGCAGGACCCGGAGTATCGGCGTGAAACCCAAAGGATGCTCCACCTCAATGGCTACTATGACGGCCCAATCGACGGCATGGTGAACCCGGATATGCGGCAAGCTCTCTCAGCCTTCACGGAAGAAGCCTGTCCGATGTAGTCGGGACGACAACTGTCTTAGACAGACGCGCAGCGCGGCTGTATCCTCGCTTGAATTCGCCCGATGCTGGTGCTGGATCAGCGGTATCGGTGCAGCCATCCACTGGGGGACGAGGTCGAACACATGCCGACGGACATTGTTAAGCGCATTCTGGCCAACTACGAGAGCGACAATCCGGGCAGCAAGACGAACCTCGCCCGCATCATGATGCAGGGCCGGTTGGGCGGTACGGGTCGCATGCTGATCCTGCCGGTGGATCAGGGGTTTGAGCACGGACCCGCGCGCAGTTTTGCCGGCAACCCGCCGGCCTACGACCCTCACTATCTCTATCAGCTTGCGATTGATGCGGGTCTCAATGCCTTGGCCGCGCCGCTCGGCCTGCTCGAAACGGGTGCCGACAGTTTTGCCGGCGACATTCCGCTGATCCTGAAGGCGAACAGCAGCAACAGCCTGGCGACCGAAAAGGACCAGGCGATCACCGCGACGGTCGACGACGCCTTGCGCATTGGCTGCGCGGCGGTCGGCTATACCATCTATCCCGGCTCCGAACACCAGTTCGAGTTGATCGAGGAGGTGCGGGCCGCTGCGGAAGAGGCGCGGGCCAAGGGGCTGGCGGTCGTCGTCTGGTCCTATCCGCGCGGCGGTATTCTGTCAAAGGCGGGCGAGACGGCGATCGACGTCGTGGCCTATGGCGCGCACATGGCCGCCCTGCTTGGCGCCCACATCATCAAGGTCAAGATCCCGACTGATCATCTGGAGCAGCCGGAGGCGAAGGCCGCCTATGAGGCCGCCAATGTCGACATCTCGACAGCGACGGCGCGCATCCGCCACATCGTGCAATGCGCCTTCAACGGCAAGCGGCTGATGATCTTCTCCGGCGGGGCGGAGAAGGGTGAGGACGCGCTCTACAACGACATTCGGGCGATACGGGACGGCGGCGGCAACGGCTCGATCATCGGGCGCAACAGCTTTCAGCGTTCGCGTGACGACGCCTTGGAAATGTTGGGCGAGATCATCAAGATCTATCTCGACCAGGATTGATCGAGGGGAACGGCCGCACGTCAGGCGTCACGTCGATGACGCGGTTTCGCGTGGCTTGATCGCGAAGAACGCGAACGTCACAATCGCGGCCATCGCGACCGCCGTCGCCAGGAACGCGACCTGGTACGAACCGGTCGCGGACAGCACGCCGCCGGATAGGGCGATCCCCATCGTGCCGCCGAGCAGGCGAGCGGTCATCGTCACACCGCTTGCCTGGCCCTGCTTTTCAGGCGGGGCCGCGTTCAGGACCTCGCGCATGGCCGGGAGATAACAGATCGGCATCGAGGCCCCGAAGACGATGAAGGCCGGGACCAGCCAAATGTAGCTGTCCCAATTGGCCGCGACCCCAATCCAGGCGACGCAGATTGCGCCGACGCCAAGGCCACCAATTGCAGGTATCCTCGGCCCGATTTTGTCCGAGATCTTGCCTGCCGGAGGCGCCGCAAAAGGCGTCAACGCAACAGCCGTCAGCATTGCGACACCGGCGATCAGCGCGCTCATATTCAAGTCGTCCTGCAGATACATCGCGCCGAACACCACGACGCTGATCTTGGCAAACTGCGTGGCAAACAGGATCAGGGTCGAGGCGGCAAAGGCTGGATTGCGAAATAGGCCGACATCGATCAGCGGGTCGTCTCGCCGCAGTTCGATCCGGTCGAACAGGACGATGAAGACCACCGCGCCTACCAGTGCGGCCAAGCTTGCCACGCTGGTCCAGCCCCAGTCGGCGCCCTGCATCAGCAGAAGAACCAGCAGCGTCAGCCCAGGCACAAGGGC
>JBCBSH010000142.1:0-12000 GCA_039819285.1 Pseudomonadota bacterium
GCTCGTCATGGCAGGCCACGGGCACGCCGTCGCGCGTGACCCGGACGTCGACCTCCCACATGTCCGCGGCCAGCAGGGCGGCGCGGCGGAAGGCGGTCAGCGTGTTCTCCGTGGCGTAGGCGCTGGCGCCGCGATGCGCGATCGACAGCGGCCGGCTCTTGGCGCGGCGTCGCGCGCGCAGCCGCTCGACGACGCAGCGCGCTTCTGGCCTCACAGCGTGTTGCCGTCGGCGTCGAAGACAAGCATGGCCTCGGTATTCACGCCCCAGGAAACCGCGTCGCCCAGCTGGGCACTGTGGGCGGCGTCCTGAATACCGCGTACGACCTTGCCGTCCGGCAGCTGCAGGTAATAGAGGTCCTCGCGGCCCTGGGCCTCAATGAATGAGATCTTGCCGATGACCGTCGCGGTACTGGCCGGATCGAGAAACTCCGACCGGATGCCGACGCCGATCGGCCGGCCGGAATCGAGACTGGCCAGGTGAGACGGCAGCGGCAGGTCGACGCCGGACGCATCGGCGACGAAACGGCCGTTTTCGGCCTTGCCGTCCAGGAAGCTGATCGGCGGGCTGCCCAGGAATCCGGCGACGAACTTGTTGGTCGGCTTGTCATACATCGCGCGCGGCGCTTCGAACTGGACGATCTTGCCCCGATCCATGATGGCGACCCGGTCGCACATACTCATGGCCTCGACCTGGTCGTGGGTGACCAGGATGGCGGTCGTGCCCGTCTCCTGCTGCAGTCGGCGGATTTCGGCGCGCATGTCCAGGCGCAGCTTGGCGTCGAGATTGGCCAGAGGCTCGTCGAGCAGCAGGATGGCGGGGCGGCGGATCAGGGCGCGGGCCAGGGCAACCCGCTGCTGTTGGCCGCCGGAAAGCTGGCCCGGCCGGCGGTCCAGCAGGTTTTCGATCCGCACCAGGGCGGCGATCTCGCGCACCTTGGCATCGATTTCGGCCTGCGGCTTCTTCTGCACCCGCAAGGGGAAGCCGATATTCTGGGCCACGGTCATGTGCGGGTAGAGCGCGAAGGACTGGAACACCACGCCGACATTGCGTTCCTGCGAGCTGACGCGGGTCACGTCCCGGTCGCCGAACAGGATGCGGCCGCCATCGACGCGATAGATGCCGCAGACGGCGAACAGAGTCGTCGACTTGCCGCAGCCGGACTCGCCCAGCAATGCGACCATCTCGCCCTTGCCGACGGTGAGGTCCATGTCCTCCACGACGGTCACGTCGCCGAAGCGCTTGGTGAATTTGTCCAGGGTGATCTGCATCAGGACCCGGCCTCCGCGCGCTGGATGTTTGCCATCACCCCTTGGTTCCTCCGCCATAAATGTTCATGAGGTGTTTTTGGAAGAACAGATAGAAGATGACGACCGGCACCATGTAGAACAGGCCGACGGACTTAAAGAGATTGAAGTCGGGGTTCAGGTCGTCGCGTATCAGGCCGGCCAGATAGACCGACAGCACTTGAACATTTGCATTCGGGGCCAGAACTTGAGGCAGAATATACTCACTCCACCCCGCCAGGAACGAAAATACGCCGAGCGCCAGAATGCCGGGCGCGACCTGGGGCAGCACGAGGACGCGCCAGACCATGAAGCGACTGGCGCCGTCCTGCACGCCGGCCATTTCGATTTCCCAAGGCACGCTGTCGTAAAAGCCCTTCATGATCCAGATGCCCAAGGGCAGTTCCAAGGCCGCCTTGACCATGATCACGCCGATCAGCGTGTTGTAGAGGCCGATCATGTTGAGGATCAGGAAGATGGCGATGATCAGTGTGATGGTCGGAAACCCGTGCAGCACCAGCATGCTGGCCAGGAAAAAGCGCCGGAACGGCATGTTCAGGCGCGACAGGGCATAGGCCGCGGTGGACGAGATCGCCAGCACCAGCACCGTCGTCGCCGTGGCGAAGATGAAGGTGTTCATGGTGACGATCCAGATGCTCTGCCGACCATCGACGCGCTGCCACAAGAAGCGCCAGTGTTCGAAGGTGAAGCGATCCGGAATGGGCGAACCTGCCGTGGTGTCCGTGAATGTGTCGATCACCAGGAACACGTACAAGATGATCAGCGGAACTGAGGCGATGCCCAGGATGGTAGCGATATGCCAAGTGCGCTTGCCGTCTTCCATTTCCGCCGCCCCCTACTGCTCGATCCGCGGTCGGCCGACCAGCTGTTTGAAATTGAACAGGCGCAGGAACAAGAGCGAGGCCGCGACGCCGATCGCCACCAGCACCAGGGCCATGGCGGCGCCATAGCCGTACTGCAGGTTGCCGGCATAGTTGCTGAGCGCGGTCTGATAGGCCGACAGCGACCAGACCTCGGTCGTCGAGCCTGGTCCGCCCTCGGTGGACAAGAGGATGTATTCGAACGACGTCAGCAGCGACAGGGTCTGGTAGGTGCTGACGAACAACAGCGGCCAGACGAGCTGGGGCAGGATGATGAAGCGCACCTGCTGCCAGCGCGAGGCGCCGTCGACCTGGGCGGCGTAGAACAGCGGTTTCGGGATGGCCCTAATCGCGCTGGTGAAGATGATCATGCCCATTGAGGCTCCGACGAAGCCGTTGATCAGGATGACGAACACCCAGGCATTGGCCGTCGTGTCCAGCATCCAGTTGCGGTCCGGTACGCCGAACTGGCCCAAAATGGCGTTGATGAAGCCCGTGTCCCAGGCCAGCCATTTCCACAAAAGCACGTAGAGTACCGACGGGCTGATGCGCGGCAGGAACCAGATGGCGCGGAAAAAGGCGGACTGGCCGGCGGGCAGGAATGTGGTGGTAATCGCCAGGACCAGCGCGAAGCCGACATTGAACAGCAACAGCGTCATGGCGACGTAGAAGAAGGTGTTGATGATCACCTGGCCTGTCTGGGGCGTGGCCCACAGGCGCGAGAAATTGCCCGTGGTCATGGTCCAGCCCGAATAGGCGGCCTGGACGATCACAACCCGCTCATTGTCGGTCAGGTCGACGACGGCGTCGTCCAGCGCGGCCGTAAAGGCGGCTTCCTCGGTGAAGTCGCGGTCGCGCAGGGACCGTTCGAACATGTCGACCGCGCCCTTGATCACCCGGATGCTGCGGGGCCGGTTGTCCAGATCCTTCATCGCGTCTTCGAGGTCGTCACCGCTGGTGAAGACCTCCGCACCGTGGCGTCTGGCCAGTTCCTCGATGAAGGCGGGGTCCAGCCCCTCGGCGCGCATGGCCTCCAGCCCGGCCTCGTCGACCACGAACTGGCTCTCGCTCAGCGAGGCGATGACGTCGGGCCGCACCTCGTCGGTCGGCAGCGCGTTCAGCACCGTCTCGGTGATGCGGTAGGTGCCGCCGGAGATGCCGGTGGCTGTGCTCATATTGGTGAAGGCGAAAAAGCCGGTCAGCAGGACGGGGGCGAGGAACAGTAAGACGACGATCAGGATCGCCGGCCCCATGAAGCCGAGCCCGAGCTTGGTCTGTTGGGTCATGGCGTCGCCATCCGCACGAGGGACGTTGCGAGGGCGCCGGCCCCGGAGGTGCTGCACCTCCGGGGCCAACGGCGTTTGGTCGTCTTTAGCGGATGACGATGTTGTCGCCGAGCGCGTTTTGGGCCGCCGCTTGCAACCCTTCAACGGCCTCTTCCGGCGTGGCCTGGCCGGCCCAGACGGACTCAAGCCCGGCCCACATCAGGTTCCAGTAATCGCCGAAGCCGACATGGTTGGGGATCGCCGTCGCGTGCGGCAGCAACCGGTCGGTCGCCTCGCGGGCCCAGCGGTCGCCGGAATAGAGGTCGACCTGGCTTTGGGATTCGGAGATGCCCAGATGGGCCGACAGGATGGCGTGCAGGGTGTTGATGCGCGGCTCCGACGCGATCTTGATCAGCTCCGCGGCGATGAAGGCCGTATCCTCGTCATCCTGGCTGGTGACCAGATAGACCAGCGGGTGGGTGATCGTGTTCGACCCGCCGCCTTCGCCGCCCGACGGGATCAGGCTGAACTGCACGTTGCCGAAGAAGTCGTCCAGACCCTCGTTGCCGGTATAGCGGGCATAGTGCCAGGTGCCGCCATGCCACAGCCCGGCCTGGCCGGACGCGACCTCCGCATACCATTGATCCCAGGGGGTGCCGATGTGGTTGCGGCGGGTGACGCCGCGATCCACGGCATCGGCGAAGAATTGATAAAAGCGGGTCATGGCCTCGCTATCCAGGACCAGTTGGCCGGTCTCCGGATCGTGCATCTCACCGCCGAAGGACTGGTAGAACTGCCAATAGTCCGGACCGTTCGAGACGCGGGGATAAAAGCCGTAGCCGGGCTCGACCAAGCCGGCCTCTTGAATGGCCTCGGCGTCGTCCAGCATGTCGTAGAGCGTGTAGTCCCCATTCCGGACCCGCTCCGGCAGCGCGGCGATGTCCTCGTCGCTGTAGCCGATCGCCCGCATGTGCGGGATCCAGGCGAAGAAGGGCCGGGACTCCGCGTCTTGCGGAATGCCGTAGACGATACCGTCAAAGGACGAAATCTCGATCAGATTGTCGTAGATGTCGTTCAGCGGCCAGGCGTCGAGGTCAACATAATCCTCGATCGGGCGAATGATGCCGGAGGACGACCAGGGCGCGATGTCCTCGTGGCCCGTGACCACAATGTTGGGGCCGGTGCCGGATTCAACACCCAAGGTGACCGCCTGCTTGAACTCGTCCCACGAGCCGAAATCGATGCGGCCATCGACCTCGATGTTCACCTCTTCGCCCAGGATCGCCAACTCGCGTTCCAGGATGTCGGCGGCCATTTCAATGGCTTCGACACGGTAGATGTCGGCATCGTTCGAGCCGCCGGCCCAGACCGTGATGTTGTAGTCCTGCGCGCTGGCGGCGGTGGCAACCAGCATGGCGCCGACAGCCACGGCGGCCAGGGCGGTTGAGCGAATGCTCTCAAGCTTCATGATTGTCATTCTCGACCTCGTCTCCCAGTTGGAAATTCGACCATCGTGTTGCGATTTGCGTATTCATCACCATCAGCAGTCATGCGAGCGTGACGCCTGCCGAATTTGATGAAAACGATCAGTGAGGTGCAACCTCCCTCAAAAAACCCGACAGTACCTTTGGTGTGCGGACATTAATTGCGCGCACGTGTTTTTTCAATCACCTGACCTTGTTTGTCGGTGAGGTTTCATAATTTCTTCATAGTGCATCAGGAATACTGATAGGCTGCGCACGAGTACTTCCCCTTCTGGGTGGTCCAGAAGGGTCGAGGCCCGTGGCCGCTTTGCCTCGTCGGCCGCAGGTCGGGCCTTTGCACGGCATCCGAGCGCCGCCATCGAACGATGCCCGCCAGGGCTATTGCGGCGGCCGGCCAGACCCTGCGACGCGGACCATGTACCGAGCGTGCATGAACCCAAAGTAGGGGCAACAGTACCAGCATTGCACACGTGTGCAAAGTGGATTATTTGTCGCGGCTCTTCCCCAGCCCATCCGTCCATGCAGCCACTTGCAGGTCAAGCTGGCCGTTCCAGGCCAGGACCGGGCCGCCATTGGCCAGCATGGTGGCGATTTCGGTGGACCTGATTGCGCCGCCGGCCTCCGTCACGATCAGCATGCCGGCCAGCGCGTCCCATGGATTGAGATGGGCCTCGAAATAGAGGTCGGCGACCCCTTCGGCGACGCGGGCCAGGCCGATGGCGGCGGCACCAAGCCGGCGATAGTCCGCGCCCGCCTCGGTCAGGCGGCGTATCTCGTCGAGATACTCCTCCAGGCCGATGCGGCGCGACATGCCCAGGATGGCGAGCGCCCGGTTCATATCTACCGCCTTGGAAACGCTGATCGGCCGGCCGTTTCGGTTTGCGCCTGCGCCTCGTCTGGCGGCGTAGAGCGCATCGTTCGGCGCGTCGTGGACGATGCCGACCTCCGTCCGGCCGTCCTGGACATAAGCGATCGAGACACCCCAATGGCGGATGCCGCGTATATAGTTGGACGTGCCGTCGATCGGGTCGACAACCCAGGTGCCATGGCCGTCGCTCGGGGCCAGCCGGCTGTTCTCCTCGCCTAAGAATCCGTCGTCGGGGAAACGGCCCAGCAGCGCATCGCGTATCAAGGCTTCGACCTCAACATCGGCGCGGGTGACAAAGTCCTGCAGGCCCTTCTCCTCGACCTCGAGGCTTACCAGATCGCGCCGCAGGGCCAGCGCGTGACGGCCGGCCTGCCGCGCGATGCGGCCCGCCGCGTCCAGCCTGTCGGCGAGACCGGCGGCTGAACCGTCTGACGATTGCGCGTCGTCAGAGGACACACCCGGCTGGGTCATGGGGGATCTCCGCGACAGGTGTCCCGGAAGGGCACGCAAAGGGGCTAAGAACGGCGGCACGCTAGCAACTTTGCACAGGTGTGCAAAGCGCCTTGGCGTCCGAGCCTGGCGGTCGCGCGACGGGGGCGTGACCGCGGCGGAAAGGCGCGCTGCGTCGAGGGCAGACCGGCAAAGGCGGGCTCGGAGTCAGCGCGTGGTGCTGCGTCTGACAAGCTCGACCGGAACGATCGAGGTTCGTCGCTCCGCTGCGGGGTTCTCGATTCTGGCCATCAGCATCGACACAGCGGCCTGGGCCAACAGCGCGGTGGGTTGGCGAATGGTGGTCAGCCGGTAGGGCTGCCAGGACGCTTGCGGGATGTCGTCATAGCCGATCAGGCAGACATCGTCGGGTACTCGGACCGCATGATCGCTGCGCAGCGCGTCCAGCATCCCCAGCGCCATGAGGTCCATGGGGCAAAAAAGCCCCGTCGACGGCGCCATCTCCTGCGCAACAAAGCCGGCGGCCGATTGCCGGCCACCCTCATAGGTTTGCGGCCCGGCGGCAAAGACCCTGGCGTTTATGTCGGCGTCGCGCGCAGCGCCTAGAAACTCTTCGATCCGCGCCTCCAGCGAATAGGACTGCCGGCTGGGCCGGACCGCCACCAGGTTGCGGCAGCCGGACGCGATCAGTGCTTCGGCCGCCAGCCTGCCGCCGCGCGGATTGTCGCCGACAACCCGGTCGACCGCCGCCAGCTCCTGCTGCTTGTTGACCAGCACCAGCGGCACACCCAGCCGGGCGCATTCGATGCAGATTTCCGACGGCGGCGCGTCGGAGGTCACCACGGCGCCGGAGAGATTGTAATGCAACAGCTGGTGCAACGTGCGCGCGGTCTCCACCGGCCCGTCGGCGGTGAACAGAATCGGGTGATAGTGCGTCGCCACAAGCTCGCGGGTCAGCGCGTCGACCTGGGCGGAACGAAATGGCGTGTCCAAATCGGCCACGATCAGGCCGACCAGATTGGAGCGCTGGTTGGACAAGCCCTTGGCCAGCTCGTTGACCCGATAGCCCAAGGCATCGGCCGCTTGCATGACCTTGTCGCGGGTATCGGCGGCGATGCTGGCCCCTGGCGTGAACGCCCGTGACACGGCAGACCGCGACACCCCGGCCTTGCGCGCGACGTCGAACGAGGTCGGCTGGCGTTGGAAGCCTGATTTGGTCATCCACGCACCCAACGCGCAATCGAGGCTTCGGTGCTCATTCGCCAGAAACGTCAAACATTAAGGAGGGCCGGCGAGGTGTCGGATTGAATCGCCGGCATGATATGCGCACGAACTGGCCGCGAGCCACCGCAAACTCGGCAAGGCCGGCCTGCGGATGGCTGTTACGACCGTTCGGACGGGGGCTTGGCGCTGCGGTAGCCGAGGATCGCAAACAGACTGGCAAGCACGAACAGGACGAGCCCAAGTGCGGCACCTTCAAGCGATACGAAGCCAGGTATCAGCAAGAAGATCACCAAACCAAGGTCAGAGAGGCCGGCAAGCGCGATGTTGGCCTGAAGCCCCAGCCTGTCGTTGCGCCAATTGAGGAACAGCGCGATGACGATGACCAACAATCCCGTCCACAGAATGGCAAATGAGTTGTAGCCCAATACGGCGCCAGCGACGGCGGGGAACGGACCTTCGGCGTTCTGATAGAACGCAAAGCCGCCGACGGTGTCTGCAGCAAGCGCGACGAGGATCGCCCCGGCGCCGACGACGTGAAGCAGGCCCCAAAGTCCGAAAAAAATCGCGCCAATTCTGGCATATCCCATGATCTGTCTCCCAGCATGAATGACCGAGCCGCGTACGGGTGCAGAGTGTCGACCGGTTGATGCTGAGTTGGACGGAACCGCGTCTCGATTCCGCCAATCATCTGATTTTACGGGATTTCTAGTCTAGCAGTCGCAGGTGCGCGATGACCGGATAATGGTCGGCGCCGATGTCGGGACCCAGCTCGACCGTGCCGATCGCGATGAGATCGTTGCCAAGCACATGGTCGATCGGCAGGCCGATCATGGGCATCCAGGTCGGCCAGGTGGACAGCGGCGTTCCGGACGCCGCCGCCGCAGACAGGCCCGCGGCCGTCAGGATGTCGAAGCTGGGCGTGTAGGGCGTGACGTTGAAGTCGCCGATCGCCAGCACCGGCCGCGCCGATCGCGCCAGGATTTCGGACGCGACGTTTTCCAGGAAATCATCGCGCAGGTCGGCGCGCGCGGCCCCGGTCGGCGATGGCGCGTGGATTGCGAAGACGACGAGCTCGCGGTCTTCGATCTGCAGCTCCACGATCATGCCCATGCGATAGGCCCGGCCGGGTATGAATGGCGTCACGGCGGTGATCGGCCAGCGGCTGAACACCATCACGTCATGGGAAAAGGCCGGCGATCGTGGCGCGGTGTAGGGGTAGCGTTGGCGAAGCGGCCCCAGATGAGCGTTCCACTGGGTGGCCTTTTCCTGGACCACCAGCAGGTCGAGGTTTAGGCCCGCAAGGAGGTCGATCGCGACCTCGGGCTCGTCGTGGTTCCACAGCAGGTTCGCGGTCGCCACGGAGATCGGGCGGCCGCCCGGGGGTGGCTGTGACGGAAGATGCACGGCCATGGAAAGAACGTGCGGCACCATCGCGCCCAAAGTCACCAGCATGACCAGGTAGCGCCGGGTCGCCAGCGCGGCGGCGGCGACGAACAGGCCGACCAGGATGATCGGCACGCGCAGATTGCTCGCCAGATCGAGCAGCCAATGGCGATCGGCCAGCGGCGACAGGAACGCCGTGGCGACCAGGCAGATCGCGGCTGCCCAAAAGAC
This sequence comes from Pseudomonadota bacterium, assembly GCA_039819285.1. Lineage (GTDB taxonomy): Bacteria > Pseudomonadota > Alphaproteobacteria > DSM-16000 > Inquilinaceae > JANQGH01. The sequence goes on from JBCBSH010000142.1 coordinate 9,071, forward strand.
CAGACTGACCAGTTTGCCGCGCAAGACAGACCTATTCGGTTCCCGTTCGACCGATTCGCCGATTCAGAAAAACCACCAATTGGGGCTGTAGCGGGGCATCATGATCGTGGCCGGCCCGTTCATTGGCGCCACCGCCGGCACCCCACGCATGCCTCGGCTTTGCGGCTAACTTGTCGCCGGTGCCGGCCGCGATTCCGCCGTTGATTCCGCCGTCGATTCCGGCGGTTGGTCGGAACTGTCTTCGGCATCCGGCTTCGGATATTGCGGCAACAGCAGGCTGTAGAGCACGGGCATCAGCCCCAATGTCAGCACCGTGCCCAACAGCACGCCGAACGCGATCGTCGCGGCCATGCCGTAGAACAGCGGACCGCCGAACAGGATCAGCGGCACGATGCCGAGACCGGTCGCCAAGGCGGTCATCATGATCGGCCTCAGCCGCGACAGGGCGGCCAGCATGATCGCGTCACGTTTCGGTCGCCCGTCCTTCTCCAGCATGGCGATCCGGTCGATCAGAATGATCGAGTGGTTCAGGATGATGCCGCCGAGGCTGACAAAGCCAAGAATGGCCATGAAGCCGAACTTGGCCTGCAGGACGACAAGCCCGACCACGCCGCCGATGATGACCAGTGGGATGGTCATCAAGATGATGCCGCCGCGCCGGATCGAGTTGAACTGGCCGATGACGAGCAGGGCCATCACGCCGAACGCCAAGGGCAGGTTGGCGAACAGCCGCTGGTTGGCCTGTGCCTGCTGATAGGGCTCGCCCGCGATCTCATAGCGCGCGCCGGGCGGCAGGTCGAGATTGTCAAGCGTGGGTTGCAGGATCGTCATCAACTCCGCCGAACTCATCACGCTTGAGCGGCCCTCGACCGTGAAGGTTCGCTGCAGGTTGCGTCGGTTGATCAGCGGGAACTCCCAGAAGGTCGAGACGTCCGCGATTTCACCCAACTGAACGAAGCGGCTGTTGGCCGACGACCATACCTCGACCGAGGAGATCGCGGCCAAGCCCTCCGTGTTGGCCTCGATGGACTGTGCGATGACGGGAATGGTGAATTCGCTTTCGCGCAAGGTCGTGATCTGCTGGCCGTTCAGGGTGGTGTAGAGCGCGTTGGTGACGTCCTCTGTCGACACGCCCTGCCGCTGGGCGCGGGCCTGGTCGATCACCAGGCTCAACTCGATTGCGGGGTTGCCCCAATCGATCGACACGCCTTCCGCGCCCTCCTGGGCGTAAAACAGGTCGCGAAGCTGTTCGGCGACGAGATAGAGCTGGTCGGTATGGTTGGTCGGCCCGATCAGACGGATGTCGATCACGCCCGGCTCCGTGGCCCCCATCCACATTTGCTTGGCGTCGGCGATCACGCCCGGCAGGTTGTCGTCGACGAAGGCGTTGGTCCGGTCGATCATCTCCTGAACCTGCGAGCCGTCGGCGACATCGACCAGGATGAAGGCCACATTGTTGGCCGGGTCGAGCGGTGTCAGCGACAGGAAGAAACGCGGGCCGCCTCCGCCGACATAGGCGACGTTGGACACGATCTCGGGGTTGGTCTCGCTGTCCGACAGCCAGTCGGCCAATTGCCGCGTCGCGGCGTTGGTCGTGCGCACATCGGTCTGGGTTTCCAGGGTCAGATAGATCAGATACTGGCTGCGCTCGCCCAGGGGAAAGAACTCCGTCGGCAGCCTTTGCAGAACCAGGACCGCCGCAACAAGGCAACCGGCGATGATGAACAGAAACGGAATGCGCAGGACGCCGAGGATGGCGTGGATGAACTTCTTGTAGGGGGTGTAGATCCAGCCGCGATAGTCCTCTATCTGCAGGTCTTCCTGCACATTCTCCTTGGGCTTCACCCTCATGAACCAGACGCAGAACAGCGGCGTTACGGTCATGGCCAGGAACCAGGACGACAGCACCAGCATGATCACAACGCTGCCCAGCGAACGGACATAGTCGCCCGTCGCGCCGGCGATCAGAATGATCGGCACGAAGGCGACGGAGGTTGTCAGGGCTGAGTTCAACAAGGGCAGCGCCAAGCTACTGCCGGACTGAATGGCCGCCTCGCGATGCGTCGCGCCGCGCTCAATGCGCACCCGCATGTCCTCGGCGATGACGATGCCGTTATCGACCAACAGGCCCAGCGCGATGATCACGGCGGTGATCGACATGCGCTGGAATTCGACACCCATGACGGACATCAGGATGACGCCGGCCAGCATCGAAATCGGCACCAGCGAGCCGACGATCAGGCCGGCGCGAATGCCTAGGAAGACCAGGACGACGAACAGCACGATGCCCACGGTCTCGTAGACGTTCTCCATCGCCTCGTCGATGCTGTCCTCGATCAAGGTCGGCTGGTAGGTGGCGAAACCCAACTCCATGCCGATGGGCAGCTCGTACTGTATTTCGTCGATCAGGGCGGTCAGCAACGTCCCGAACTGGACGTTGTTGGTGCCGTCGTGGGTCGACACGCCCATGACGATGGCCGGCCGGCCGTTGTAGAGCACGGGCTGGGTTGGCGGATCTGGATAGCCGGTGCGGACGTCGGCGATCTGGCCGATCGAAATCAGGTCCCCGGACGATGGGTCCTGGAACAGGACGGCGGCGACGTCCTCGGCATTTTGCAGCGTGCCCGTCGGTACGACGACAAGCTGCCGGCCGCTGACGAAGGCGACGCCTGTCGGTTCCGGCTGGTTTTGGGAGATCAGCGCGTTGGCCGCTATCTGCGGGTCGACGCCCAACTCGGCAATGCGAACCGGATCGAACTCGACAAAGATCTGCTGGTCCTGGACGCCGTAAAACTGCACCTTGCGCACGGCATCGAGCTCCATGATCCGGGCTTCGATGTCCTCCGCCGTCCGGCGCATGTCCTCATACGAAAAGCCGTCGGCCCAAAGCGCGACGGAGGCGATGGCGACCAGGCCGATATCCTCCTGCA
>JBCBSH010000143.1:0-11973 GCA_039819285.1 Pseudomonadota bacterium
AAGGTGCCGGCTGGCGGTGCCTTGGCGGTCGATCGCGAAGGCTTTTCCGCGGGCGTCACCCGTGCGCTGGCCGAGAACCCGCTGGTTATGATCGAGCGTGGTGAGATCGCAGGCCTGCCGCCAGCCGAGTGGGACAGTGTCATTGTCGCCACCGGCCCCCTCACCTCGCCCGCCCTGGCGGGTGCGATCCAGGAACTGACCGGCGAGGCGAAGCTGTCCTTCTTCGACGCCATCGCGCCGATCGTCTATCGCGACAGCATCGACTTCGACCAGGCCTGGTTCCAGTCACGCTATGACAAGCCCGGCCCGGGCGGCACCGGCAAGGACTATATCAACTGCCCCCTTGATCGGGACCAGTACGAGGCCTTCATCGCCGCCTTGTTGGAGGCACCGAAAACCGAATTCAAGGAGTGGGAGCGCGACACGCCCTATTTCGAAGGCTGCCTGCCGATCGAGGTGATGGCGGAGCGCGGGCCGGAGACGCTGCGCTACGGGCCCATGAAGCCGGTCGGCCTGACCAACCCGCACCGCGACGCGCGGCCCCATGCCGTCGTGCAACTGCGCCAGGACAACGCACTCGGCACGCTCTACAACATCGTCGGTTTTCAGACCAAGCTGAAGTATGGCGAGCAGAAGAGGATCTTTCAGATGATCCCAGGGCTGCAGAATGCCGAGTTCGCGCGGCTGGGCGGAATCCACCGCAATACGTTCCTGAACAGCCCGAAGCTGCTCGACTCCGAACTGCGCCTGAAGGCCCAACCGCGCCTGCGCTTCGCGGGGCAAGTCACCGGCGTTGAAGGCTATGTCGAGAGTGCTGCGATCGGCCTGTTGGCTGGACGGTTCGCGGTTGCCGAGCGACGTGGCCAACCCTTCCGCCCGCCGCCCCGTACGACGGCGCTGGGCGCCTTGATCGGACACATCACCGGCGGCGCGGATGCCGAAACCTTTCAGCCGATGAACGTCAATTTCGGCCTGTTTCCGGAACCCGAGGGCGTCAGGCGCGGCCGGCGCGGCAAGGCAGACCGTAAGCGCGCTTATGCTCTGCGCGCCCTGGCCGATCTTGACGGCTGGCTTGGCAAACCTGCAGCCACGGCTGCGGAGTAGTCGCCGCTTGGTCAGGCCGTTGGGGCGGTCAAGATCCTGATCAACGTGGCTGCAAGGCGGTCGGAGTCCCACCGCGTCCAGGTTTCGTTGATCTTGATCGCGAGATTTTGGTCCGACAGTGCGGGCAGCTTCACGCCTTCCCGTTCGGCGGCCCTGTCCAACCGCGCCTTGTCCAGGTCCGCTGCCGGACAGCCCAGCAAAAAGATGTTGGTGCCGTCGTCGATCCGCTCGACCGTGATGCGATCGTCTGCCGACAACCGGTCGACGACCGCCTCGCTGCGCTTGATCGCTGCGCGCCATCGGTCCAAGTGGCCGGGCAAGTGATCCAGCGCCAACAGCGCCGCCGGCCAAGATTGATAAAGGCCGCCGCCAAAACGGCGCCGATCGTGGTAGAGATCGTCCAGCATCTCAGCGTCACCGGCAATGACACAGCCGAACGGCGCACCGAGATACTTGTAAAGCGAGACATAGACCAGATCGTAGGGCGCCACGATCTCAGCCGGGTCGCGATCCGTGTAGGCCGCCTCGATCATCAGCCGGGCGCCGTCATAGAACAGCGGCATGCCGTCGCCCTTGGCCAGCGCGACGATTTTGGCCAGTTCATCAGACGGAAAGCGGGCGCCGTAATGTCGGCGCACCGGGCTTTCAACCGCGATGCAAGCGAGCTTCGTTGCAGCGCGGGCACTGGCACAGCGGGCGACCTCTCCGCGTACCGCGTCGGCTGAATAACCGGCGCCGACGTCGTTCAGCGGCACCATGGTGAAACCGCCAAGCTGGCTTAGATTGTCGCCGCTGTCGTTGAACAGGTGGCTGTCCCGGTGCACGACGATCCGGCCACCGCCGGTGCCACCAAGCAGGCGCAAGGCGAGCAGATTGGCCAAGGTACCGGTCGGGAACATCACCGCCCGCTCTTTGCCCAAAAGCTTGGCCATCGCCTGTTCAAGTGCCGTGACCGCGCCGCCATTGCTGTAATAGTCGGCCTCAACAGACCCGTCGGCGGTCAACTCGGCCAGGCGCGCGCTCATTTGGCGTGGTGACAACTCCGGTCCGTCATGGGCGAACGAGACCTCGAAGTCCGGCTTCGCCGTCATCGGTCGGAGGTCTTCTGTTCAACGAAATCGATCACCGAACCCTCCGCTTCGTCCGGTAAGACCCGTAAGCGATCGCCCAGCCTTTCGGCGTCTACCCGTTCCTTCGCGAGACAGTCGACGGCAGCGGTAAGGCTGCCAACTGTAAAGCTGGCCGCGATCGCGCTTGGCACCATGGGCAGTGTCACGCCGGGAAACGCCTTCGCCGCGGCTGCCTCCGTCATCACGTCGATCCAAGCACCATCAGCCAGTAGGAAACGGTCACCATGCGGCCCTGCTGTCTGGGACAACCCTAGTCGGATCAATCGCCCGGCCGTTGAGGCGGCATCACCGGAGACGATCGTGGCGCTTTGCAAACCGATCGCCGTATTCGGATGGTCAAGCAAGGCTTCCTGCCACAGGACCTCTGGCGTCAGATGCTGGATGGCGAACAGCTCGACCTCCGGTACCGCCGTGTCGTCGAGATAGACGATCTTGAAGGCGCCGTGCTTCGTGCCGCCGCCGGCCAGCGGCACATCGCGGCCCAGCGTGACAGCCGGTTGGCACCCGTCACTCGCAGCACGCCACGCCTGTTCCACGGCATCCGCGTCGCCACAACCTAGCGCGACTAATTGCAGGCCGCTGTAGCGCTCCAGCCTTTTGGCGATGGACGCGTGCGGCAGCGCCGGATCGGTGATGCCGAGCAGTTCCAGATAGCCCTGGCGCAGCATGATGCAGTGATTGCCGGAGCCAAGAGGCTCAAACGGCCCGTCCGGCACGGCCTGCTTCTTGTGCGAACTGCGCGGCGTCAGCCGAAAACCAAGACTCCGATAGGTTTCGAAGGCTCGGTCAAGATCGGGCACCACGATGCCGACATGGTCGAGGGTCAGGCCGTCCACGTTCACCGCTCCCGCGCGCTGCGGGCGATGTCGGCCTCGAAGGCATCCGCCAACTGTTGTTGCACGATCGTTCGGTCGACCTTGCCGGCGCCGTTCAGGGGCATCTGGGGCACGATGCGAACGCGGCGCGGGTGGGCATAGGCGGGCCCATTGTCCAGGCAGTAGGTCTTCAAGGCCCGCTCATCGGCATTGCCGTCCTTCTCCAACATCACCATAGCCACCGGCACATGGCCTTTGACCGGATGGACGACCGGTACGACGCTGGCGTCGAAGACAGACGCATGGCTGATCAGCAAATTCTCGACCTCCTTGGGATAGATGTTCTCGCCGCCGCTGTTAAACATGTCGTCGGTGCGGCCCCGAAAATAGAAAAATCCGTCTTCGTCGAGATGGAACAGGTCGCCCGTGGCCAGCCAACCATCCTTCAGTCGTTTGGCATTGACCTCGGGCAGATTGTGATAGCCGGGCGTTACCCCGGGGTTGCGTACCCAAAGCTCACCGTCGCTCGGGTGCTCGTTGCCGTTGGCGTCGACCAGCTTCACCTCGCCCTCGGGCCAGGCAACGCCACAACTGCCGAACGGCACCGCGCGCCCGTCGGTTGGTGGCCCGATCATGACTGGCCCGCCCTCCGTCAATCCATAGCTCTCGCTGATGCCACAGCCAAAGGCTTGCTTCACCGCGACCATAAGCTCCTCCTGCACCGGCGCCGAGCCGAGCTTGAGCGACTCAAGCGCCGAGAAATCGAGGCTCTCGATCAGGTCGCGCTGCTGTAGCAACAGGGTGAAGACCGCCGGAACGGCACCGGCATAGGTGCAGCGATACTCCGACAGAACAGTCAGAAAGCGGCGCGGCTCGAAATCCGGCAGAATGACCACCGAGCCACCGATATGCAGCATCGGCTTGATCGCGCCCGCCATGGCGTTCTTGTGATAGAGCGGCACGGCGGCCAGGGCACGCTGATCGGGACTGCCGGGCCAATAGTGCTGTACCGCGCGGGTCCACCAGTATTGGCCGCCATGAGTCAGCACCACACCCTTCGGCCTTCCAGTCGAGCCCGACGTATAGGGCTGAAACGATGGGTGGTCCGGCCCGATGGCGGGCGGCGTGAAGTCGGGCGAAGCCGCAGCCAGTGCGGCCTCGTAGTCCGCCCAGCCATCGGGCACCTGGTCCAGTGCGATACGGTGTTCGATCGACGAACCGTTTACCACATCGACGATCACCCGGTTGCAGGCCGGATCGACCGCGGCCGCACGGCATCCCGCATCCGCCAATATGTATTCCAGCGTGTCGGGGCCCAGCTTGGTGTTCAGCGGCACGGGCACGACGCCCGCGCGCATGGCGCCATACATGATCTCGACGAACTCGTACCGGTTGCCTATGACCATCGCCATGCGATCGCCGGGGTTCAGCCCCAGCGCCCTGGTCAGGCTGGCGAAGCGGTTCAGACGCTCTTCCAGGGTGGCATAGGTAACGCGCCGTTCCCGGTCGTTCGACAGGTCGATCATGGCGACCTTGTCCGGACGCGTGCGGCCGGCCTCATAGTTCCAATAGCCGAAATTGTCCTTGATCAGATCGGCGTTCATGCCGGTTTCCCCTTTGCTCGCGCTGCCGCCGCCCGTCCGGCAAACTCGCCGCCGACAAAGCACTCGGCAAGATTGCCGCCGGACATGTAGAGGTGCCCGAACACGCTGCCGCACTCGCCCGCCGCGTAGAGGCCGGGGATCGGCGCGCCGAAGCTGTGCAGCACACGCTGCTCGGCATCGTGGACCGGGCCGCCTTGAGTGTTCGACACGATCGGCCAGATCTGGCCGTATATGAAGGGCGGCCGCCGGATCGGCATCATGCTGGTTGGCGGCCTGGCGAAATCGCTGTCCCCCGCCCGCTCGCAGGCTCGGTTCCAACGTTCGATGGTCTTGGTGAGCGACCTGACCGGAACGCCCAGGCCCTCCGCTAGAGCATCAATGTCGTTTGCCTGCCTGAAAATGCCGAGATCGATTTCGGCGCTGTTGTCGGCGCTCCACTCATAGCTGACGCCAGCCTCGTGCCAGGTCGGTCGGCCGAACGGATAAAGGCACCTGCCATCCTCGTCCGCCAGCAGCCAGGCCGGCAGGGCCGGATAGTCCTGGGTTTCGGGCCGGAAACGACCTAGCGGCCGGGCGCCTGTGTCCTGCAAATAGGGCTCATACTCGTTCATGAAGCGCTTGCCGTCGCGATCGAGCAGGATCCAGGGCATGCGCACCTCGCTCGGCGGCCCCTCGCCCGGCAGCCAATCCGGCACGCGCTTGGTGCGAATCCCAAAAGGATAGTCCGGGTCGGGATGTCGGAAGCCGTAGGAGCCGTGGAAGTGCCAGAGATGCCACAGCCCCGCCCCGGCCTCCTGCGCCAGGCGGATGCCGTCGCCCGTGTTGTGAGGATAGGCTGCGTTCAAGACCGGTTTTAGGGGCCAGAACTGATCCTGAAGATCCGGAGCCCCCTCGAACCCGCCGCACGCCAGGATCACGCCGCCCGTGGCACGTATGGAGATCGCTGCGTCGCCGGCTCCCGCCCAAACACCGCAGACCGAACCATCGTCCGCCAACGCCAGTCTCGACACCGGCGTTGCGCAGCGCACCTCGACGCCGCGCCGTTTCAGGTTCAGTTCCAGCAGACGGAACAGACGCGCGCCCTCGGGCGAGCCGCGCACATTCGGGTAGGTCTCTGCTGCCGAAAAGCCGTCAAGCGCGTCGATATAGACAAAGCCGAAGGTGCGATGGCCCGGCAGAGGATAGTTGGCGTTGGCGGGCCGCCTGCCCACCGTCGCCCCGAAACCATCCGCCAGTGCGTCGATGGTCGAGGCGGCGGTCGTCATGCCGTCCGCCAGGCGCCGCAAAACTGGTTCCGGCGCCGTGCCACCATTGGTCGCGACCAAATAGGCGAAGGCTTGGTCGGCATCCTCGGCGATGCGCACGCCGCCCGCCGAACAGACGGAGATGCCGCCCGGCTCCCCCGCCTTTTCCAAGATCAGAACCCTTGCGCCCTGATCGTGCGCGGCGATCGCCGCCATGGCGCCGGCATAGCCACAGCCCACGACCACCACATCCCAGGTCTCGTCCCACGCCTTGGGTGCCGGCACGCGGACGGGTTGCTGCTGCATCGTCGATCAGGAGCCCAGGGCGTCGGGAAAGATCGCGCGCAAGCCGGCGATCAGCTCGTCCGCCATGACGCCAAGAATGCGCTCGCCCTTCTCGACCGTAGCCAAGGTCGGGTCACCGCGCGCGCCTGTGATCGAGTAGTCGACGCCGGAGTTTGGATCGCCGTCGAAGGTCACCGGCGCGCGAAAGACGCTCTCAGGCTGGCCCAGCATGTTGCCGTAGTCCGGCACCGCCTTTTCGATGCGCACACTGTCGCGGTCGATCGCCATGATCATGGAAGTCTCAGATTCGTCGGCGTGGCCCCCGAGCTCCTGATCCAAGATCGTCCGGGCGCCATGACCGAGACTGCGGATATCAGCGACATGCACCCGCGTGCCGGTCTCATTCAGCAGGTTTCGGGCCGCCAGTTGAACCACGGGTTCGGTTGAAACCCCGGTATTGAGGATCGCCAGGTTCCGCACGCCATCTGCAACGAACTTGGCCAGGATATCGCGCAGCAGCGCGGCAAACGTGCCGGACTGCAAATGCTGACTGCCAGGATAGCCAACGAATGCCGGATAGAAGCCAAAATCAACGACGGGTGCCGCCACGATCGGCAGTTCGGCCAGGACGCGGTTGGTCAGCTCTCGCGCCACCAGCCAGTCAGTATTCAGCGGCAGATGATGGCCGTGCTCCTTCGAAATCGCCCCAATCGGCACCAGAACGGGCGCCCCGCCGTCGAACCAGGCTTTGGCCTCTACCCAGGTCAGCGATTCAAGCCAGACGCCCTCCGCCATCTCATGCCCTCCTCAAAGATGCTTGTCGAGAAAGCGGCGCACATGGTGACCCCAAATCATGGGCCCGTGCTTTTCGAACAAGTGTCCTTCTTCATCCGTGACCCCGAATGTCGGGAAGATGTGGCTCTCGACCGGCAAGGCGCTGCCCTTCAACGCAGCGGCGATGTCCTTGGTCGGCCCGATCGAATAGTCGTTTTCGGCCTGGATGAAGAAGGATGGTTGGGTCAGGCTGCTTGCCGCCTCGATCATGTGAGAACGCAGCTTTGGCGCGCGCTCCCAATTCATCGCCGCCCCCGCGAAGTCGATCATGCAGCGGAAGCCCGGTTCCTTGGTTGCCGCCAACAAAGAAACCGTACCGCCAAAGGAACTGCCCATGACACCGATCCGATCGGCATCGACCTCGGGCCGCGATTTGGCATAGGAGAGCGCCGCCACGACGTCATTGGCTTCAGAGTCAAGCCGCGCGCGTAGCTGGGTGTCGTAGTCGTCCGTCCCGTATTGCGCTGTCACTTCGTCCCGCCAATAAAGCCCGTCGGATCGGCCGTATCCCCATCGGTGCGGATACAAGCAGGCAACGCCCCATTGCAGCAGGGTCGCGGCGACCGAGGGCTTGCAGATGTCCTTTGTCTCGCTGGTCAGCCCGCTGCCATGGTTGGTGACCATGCAGGGAAACGGGCCATCGCCGGGCGGCAGGTAAAGAAACCCAGTCAAGGTTCCGCGCGGGCCGGCAAACGTGACCGCCTCTGGTGCCATAGGCCAATCTGTCAAATCGATCAGCGTGTCGGGATCGTTCGCGACTTCCAGCACGTGGCGTTCGAACTTGTCTATTAGCGAGGACATATGGCTGCGCGCCGCTTCGAACTCCGGGCTGGCTGCCCTGGCGGCAAGATCTGCATCGCGAGCGGCGCGATCGGTGAAACGGCATTCCCACTCCACGTCCGGTCCCGGATCCGACCCCTCAGCCCGCTGTGAAATGCGGCCGGCCGGCAGGCCAATCGCCGTGCGCACAAGGCTGGCGGCGCGACGCGCCTCCAAGACCTCCGTCGCCCGGCCCGGCTTGGCAAAGTAATGGGTCCGTTCGATACAGGCGTTGGTCATAAGAGGGCTCTCTCGGTGGCGGTTTCAGCTAATGTGGGCATGGCTTCGCCCGGAAAGTGACAGCGGACCATCCGCCCGGGCGACCATTCGCGATAGTCGGGCAGATGACTTCCGCAGCGCGGCCGCGCGATCGGGCAGCGCGTGTGAAACGGGCAGCCGGGCGGCGGGTTGACCGGGCTGGGGATCTCGCCGTCCAGTGGCACACGCTCGGTCCGCTCATGGATATCGGCTTCAGGTACGGCAGAAATCAGCGCGCGCGTGTAAGGGTGCAGCGGGTTTTCAAACAGGTCCCGCTCCGTCGCCAGCTCAACGATCTCGCCCAGATACATCACGGCGATCCGGTGACTGACATGGCGGATGACGCCCAGATTGTGCGAGATGAACAGCAGGGTTAGGCCAAACTCCTGCTGAATGTCGGCCAGCAGGTTCAGGATTTGGGCCTGGATCGATACGTCGAGCGCCGAGACCGCCTCGTCGCAGACGATCAGCTTGGGCCGTAGGGCCAGCGCCCTGGCAATGCCAATGCGCTGGCGCTGGCCGCCGCTGAAGGCGTGCGGGTTGCGGTCCATCGTGTCCGGCTGCAGGCCGACCACCTCCATCACCTCGCCGACCCGGCGTGTGATCTCCGCCGCGCTGAAGCCGAAGTTGGACAGGGGCTCGCCGATGATGGCACGGACTGTCAGGCGCGGGTTCAGCGACGAGTACGGGTCCTGAAACACGACCTGAATGTCCTGACGCAGACCCCGCATTTGGCGAAGGGACAGGTGTGTGATGTCCCGGCCATCGAATCGGATGTTGCCTTCGGTGGGGTCAAGCAGCCGCAAGATCAGGCGACCCAGAGTGGTCTTGCCACAGCCGCTTTCGCCAACGATGCCGAGGGTCTCGCCCGGCGCCATCTTGAAGGACACGTTGTGGACGGCCCGTAGCGTGGCGCGCTGGGCGCCGAGCAGCGAGCGTTCGACGACGAACTGCTTTGTCAGGTCCTGGACTTCTAGCAGGGCCGAGGTCATGACGCGGCCATGGCGTCTTCCAGTGCCTCCAGCGAACGCCAACAGCGGCTCGACCGCCCCTCCGGCAGGGCATGCAGCGCCTGCGTTTCAGTCCGGCAGCGGTCCACGGCTTTGGGGCAGCGCGGGTGGAAGCGGCAGCCTTGCGGAAAGGCGTGGGCCGACGGCGTGCTACCCGGAATGGCGTCGAGCCGCGCGGACTTATGCCGCGCCGAGGGTATCGAGCGGATCAGAAGCCGCGTGTAGGGATGGGCTGGCCGGTCGAAGATCTGCGCCGCCGTGCCCTCCTCAACCACCTGGCCGGCATACATGACCACGACCCGCTCCGCCATTTGGGCGATGACGCCGAGATCATGGGTGATCATCAGAATCGCCATGTTGAACTGGTCGCGCAGCGAGCGCATCAGGTCCAGGATCTGCGCCTGGATCGTGACATCGAGCGCGGTCGTAGGCTCGTCGGCCAACAAGAGCTTAGGCTGGCACGCCATGGCCATGGCGATCATCACCCGCTGGCGCATACCGCCGCTGAGCTGGTGTGGATAGTCCAGAGCCCGCCGTGCCGCGTCGGGGATGCCGACGGCCGCCATCAATTCCACCGCCTTGGCGTGGGCTTGGGCCGGTGTGGCACCGAAATGCTCGGCCAAAACCTCGCCGATCTGAAAGCTGACCGTGTGGACCGGGTTCAGGCTGGTCATCGGTTCCTGGAAGATCATCGCCATGTCGCGGCCGCGCATCTCGCGCATCGCCTTGCGCGACAGGCCGGTCAGCTCGGTGCCGTCGAAGCGGATCGAACCGCTGGCAACGCCCGCAATGTCCGGCAACAGGCCCATGACCGACATGGCGGTGACGGACTTGCCGGACCCGCTCTCGCCCACCAGCCCGACGATTTCACCGGAATTCACTGTGAGACTGACATCCTCCAAGACTCTTAGCCGGTGGCGCAAGGTCGCGAATTCGACCGTCAGGCCGTCGACCTTCAGCAGCGGCTCGCGCGTGCTCATTGGTCGCGCACCTTCGGGTCAAGCAGATCGCGCAGCCCGTCGCCCAGCAGGTTGAAGCCGATGATCGTGATGGCCAGCGCCAGGCTGGTGAACAGCGCCAGATGCGGGTCGGTGCGCAGCGCCGCCAGCCCGTCGCGGATCATGCCGCCCCAGGTCGGCGTCGGCTCCTGCACGCCGATGCCGAGAAAGCTCAAGGTCGCCTCGGCCATGATGATGAAGCCGACCCCGACCGAGGCGCGCACGATGATCGGCGAGGCGATGTTGGGCAGAAGATGGCGCAGCAGGATGCGCCAGGACCGCGTGCCGCTGGCGATCGCGGCATCGACGAACATCTCCTCGCGCAGGGATAACACCAGCGAGCGCGTCAGGCGCGCGATGCCGGGCCACCAAACCAGGGACAAGGCAATGATGACTGTCGTCGTGCCGGTGCCGAGCACGGCGGCGACCAGGATCGCCAAGATCAGCTCCGGGAAGGCAAAGATGATGTCGACGGTGCGCATGATGATGGTCTCGGCCCAGCCGCCGAAATAGCCGGCAATCATGCCCAGCGTGACGCCGATCGTCAGCGTGATGGCGAGCACGGAACCGGCGACGGTCAGCGAAACGCGCGCGCCAATGAGAATTCGGCTGAAGACGTCGCGGCCCAGCGCGTCGGTGCCCAGCAAATGCTCGCCGCCCGGCGGCCGCCAGATCGCCAGCATGTTGATCTGCTCGTAGTCGTAGGGCGCCAGCCACGGTGCAAAGATCGCAATCACCAGCACGATCGACACCAGCACCGAGCCAATCATGGCGTTGCGACTGCGCCGGAAGCGCAGCGCAAAGTCGGAATGGAGGCCGCGTCGGATGGGCCCTATGACTGGCACCTGCCTCATGCCGTCAGGTCCCCCAGCCTAATTCGCGGGTCGATCGCGCTGTAGAGCAGATCGACGATCAGGTTGATGCCGGCATAGAACACCGTGAACAGCAGCACGATCGCCATTGTCACCGGATAGTCGCGGGCGAAGATCGCCTGGATGGCGAGACTGCCGAGGCCCGGAATATTGAAGATCGTCTCGACCACGAACGTGCCACTCAACAGGCCGCCGAGAATGATGCCGACGGTGGTCAACAGCGGCACCAGCGTGTTGCGCACTGCGTGGCGCCAAATCACGATCTTTTCGCGCAGACCCTTGGCGCGCGCGGTGCGGATATAGTCCGTGCGCAACACCTCCAGCATGTAGGTCCGGTTCAGCCGCGCGATATAGGCCGAGGTCGGCACGATGAGCAGCGTGATCGGGATGATCGCCTGACTGAACGAGCCCCAGCCGGCCACCGGTACCCAGTCAAGCTGAAGCGCGAAGATGTAAACCAGGAACGAGGCGAGCGCGAAATTCGGCACCGAGATCCCTGCGACCAGTATCAGGATGATCGACGTGTCGACCCACGAATTCTGGCGAATGGCGGCGATCGTGCCCAGCAGCATGCCGAGTGGAAAGGCGATCGCCAGCGCCGACAGGGCCAGCACCGGGCTGATCAAAAGCCCCTCGCCGATAATGTCGATCACCGGCATCTGTGCAAACCGGAACGACAGGCCGAAATCGCCCTGCAGGACGCCGAGAATGTAGTCGACGAACTGCTGCCACAAGGGTCGATCGAGACCATAGGCGGCGCGCAGCCTTGCCTCCAAGGCCGCGTCGCCGGATTGGTCGCTCAACAGGCCGGTGATCGGGTCGCCCGGCACCGCCTGATTGGCTAGAAAGGTCAGGATGACGGCCGCGAGCAGCACCGGGATCAAACCCAGTAGCCGCCTAACACCATATCTCAGCAAGGCCGTTTCTCCGGCCGCATCCCGTTCATGTCGACAGGTATACCCGAGCCGCGTGCTCGCCGCCTGCCTAGTTCATGGTCACC
>JBCBSH010000144.1:0-11919 GCA_039819285.1 Pseudomonadota bacterium
CGTGAAGCCGCTCGCCCTGATGATCGGGATCATTACCGCAGCGTCGTCGGCGGACTCCACGCTCAGGAAAACCAGGTCAGCGCCGCCGATCTCTGGAACACTCGGGTTTGTGCTGCGCGGCGCAATCGCTTCGCTGGCGGCCACCGAGCCGCCCAGGCCTTGAAATGTGGTCGTGAAATAGCCGTGCAGCAGCCGCGTGTAGATGTGGTCCGGATCGAACAGGATCAGCGCATTGCGCGCGTCCAGCCGGCCAAAGGCGAATTCTGCCGCCGCCGCTGCCTGGACATTGTCCCCGAAGGCGGCCAGGAAAAGGTAGGTCGGCACTTGTTCCGGCAGGCGCGGCGACGTTGCGCCGCTGGTGACAAACACGTGCGACGCGGCGGCCGAGGCGCGGCCGGCCGCAAGCGCGTTGTTGCTGTCTGACAGGCCGAACAGCGCCGAGATCCTGGGATGTTCGCGCAAGGCCGCCGGTACCAATGTCGTCCAGGCATCCGCGTCGCTATCGCCGTCGACCTCGATCAGTTCGAGCGACCGCCCCAGCACGCCACCCGACGCGTTGATGGTTTCGGCGGCCAGTCTCGCGCCGTGAAGCGCTGGGGCGTCGAAGAAAGTCTGTGGTCCCGAGGTGTTATAGAGGGCACCGAGTTGAATCGGCGGGTCCTGGGCCAGCGCTGCAGGGCCGGCCCAAAGAACCGCTAGCGCCATCGTGGCGCCGATCAGGGTGCGTCTTGAGAGCATAGCTGGCCTCTTAGGTCTTCGTTCGCGGTCGCGGTGCTGGACGCAGAATACAGCCGAGGAGGAGAGCGTTCCAGGCAGCTTCAATCGGGGAACGCGTTGCTTGCCCGGATACCGTTCTCGTTGTGGCCGAGGTGCAGCTAATGATGGTTGGCCTCGTCGTCATTGTCGGCGACAGTGGTCATCCATCAGAAACGGCAAGCGAGACCACGGTCATGAAAGCCAGTGACGTGAGAGAACGGGCGTTTTCGATGCCCCTGACCAGCCCGTCCTACCCGAAGGGCCCATACCGGTTCGTCGATCGTGAGTTCTTTATCGTCACCTACCGAACCTACCCGGAGGCGTTGCGCCAGGTCGTGCCTGAGCCGCTGGAGATCAGGGACCCGCTGGTGAAGTACGAGTTCATCAAGATGCCGGATTCCACCGGCTGGGGCGCCTTTTGCGAGTCAGGGCAGGTGATCGCGGTCGAGTTCGAAGGCCAATTGGGCGGGTTCGTCCATGGCATGTATCTGAACGAGGAATCACCGATATCCGGCGGCCGCGAAATCTGGGGATTTCCAAAGAAGCTGGCCGAGCCGACGCTGACGGTGGAGAAGGACACGCTGCTGGGAACGCTGAACTACGGTCCGGTGCGGGTCGCCACAGGCACGATGGGCTATAAACATGAAACCACCGATCTGGGCGCGATGAAAACGGCCCTGGAGGCGCCAAACTTCCTGCTAAAGATCATTCCGGACGTCGATTGCAGCCCGAAGGTGTGCCAACTGGTCCGCTACTTCTATGAGGATCTGACCGTGAAGGGCGCCTGGCGCGGACCGGCGGCCCTGGAACTGCACCGCCACGCGCTAGCCCCCGTGGCCAACTTGCCCGTCCTGGAGGTCATCTCCGGCGTCCACATCCAGACCGACCTGACCCTGGGGCTGGGTGAGGTGGTGCATGACTACTTGGCGGAGTGAGAGGATGAGAATCTTTGTCGCGGCTTTTTGGCTGTCTGTTGCCGGCAGTTGGCACGTCGATGCGTACTGATGTTCAGGCTGCACCGGTAGCGAGGCGCACGGCCTGATTTCCGGGAACAACTCTGAAGTCGAGTGCCAACGCGAGTTTTAGGATCTTTTCGAGAGCGGACAGTCGGTGGGCGTCGACGCCCGTGACATGGGCGTGACAAATGATGGTCAAAAAGCCCCTTTCGCGCGCGACATTGCGGATGATCTTGCTCCAAAAGCCAGCTAGGTCGTCCGGATCGCGAAAGCCGTTCCTGGCAAGAGAGTAGTGGACCGCATCGATCATGAACCATTGCCAAGGAATGTTGACCAGGCCGCTTGGCAACCGCTTGATGCCGTCGCCTGCATAGTCGTCAACTATCGCTGGAACATCGGGTGGCATCGCAGTGTCGACGCTGCTGTCAAAGACGAAGCCGGCCTCTCCCAGAATCTGGTGGCCATAGGGACCAATCCTGCCGCCGGGCGCGCGAAACCCGGCTGGCTGGACGCCGCGCAGCTTCAATGTCTGCAAACCGTCATTCACAAACTGCCTGGCGGTCAGTGCGGGCAGATCCGCGAACGTCTCGTGAATCCAACCATGGAGACCAATTTCGTGACCACCAATCAGCAGCGACTCGATCGTGTCGCCGTAGTGGAGGGCGCTCCAGCCTTCGACGAAGAATGTTGCGTGCAAATCGTGTGTCTGAAGCAGGCGAAGGATGTTCGGAAAACCAACCCTAATGCCGGGCGCATCAGGATCGGGGACGGCCGATTTCCCGAGAAACACGTTGCGTGCTTCGCCCATGTTGTCGAACGTCAAACATAGAACCGGCTTATCCCGGTCGTCCATTGCAATCCCCTTTTGAGTTCCGGCGATAGCTTGTTGTTCCGCCCGACTGGGATGCGACGCCTAGCCCACCGAACCGCGAACCAGTTCGCGCAGCTTGCGCGGTGACGATGGCCATAGTCCAGCGACCAAGGTGCGGCAAGCCACGCGAATTGTCAGCGCGGCGGCGACAGTCACGTGACGGGCGCTGGGCAGCCGTTCAGGACACTCCCAAAGACCGGTGCGTCCACATTTCCGCCCGTCATCACCACGCCGACATTCCGACCTCGCTGGCGCTCGCGTTCCTGGATCAGTGCCGCCAGCCCTGCGGCCCCGGCCCCCTCCGCCACATTGTGCGTGTCGGTGAAGAAGGCTCGCATGGCCTCGGCGATTTCGTCATCGGTCACTCGCACGATCCTCGCCGTATGAGCGTTGATGATGGCCACCGCCTCGGCGACCGGGGTGCGGCAAGCCATGCCGTCGGCGAGGTGCGTGGCGGCCTGGTTCGTCGAGACTGGGTGGCCTTGGGCGAAGGAGAGGGCGTAGCAGGGGGCGCCGGTTGAGACGACGCCGACGATCTCGGTCGTGAGGCCCAGCGCCTCGCGGGCGGCGATCATGCCGCAAATGCCGGAGCCGAGGCCGATGGGCACGTAGACAACGTCCAGGTCCGGTTGCGCGCGCAGGAATTCCAGCGAGTATGTGCCCACGCCGCGCACCAGCAACGGGTGGAAGCTGGGCACGCGGTGAAGCCCGCGCTCGGTCACCAGCGTGTCCAGATGGTCCACGGCGTCTTGGAAATCCTTCCCATGCTCCACCAATTCAGCACCCAGAGCTTCCATGGCCGCATTCTTCTCGCGGCTGTTGCCGTGGGGCACGACGATCGTGCAGGGCAGGCCGTGCCGGGCGCAGGCGAAGGCCAGCGACTGTCCGTGATTGCCGCGCGTGGCGCTGACGATGCCGGGGCAGTCCGGCTGGCGGCGCTTAAGGTCGTCGATGTAGACCAGGCCGCCGCGCACCTTGAACGCGCCGACCGGCAGATGGTTCTCGTGCTTGACGCAAACGTCCGCGCCCGTGCGCTGGCACAAGAGCGGCCAGCGTATCTGAGGTGTCGGCGGCAGGATTGGGCGGATGAGGGTAGCCGCATCCTCAAGTTCATCGAGGTTGGGCAGGGCAGGGGCGGTCATGGTCGCTGTCATAAAGCCAAGGTCGGCTGGATCGCGCGGCGATGCAATGCTGAACCGGCCGAAACTCGGCACCGGTGCCATGCACGCTTTTGCCTGGACGGTTAGGCGTGCCGGCGACAGGATGTTGCCCGATCGACTCTCCGTCGCCCGTTCCGCCGAGGTTGCATGACCACCATCAAATCCGCCGTCGACACCCGATCGGAGGATTATCGCCGCAACCAGGCGGCCATGGAGGCCCTGGTCGACGATCTGGAGGCGAAGGCGGCTGTGATCCGCGAAGGGGGCGGCCATAGGGCGCGGGAGCGGCATACTGGGCGCGGCAAACTTCTGCCCCGCGACCGTGTGGACCGGTTGATTGATCCTGGCGCGCCGTTTTTGGAGCTGAGCCAGTTTGCCGCTTATGAGGTCTACGACGATGTCGTGCCGGCCGCCGGCATCATCACCGGCATCGGGCGGGTGCACGGCACGGACTGCGTGATCGTCGCCAATGACGCGACAGTGAAGGGCGGCACCTATTACCCGCTAACGGTGAAGAAACATATCCGGGCGCAAGAGATTGCGCGGGAAAACCGGCTGCCTTGCATTTATCTGGTCGATTCCGGCGGCGCCTTTCTGCCGCGCCAGGACGAGGTCTTCCCCGATCGTGACCATTTCGGCCGCATCTTCTTTAACCAGGCCCGCCTGTCCGGTGACGGCATCCCGCAGATCGCCATCGTGATGGGCAGTTGCACGGCGGGCGGCGCCTATGTGCCGGCCATGTCGGACGAGAGCATCATCGTGAAAGGGCAGGGCACAATCTTCCTCGGCGGCCCGCCGCTCGTGAAGGCGGCGACGGGCGAGGTGGTCTCGGCGGAGGAGCTCGGCGGCGCCGACATACACGCCAAGGTCTCCGGCGTCACCGACCACTACGCCCGCGACGACGCCCACGCGCTGGCCATCGCGCGGCGTATTGTCGGCACCTTGAACCGGTCAAAGCCATCAGGCCCTGTCCTGCGCGACCCGGAACCCCCGCTCTACGACCCGCGGGAAATCTACGGCATTGTCGGCACCGATCTACGTAAGCCTTACGACGTGCGGGAGGTGATCGCCCGTATCGTCGACGGCAGCGTATTCGACGAGTTCAAGCAGCTTTACGGCACGACCTTGGTAACCGGCTTTGCCCATATCCACGGCATGCCGGTCGGCATTGTGGCCAACAACGGCATCCTGTTCTCCGAAAGCGCCTTGAAGGGAGCCCATTTCATTGAGCTGTGCGACCAGCGCGGCATTCCGCTCGTCTTCCTGCAAAACATCACCGGCTTCATGATCGGCCGGAAATACGAGGCCGGCGGCATCGCCAAGGACGGTGCGAAGATGGTCACCGCCGTGGCCTGCGCCGGCGTGCCGAAGATTACCATGATCCTGGGCGGCAGTTTCGGCGCTGGCAATTACGGCATGTGTGGCCGCGCCTACGGCCCGCGCCTCTTATGGATGTGGCCGGGCGCACGCATTTCGGTGATGGGCGGGGAACAGGCCGCCAGCGTGCTGGCCCAGGTCAGGCGTGACCGGATGGAGGTGGGCGGCGACACTTGGAGCGACGAAGAGGAGGCGGCGTTCAAGGCGCCGATCCTCGACCAATACGACCATCAGGGCCATCCCTATTATGCCAGCGCCCGGCTCTGGGATGACGGAATCCTCGACCCGGCCGAAAGCCGCACGGTGCTGGCCCTGTCGCTTGCCGCGACCTTGAACGCGCCGATCGAACGCGGCCGCTTCGGCGTCTTCAGGATGTGAGTCCATGGCCGCCCTAGACGTCACGATCGCCGACGACATCGCCAACGTCACCCTTGTGCGCGGAGAGGTCCATAACGCGTTCGACGACGCGCTGATCGCGGATCTGACGGCTGCCTTCCATGACGTTGGCGCCAACCCTTCCGTGCGGGTCGTCATCCTGGCCGCCGAGGGCAAAAGCTTTTCCGCCGGCGCCGACCTGAATTGGATGCGCCGCATGGCGGGCTATTCCGAGGCCGAGAACGTGGCCGACGCCAAGGCGCTGGCGGGCCTGATGCAAACCATCGACACCTGCCCGAAGCCGACGATCGCCCGTGTCCAAGGTGCTGCCTTCGGCGGCGGCGTCGGTCTGGTCGCCTGCTGCGACATCGCGGTGGCGTCGGACCGTGCCAGCTTTTGCCTATCGGAGGTCAAGCTTGGCATCGTGCCGGCCGTGATCAGCCCATACATCGTCCGCGCGATCGGCCCGAGGGCGGCACGCCGCTACGTCCAAACGGCCGAACGCTTCGGCGCTGTTGAGGCGCATCGCCTCGGTCTGGTGCACGAGGTCGCGGCCGAGGATGCCTTGGACGCCGTCATCGGCGGCATTGTCGATGCTCTGCGCCAGGGCGGCCCCGAAGCCCAGCGCGAGGCAAAATTGCTCGTCGCGCTGGTGGCCGATCGCGATCCCGCCGAGGTGCTGGACGAAACCGCCCGCCGCATCGCCGTGATCCGCGCCGGGGCCGAAGGGCAGGAGGGCCTGACGGCGTTTCTGGAAAAGCGGCCACCGGTTTGGGTGCGGGCCGGCGATCGGCGGACCAGGGGCTGATGCACACGATCCTGATCGCCAATCGGGGCGAGATCGCCTGCCGCGTGATCCGCACCGCGCGCCGCATCGGCTACCGCACGGTCGCGGTCTACAGTGAGGCCGACGCCGGCGCCCTCCACGTCGAAATGGCCGATACAGCCGTTGCGATCGGACCGGCGCCTGCATCCGAGAGCTATCTGCGCGCCGGCCGTATTCTGGAGGCGGCGAAGGCCACCAGCGCCGACGCCGTGCATCCGGGTTATGGCTTTCTCGCGGAGAACGCCGATTTCGCCGAGGCCTGCGCGGCGGCGGGGCTGACCTTCATCGGTCCACCGCCGGGTGCGATCCGTGCCATGGGCGGCAAGAGCCAGGCGAAGGCGCTGATGGCGGACGCCGGCGTACCGCTCGTTCCGGGCTATCACGGCGACGATCAAGCGCACGAGATCCTGGCAGCCGCCGCCGAGGAAATCGGCTATCCGGTTCTGATCAAGGCCTCGGCGGGCGGGGGCGGCAAGGGCATGCGGGTGGTTGATACCGCCGACAGCTTTGCCGACCAATTGGCCGGTGCGCAACGCGAGGCCATGTCTGGTTTCGGCGATGATCGGGTCCTGATCGAGAAGTATCTGGCCCGACCGCGCCATGTCGAGGTCCAGGTCTTCGCTGACAGCCACGGCAATGCCGTCTACCTGTTCGAACGCGACTGCTCGATCCAGCGCCGGCACCAGAAAGTGATCGAAGAAGCGCCGGCGCCCGGCATGACGGACGATCTGCGCCGGCGCATGGGCGAGGCGACGGTCGCGGCCGCCAAGGCCATTGGATATGTCGGGGCAGGCACCGTGGAGTTCCTGCTAGATCAAGACGGCGCCTTCTATTTCATGGAGATGAACACACGCCTGCAGGTCGAACATCCGGTCACCGAGATGATCACCGGCCTCGATCTTGTTGAATGGCAGTTGCTTGTGGCCGAGGGCCGGCCCCTGTCTCTCGGTCAAGAAAACCTGGCGATCAATGGTCACGCCATCGAAGTCAGGTTTTACGCCGAAGACCCAGACAACGACTTCCTGCCGGCACCCGGACGCCTGCGGTTTCTGGCGTTCCCGGAGGAGGGGGGCGGCGTTCGGGTCGATACCGGTGTGCGCGCCGGCGATGCGATCACACCGCATTACGACCCGATGATCGCCAAGCTGATCGTGCACGGGCCGGACCGGCCGACGGCCTGCCGCCGGCTTGGCCATGCGCTGTCCCAGACCAAGGTCGCGGGCCCCGCGACCAATCTCGGCTTTCTGCGCCGCATCATCCGACATCAGGCTTTCTCGCCAGGGCGCGGCGATCCGGATCTGGACACCGGTTTCATCGAACGTTTCAGGGGCACCTTGTTGCCCGAGCCTGAGGCGGCGCCGGCCGAGGCGATCCTACTGGCGGTGCTTGGTGTGACGCTGGATCGACGATCGTCAGCGGCCGGCAGCCGGACAGACCCCTGGTCGGCGACCGATGGCTGGCGCCTCAATGGGCTTTTCGACGAAGCGCTATCTCTGTCGGATGGTGATCGCGATCTTGCTGTCACTGTTCGTCATGGCGGCGACCAGCGCATGGTCATTGACGGAACCACGTACCAAGTCACGGGCAATCTGCAGCAGAGCGATCTAACAGCGACGATCGACGGCCGAAGGACGCGCGCGACCTTCCTCCGCGACGGGCTGGATCTGACCATTCTGACTGAGACCGGCGACTTCCAATTCACCCTCGACGACCCGATCGCCAGGGCCGACATCGACGACGCGGCGACAGGATCCCTGGCGTCGCCGATGCCCGGCAAAATCGTCACCGTACTTGTCGCGGAAGGCGATGCCGTCACACGGGGCCAGGCGCTGTTGGTCCTGGAAGCCATGAAAATGGAGCACACGGTGAAGGCGCCGGCCGACGGCATGATCGGACGTCTGCCCTATCGGGCCGGCGACCAGGTCGACGAGGGTGTCGAGCTGGTTGGATTTGAAATCGGCGCATGACGGTGTCTGACGAACGACCGATCGGAAGCTTGCGCAACATCGGTCCTCGTTCCGCCGCCTGGCTGATCGAGGTGGGACTCGTGACAGAGGCCGATCTGCGCCGCGCTGGTCCCGTCGCCTCCTACGCCAAGGTGAAGGCCTCTCGACCCCAGTCCGTCAGCCTCAACTTGCTCTGGTCCCTGCAGGCCGCATTGCTGGATATCGACTGGACCGAACTGCCGGACGACCTGAAGGACAGGTTGAGGAACGAGTTAGCCGGTGAGTGACCGCATCACCATTGTCGAGGTCGGTCCTCGCGACGGCCTGCAAAACGAGCCGACCGCACTGTCGCTGGCAACCAAGGTCGCGCTGATCGATCGACTGACCGACGCTGGACTGCCGGCGATCGAGGCCGGCGCTTTCGTGTCGCCGAAATGGGTGCCGCAGATGGCGGACTCCGCCGCCGTCTTCGCCGCCATCGATAAACGGCCGGGCGTGCGCTACCCGACGCTGGTACCCAATGCCCGCGGCATGGCCGACGCCATAGCAGCGGGCGTTCAGGAAGTCGCCATCTTCGGTGCGGCATCCGAGACCTTTAGCCAACGCAACATCAACTGTTCGATCGCCGAGAGCCTGAGCCGCTTTGCGGAGGTCGCCGCCATGGCGGCCGAAGCCGACGTGCGGCTGCGGGGGTACATATCCTGCGTGCTTGGCTGCCCCTACGAAGGCGTGATCGATCCCGGCAAGGTCGGTTGGGTGGCGGGTGAGCTGGTAGCACTCGGTTGCCGCGAGATCAGCCTGGGCGATACCATCGGCGTCGGTACGCCGGGCAAGGCCGCGTCCTTGATCCGCCATGTTGCCGAGACGGTGCCGACCGAACGGTTGGCGGCCCATTTCCACGACACCTATGGCCAGGCGTTGGCCAATCTCTACGCCGCCTTTGAGGAAGGGGTGCGCATCGTCGACAGCTCCATCGCGGGCCTTGGCGGCTGCCCTTATGCGAAGGGCGCCAGCGGCAACGTGGCGACCGAAGACGTTGTTTACATGGCCCAGGGCTTGGGGCTGGAAACGGGGGTCGATATGGACCGCCTGCTGAACGCAACGCGTTTTGTGGTCGACGCGATCGGTCGACCGCCGGTCTCCAAGGCGGCTCAGGCCTTGCTGGCGAAGGCGGGCTGATCGTTTGCCATCGCTGACCAGTCGGGCCGCGATCACGGCGTCCGTCATCCTGCTGTTGGCCATTCTTTTGGCCGCCTTTCCGTCGATGGTCGGTTTCTCGCCCCAAATCGGCCTGGCAGCGTCGCTGACGGTGTTCACGATCGGCTTTTGGGCGACAGGGCTGCTGCCGGAATACGTCACCTCGCTCATCTTCCTGGCAGCCGCGATGTTGCTGGCGGCTGCCCCGGCATCGGTCATCTTCTCCGGCTTCGCCTCGACCGCTTTCTGGCTGGTCTTCGCCGGTGTCGTGCTGGGGGCCGCAGTCAATCAGACCGGCCTGGGCGCACGTTTGGCCGAGGCCATGGTGGTCCGGCTCAGCGGTTCTTATCCACGCCTTATCGCCGGCCTGGTTCTGGTTGGGATCGCACTCGCCTTTGTCCTGCCTTCGACCATGGGCCGCGTGTTGCTGCTGGTACCGATTGTTCTTGCGCTAGCAGACCGGCTGGGGTTCGAGCGCGGTCGCAAGGGCCGTACCGGCATGGTGCTGGCCACCGTCTTGGCGACCTATCTGGTTCCGGCGACCATCCTGCCCGCCAATGTGCCGAACATGGTATTGGCCGGCGCCGCCGACGCGCTGCTGGACATCCAACTCCGTTACGCCGCCTATTTCGTGCTGCATTTTCCCGTCCTTGGCGCGTTGAGGGGTGCGCTGATCGTCCCGGTCATCCTCGTTCTATTTCCGGACAAGTTGTCGGGCGCACGGATCGAACGAGAGCCAGTGAAACTGACACCGGCCGGCCGGAGGCTGTCGTTCGTGCTGCTGATAACGCTTGCGCTTTGGGCGACGGATTTCTGGCACGGCATCTCGCCGGCCTGGATTGGGCTTGCCGCTGCGCTGATCTGCCTGCTGCCAGGGGTTGGCATCCTGCACCGAGACAGCTTTGCTCGGCTGAACACCGCACCTATCTTCTATGTCGGCGGCATGCTGGGGCTCGGCGCCTATGTTGCGGCCAGCGGGCTGGGCGTGCTGTTTTCAACGGAGTTGCTGGCCATTCTGCCCTTGCGCCCGGGTGCGGACGCGGCGAACTTCGCAGCACTCAGTGCCACCGCGTCGGGCGTCGGGCTGATCGCGACGATGCCCGGTGTTGGCGCCGTGCTGACGCCGGTGGCACCGGAACTGGCGGTCTCGGCCGGATGGCCGCTTGTTGATGTGCTGATGGCGTATGTGGTGGGTTTCTCCACGGCGGTGTTGCCCTATCAGGTGCCGCCGATGATGGTGGCCCTGACCTTGACCGGCGTCAGCTTGGCGGCGGCCACCCGGTCGCTGGTCGTCATGGCGGTGTTGACGGTCGTGCTGCTGTGGCCGCTCGATTTTCTTTGGTGGCGATTGCTGGGCTTGCCCGGCTAGCATGGTTCTTTAGTGATGACGGTACATCTTCTGAAAATGGCTGTGGGGGTCTCGGACGTCGACCATCTGAAGCGACTGCAGAAGGGCAGGCGGCATGAGATCGGCGGGCGCACGGTGGTCTACGGCTATACCAGGCGCAAGCCGCGACGCGCGGTCGAGGTCTGTGCCGGTGGCTCGATCTACTGGATCGTCAAGGGCTTCATCCAGGTTCGCCAGCGCATTCTCGATCTCGTCGACGAGGTCGACGACGAGGGGCGGGCCTTTTGTCGGCTGCATTATGATCCGCTTCTGATGCTGACCGAGTCGCGACCGCATCGACCCATGCAGGGCTGGCGCTATCTCGCACGGTCGGATGCTCCCGCTGACCTGGAAACCACGGTCGAGGCCGGAGATGGCGATCGGTTGCCGCCGGAAATGTTGAGAGAACTCAAAATGTTAGGCGTGATCTGAACTCGGTCGCCGGTCTTTTTGCGGAACCTTCCGATTAGGGGCTGGACACCCCGAAGGCCGCCGCCTATATACAGGGTCGTTCGCGCGGTACGACGCGTCGCCGGCCACTTGGCTGGGTAACGTCGGCACCAAGGTGACAGGGCTGTGACCTTTGATTTTCGGATCAAGCGGTCAAAGCGATTGTCGGAAAGCCAGCGGGAACCTATACTGAAATTTCGCCGTTCAGCGCGTTGCCGCAAAGGCAGTCGTGTCGGGACGGTTCGGCCTTGAGGGCCTTCCGAAAGGATGGGCTTCGGGCGGCGGACGATCGTCCGCCGGTTATTTGACAATTGGATCTGAGAGTAGAGAAGGGATACGCGGTAGGCGGTTTGGGTCTCGGGCTGAAGTGTTTGGTGACTTGGGTCGTTTATAGCGTGTCTTTGAGAGTTATTGGATCTTTGAGCTTTGGCTGGCTGGCGCGTAAGTGCTGGGTGGTTTGGAGTTCTGAGGTTTGGTGATTTGGTGAGACGTTATGGAACGGCTCCTGAAGGCGATTGGTGCTGGTTTGGTTTTTGGGTTGGTGCTGGTGCTTCCTTGGAAGAGGGGGTGTTGGTGTTGGTCTGGGGATTGGGCTGGTGCTGGTTGTTCTAAATCAAA
>JBCBSH010000145.1:0-11917 GCA_039819285.1 Pseudomonadota bacterium
CGTCGTCGACCGCCACCACGTCCCCGAACCGTTTGGTGACGCCCTCCAGGCGTAGCGCTGGAGTCATGACGGATTGATGTCAGATAATTTACAAGATTGTTTCGATTTCTCCACGGCCGATGCCGCTAGCGCGTCCAGCGCAAGGTCGATGGCCTTGGGCACATCGGGCGCCTGCTGCACGCCGTCAACGTCCGGCGCGCCTTCCAGACCGATGACCGCCTTGGAAAAATGGAGGCCGTAGGCCACCTCGCTCAACGTGCCGTAGGAACCACCGATGGCGATCAGCACGCGGGCCGCCTTCGCGATCACCATGTTGCGGGCCTCGCCCAATCCGGTCGGCAGCGGAATGCCGACGAACTCGTTCGCCTCATCCGGATGACTGCCCGGCAAGATCCCGATTATCAAGCCGCCGACGGCGCTGCATCCCGCAGAAACGCTTTGCATGACCCCAGTCCGACCGCCACAGATCAGCGTCAGGCCAAGCTGCCCTAATGCCCGACCCACGGCCTCCGCCGCGGCTTCCTGAGCAGGCGTAGCCTCCCGCGGGCCTATGACCGCGACGACCAAATGGCGCAGGCCGTTGGTTTCTGAGAGTGCTTGGAATGCCTCTTTCGGGGATACCTGCCGACCGGCCTCTGGCGCTTCGGCGGGCTTGACGCACCAGAGCGCTGGATCAAGCGGCGCGCCGTCCACACATACGGTATCATCGTCCAGCATGGAGAATCGGTGCATCAAGGCGCCCCTTTCTTAATGACCATGTCCGGACAAACATGTAAGATAACTTCCAGATAGCATACCCTATTCGGACAGGCAAGCGACCAAAGGCGGATGATGACGATCGTGCAGGCTCCCCAGCCCCTCTCTGAACGCCAGGCCGCGATTCTGGATCTGATCTCCAAGAACGGCTTCGTGACGATCGAGAGTCTGGCCGCGACGTTCGGCGTCTCGGCCCAGACCGTGCGGCGCGACATCATCACCTTGTCAAGCGATGGCCGGGTGCAGCGCTTCCATGGCGGCGCCGGCCCTGCCGACGTGCCGGACCTGGCGCGCCTTGACTACAACGCCAAGCGTGAAATCGCGCGGCCGGAGAAAGCCATCGTGGGGGCGGAGGCGGCGAAACGGCTGCCGGATCGGGCAGCGCTCTTTCTCGATGTCGGCACCACCATTGAGGCCTGTGCCCACGAACTGGCGCGCCGCGAGGGGTTCACGGTGTTCACCAACTCCATGCACGCGGCAATGGCGTTCGATCCCAAGCGTCACAGTGTCCATGTGCTGGGCGGCCGGCTGGCGGGAAGGGACGGGTCTCTGGTGGGTGAAGATGTTGTCCAGTACCTGCAATCGCTGCATCTGGACTTCGCCCTGATCGCCTGTTCGGCCGTCGACGAGACCGGGCGGGCGATGGATTTCGATATGTCGAAGATCGCGGTCAAGCGCGCTGCGATGGCGTGCGCGAAACACTCGTTGCTGCTGACCACGCGCAGTAAGTTGAACCGAACGGCCCTGGGCACGGTCGCGCCGTTGGACCGTTTCGACGCCGTGGTAACCGAGACCGGCCTGCTTGAACCCGGCTGACCGCCCTGCGGCACGCCACACTGCTTACCTGGCAGCACCTGCCGGATCACGCCGGCTTGGCGACGCGGCGGTCACGGTCATGTCACCGTTTTGCCCAGTGTCCCG
Source organism: Pseudomonadota bacterium (assembly GCA_039819285.1). Lineage (GTDB taxonomy): Bacteria > Pseudomonadota > Alphaproteobacteria > DSM-16000 > Inquilinaceae > JANQGH01. Next base: position 1,678 of record JBCBSH010000145.1, read on the forward strand.
CCGGGTGCGACCTACCGCCCCCCTTTACCGCTCAGTTCGACGGTGAAGCCGGTACTCGCTCAACGGTTTGCGTCTTCCGTCCCTTCGGTGCGGACCAGCAGGGACGTGATCGCGACAATTAGGAACCCGCTAAGCGCGCCGATCAAGGTATCGCCGAAGCGCAGGGCCGGGTTGACCCAGGCCGCCTGATAAGTCGGGTTGCCGGCGTCGACCATGATGACGGCGATTGTGATTAGCGTGACGATCACCAGATCACCGCGCCCAAGGGACCGGCACAGAAGCGCGCCAGCAAACAGGCACACCGCAAGCCCGATGACGTGGAATGGGAAAAACGCCAAATAGACCAGCATGATGGCGATGCCGAACACCGTGCCAAGCATGCGGAAGATCGCCAGCTTGAGGGTTGCCGACCGGCTGCCATGGATCACGAAGACGGCGGCGATCACGCCCCACATGGCCCCCAATCTGGACAGCTCCAGGCCGAGCGGGCCCATGAGAAGGTAAAGCTCGGCCAGATAGACGATCGGCGCGACCGCCGCGTATTGCAACGCCGCGACGACGTCGACCGCCCCAACCTTCGGCCGGCCAAATCGCAGGCTGTCTTTGATCGCGTCATTGCTCATTGCTGGCTCCCATCAGTCGACCGGTTCAGCATTGTCTCAAACTCGGCGTGCGATCAATCGGTTACCGTTTCGATTCTGACACGAGACGTTCCTGTCGGACGTGCTGTGGGCGCTTCGACAGAGTTCGAGACGAGGCGTGGTTCGTGAGACTCTGCTAACGGCCGAGTGAATTGTTGATCACCGGGAAGCGAAGCATCACTACACGAATGGCATGCAGGTCATGGTCGAGAGGCAGGCGGCGGCCATTTGCCCTGGTAGTCCGCTCATGCAACCCATGGTATCACAGTGGGCCGAGTGTTGGCGCCGCGGCCCGGTTGGATCGACGGGGCTGGCAACCGTTCGACCAACCCGATGATCTGGCCGATGAAACTGCGACATCTCCTGGGCTTGTTTCTTGCCGCTACCCTATTGATGTCTGCCGTGATCGTGTGGCTTGCCATCGAGTTGAGAGATGCCCTGAACAAGGCCGCGGCAGCGGAAGCGCGACAGATACAATCGATTCTATTGGCCGACGATTTGCGCCAATCGTCGGATGACCTGACCAGGTTCGCACGGTTGTTCGTCCAAACGGGCGACGAGCGATATGCCGACTATTTCCGTCAGGTCCTGGCGATCCGCAACGGTGAGCTGCCGATTCCCGACGACTATGGCAGCATTTTCTGGGACCGGGTGATCGTCGGGGATGCCTCCCTCGACCTCGGCAGCGCCGGCGAAGCCATCTCCTTTCAGGACCGGATGGCGCGGCTCGGCTTCACGGAGGAGGAGTTCGCGCTGCTGGCCGAGGCCCAGCGGCTGTCCGATGAGCTGACGGTCATTGAAGAACGGGCCTTCAATGCGGTGCGTGGCCTGTATGACGACGGGACCGGCAGCTTTACCCAAGACGGACCGGCGGACCTGGAGTTGGCGCAGGACCTTCTCTACGGCGCACCCTATCTGCGCGCGAAGGCGGCCATTATGGCGCCGATCGCGCGCTTTCAGCAGCGCGTCAGCGATCGAACGGAGGCCGCGCTGGCGGCGGCGCGCAACGAGGCCAACGAAGAGCTTGTGAGCATATTCGTCGCAACGGGCGTGTTGCTGATCCTGCTGATCGGTCTGACCTTCTTCGTCCACCGCCGCGTGCTGGTCCGGGCGCGCGACCTCGCCGATACCGCAACGGACATCGCGGCGGGTGACCTGACCAAGCGAAGCGGCGTGCGGGGCAGGGACGAGCTCGGCATTCTGGGCAAAACTTTCGACGATATGGTCTCGCGGCTGGCCAACTCGCTGGCCCTGGTGACGGCGGCAAAGGATCGCATGCAAAGCGAGCTCGATGTCGGTCACGAGATCCAGATGAGCATGGTGCCGTTAATCTTTCCGGCCTTTCCCGAGCGTCCGGAGTTCAACGTCTACGCGGTGTTGAAGCCGGCCCGCGAGGTCGGCGGCGACTTTTACGATTTTTTCTTCATCGACGACGAACGGTTCTGCATCTGCATCGGTGACGTGTCGGGAAAGGGCGTGCCGTCGGCCTTGTTCATGGCCGTCGCCAAAACCCTAATCAAGTCGCGGTCGGTCGACGACTTTTCCACCGCCAGCATCCTCACCCATGTCAATGACGAGCTTAGCGCGAACAACAATGAAAGCATGTTCGTGACCCTGTTCGTCGCGATCGTCGACACCAAGACGGGCGACACGGTTTTCACCAATGCGGGCCACAACCCGCCCTTTGTGCGCCGGCAGGACGGCACGCTGTTGCAGTTGGACCAGCGGCACGGGCCGATCGTCGGGATCGTGCCGGATGTCGTTTATCGCGAGGATCGCGTCAGACTGAACGTCGCCGACATCTTGTTCCTCTATACCGACGGCGTTACCGAGGCCATCGACGGCGACCAGACGATCTTCACCGAGCAGCGGCTGGCCGACCTTTTGGAGACGGCGGGTTTGGACAGCGCCGAGGCGCTCGTGGACGCAACCGTTGAGGCGGTGGAGGTCTTTGAAGGCGATGTTGAGCAGACGGACGACGTGACCATCCTGGCCTTTCAGTTCAACGGCGACCCAGAAGGGGCGGCGCCCGTCGTACGTCGCCTCGAGATCGGCAATGATCCCGCTGAGATCGCGAAGGTCGTCGATGCCTTCGACGCGTTTGCCGACGAAAACGACATTCCCACGCCCGTCGCAAGAAAGTTCGACATCGTCTTTGACGAACTGCTGAGCAACATCATCGCGTACGCCTACGACGACGACGAGGACCACGAAATCGAGGTCAAGATCGAAAAGTCGGGCCGGCGGATCACCGTGATCATCTCCGATGACGGCAAGCCCTTCAATCCCTTGGCCGCCGACACGCCGGATACCGGCAAGCCCCTGGAAGACCGCGAGATTGGCGGCCTGGGCATTCACCTTGCGCGCAACCTGGTCGACGACATGGCGTATCAGCGCCGGATCGGCAGGAACGTGACGACGCTGATGGGTTATATCGGCTGATTGGCGGTAGTGTACCTGGGGCGGCAGGCGCGGGTGGTCGCAGCGTTCGAGATTTTCGAGCCGGAACGGTATCGCAATTTGATAAACCTCGGTTCCGCAATCTCGCCCCGTGTCATGGCTCTTTCGCACGGCGCTGATATACTTCGGCCGCGTGCCCAAACCGCGGCGCGATTTCTGGTGTTAAGCACCGGTCGGCCGTCGCCCAGTGCGAAGCGGGCCGGCTGAAAAGGCCCCGGGGGAGGCGACGATGACGACGTTGAAGGTCAATCTCAGCGCGCAACTTCAGACCGCGCTGTCCGGCCAGGGCGTCTACGCCTACGCGGTCTATTTCGACCCCAACAACAATGGGGCGCCGGTCTGGCACAATCTGGTCGTCGACGGCGCCGTCCAATCGTCCGGCACCGTCGACATCCCCCTGCCAACCGAACTGAAGGGCGGCAAGATCTACTTTCTGGTTCAAAGCCGGGAGGCGGGCGAGCCGGCCAACCTGCCGACGGTGATCACCCAGGAAAGCGACATCAACTTCGGCAACGCGGCGGACCAAGATTTCCGCTACGACAGTTTCGAGGTCACCCTTGAAGGCAGCGCGAACGATGTCGGGAACCTGACCTCGGTGAACGGCTTCGGCCTGCCGATGGAGGTGAGCGTCACCTACAGCGACGGTAGTACGGATACGCGCGGCTACAAGGTCTCGGCCAACGACCTGTTCCAGGCCTTCACGGACGCTGGCAACACGCCCGTGCTGTACACCGAAGGGCCGCTGAACGGCCAGAACCGTGGCGTGATCTCGCCATCGGAGGCCCTGGCGCAGGTGCCGCCCAATACCACGTTCCAGGCTTCGGACTGGGACAAATACATCGCGTCGCTGCAAGTCAGCGATCCCAGTGTCGAGATTGCCGGCTTCTTCAACGGCGCCGCTGATGCAAACGGCGTCTATCACAATGCCGGCTTCTTCTCCTACACGCTGGAATGGGACAGCGCGGAGAGCGCCTTCTGGCTGAGCCCAGCCGCCAACAGCGAGATCAAAGGCTTTATCAAGATCACCCCGGCCGACCTCGCCAACAGCATCTACTCCACATTGGGCGATGTCGGCATTTACGCCAGCAAGACCGATACCGAGCCCTATCGGATCTTGAACAACACCGACTTCGCCACCGGCGAGTACAGCATGAACACAGGTGAGAACAACCAGTGGGGTGCTGTACTGGCCAATTTCCTGACCGGGTTCACGGCCGGGTTTTACGGCACGTCGGGAATGTCGCTCAATCCGCTCGATACGGCGGCGATCGATCTCAATGAGAACTGGAATTGGGATCCAAGCTATGCCTTTTCCAAGAACCTGACCACGCCGCCGGATCCCGCCAGCCATTTTCAAGACGCCTATTCGGAGTTCTTTTTCTTCAACTCAAACTCCTACGGGTCCGGCTATTCCGACAATCTGATGCGGCAGTATTCGGTCGGCGGGCCGTTGATTGACGTCTCGAACCCGACGGAGCCGAACAAAGGCCAGAATGTCAGTGAAATCGGCATCACACTGTTTGCCGATAACGAAACGCCCACCGGCTACGTCACGCCGGAGATCTACAACTACATCGCCCCGGACGGCGGCAGATACGTCGCCATCGACGGCAACACACCGACCGGAAACAACATCAAGTTCAACTTCGCCAATGCCCGCATGGTGATGTCGGAAGAAACCGCGATATCGCTCGACATGATCACGGGCTGGACGACGGGTGGCGAGCCGATCTGGACGACCATTGCGTTCGATGCCCCCGTCGGCCAGTCGCCATGGCAAAACTGGACCCTGGTGTACACCCCGGACGGACAGGGCGGCGGCACCTGGTCGGCCGTGATCGCGCCCAATACCTCGCAAGGGCCGGGGAACCTGCTGATTTCGAATTTCCAGACGCCCGAGGAAGGCAAGTACTGGTACCGGCTGAACATCGGCGAGGGCGCGGACAAAAAGACCTATAACCTCTATTACGAGGCGGCCAACGATCCGGACGGCAAGCCGCAGTTTCTGAACCCCAACTTCGGGTCGCAGCAGGGCGGGCTGGCGGTTGACGGGTTGGCGACCATCGCCGGACCGGCCGTGACGACCGAAACGGTCATTACGTTCACAGTAAACCTGCTTTACGGCGCGACAAACACGCTCGATCCCGATGTGCTGGAACGCAACCCGTCGGTCGCGGAAGGCACCCACAGCAAGCCCTTTTCCGGATCGGTGCCATTCGCGCCGGTGGCCGGCACGATTGCCACCGGCACCGTCTTCCAGGCCCTGGACGGCCAGACTGCGGCGGACACGAACACGATCACAACGTCGGAGGCGCAGATCGCCTTCGGCTGGACGGGCCTGAACGACGGCGCCGCCGCGTCCAAGGACTGGATCAAGCAATACACCAACAAGATCGGCGCCCTGAACACGGCCAAGGTCGACCTCGTCCAAAACGGCCAAACGGTCCTGTCGCTGACCACGGCGGCCGACCTGGATGGCCAGTGGCGAACGCCCAGCCATCAACTGGGCAACGGCGAATACACCATCACCATGTCGGAGTTCGCGGCCGCTGACGCCAGCCATGCAACGCTTCTCGGATTGGAGAGTGATGCCTTGACCCTGACCGTGGCCGCGGCCGACCTGGACCTTGCCATCGTCGGCGGCGGGGCGGGACCGGATCTCGACAGTCTCGGTCTGGTCGCTGCCGGGCCGGATGATCCGTCCGGCAACTGGATCGATCTTCAGGTCGTGCGGTCCTCGCCCTTGTCCGAGGGCGCCGTGATCTTGGTCTATGCCACGAACGAGCAGGGGGATCTGGTCAGCCGCGACGGCGTTGATATCGGCCCCGGAGTGACCATTGAGGATGCCACCCTGGCGACGATCGGAACGGTTCGCGACGATGCGGGACGCGCATTCCTGAAGGGTGCCCAAAGCGTCTATCTGCAAACCGGCCTGGAATTGCACTTCGCGGTCCTTAAGCGCGATGAGGAGATCGACCGCGACGCGCAAGTGGACATCGCCGCACTGCCCGATGGCAGGCATAAGGTCTTCGTCGGCGGCTATACCCTGATCACCGAAACCGAAAACGACCTCACCGACGACGCGACGCTCGCCGCGGCCCAGCGGCTGCACAATCAGGAGTTCGTCTATCTCGATCACGGTGCGACGGTCGATGTCGACATTTTCGGCAGCGCGGGCAATACCAACACGCTCGGCTTTGTCCGGATGGATCTCGATCCGACGACCGGCGAATGGAGTGTCGGGGGCGTCGACTATGGCAACACCGATGCGTTCAAGAACGCGGTCGTCGCCAATCTGGACGCCAATTTCCTGTTCACGAAGGGCGGCAATTTCTCAGAAACGCAGTCATGGACGATTGCCGGGGACAGCGGCTACTACGCCCCCGTTCTTCTGACCCAGAATGGCGACGTCTTCGTCGTCGGCTACGGCAACCCCGAGGGCAACGAGTACATCCGGACGTTCGGCCACAACACGTTCGGCTTTGAGGATCTGACCGGTGCGCAGGGCTCGGACTTCGACTACAACGACATGGTCGTCCGCGTTTCGCCGGATGGGACCGGCGGCGGCATCGAGGCCCCGGGCGGTTCGCATTTGGGAGGCTTCCTGCGATCTATCCTCGACCGTCTGGGAGACAGGTTTGACTTTGGGCACTTGTCTGACGGCGCACGAGCAACCGACAACGTAGAGCCGGTCGGGCTTGCTGGCTTGCCGTTCGAACCTGAGAACGATCCGGAGCCTCCGGTCCCCGAGGGCCTTGCGGCCAATTTCGCCGATGGCCCGCTGGCCAATATCTTCGACACGTTCGACCGGCCCGCATTGAGCGACTTTTTTGACTTCTCATAGTCACTCCCGGACGTGAACGTAGGCTCCCGCGTTGCAGTGGAGCGGCGGCCGACGTGGCTCGGGTCAAGCCGCTGATCTGCGCGGACCATCAAGCCGCGCGATGGCGGCGATGACCGCCCCCATGGCCGCGTTGATAACGACTGCGACAACGATGTTGGCGCCGAAATAGACGGTCACGGGCACGTCCCAGGCGGCGCGGACGATCAGGCCAATCGGCAGAAACATGACGACGCCCAGAAAACCGCCGATCAGCGCGCCGGTCTGCCAGGTGACGTGGCGGGCGGCCGACGACCAGGCGATCGCGGCCAGAGTGAAGATCGCCATCACCAGGTGAGACAGGACCAATAGGGCGAACAACGGTTCATCGCTTGTAAAAGGCAGGCGGTGTCCCTCTGCCGTCGCGGTGTAGTAGGCGGTGTTGCCGGCCATCGAGATGACGAAGGCGGCCACGATCGCGAGAGCGGTTCTGCCCACGTCACGCGCCCCCGTGGGACCCGAGCTTTTGCGACAGCATCAGGGGGTTGCCGTCGGGGTCGTAGAAGGTGGCGAACTTGGCCGTGTGGGGGATCTCGATGGTCGGGCCGTCGAACTTCACGCCCGCGGCCTCCAGCCGCTTGCGCTCGGCCTCCAGATCGTTCACGCCGAAGGTCGGGGTCCAGCCGCCTTGCGGGTTCGGCTTTTCCACTTGCGCCAGGCCGAGGGTGAAGCCCTGAATGGGGGTCGATAGACTGGCCCAGCCCTTCGCCTCATCCTTGAAGAAGGCCATGCAGCCAAGCTGGGTCTCGTACCAGGCCACGGCGGCGGCCAGGTCCTTGACCCCTGTCGAACAGTTGATCTCGTCCTGAAAATCCAACATGGGCCGGCCCCTCGTTTTGTTGACATTTTCGACGTCAGTACTAAAAGTATATCAAATAGTCAACGGGGTTTCGGAGTCGAGATGTGACAGAGCCGGTCGGTCGCGCGGTGGAGTTTTGGGGCTATCGGTGGTGCGCGCCGATCGCGGCCGCGCTGCACGAACACGACCGGTTTTCGACCCTGCTCAGCGCCACCGGGATCAGCCGCAACGCGCTCAGCCGCACTCTGGCGCGCCTTGAGGCGCTTGGGATCATGGTGCGCAACACCGGCTATGGTCACCCGCTGCGGCCCGAATACGCACTGACCGACTATGGCAGGATCGTCAGCGCCGAATGCCGGGCGTTGCTCGGGCAGATACGGCCGCCGGAGCGCGACATCATCCTAAAAAAGTGGTCGATGCCCTGCATCTGTGTCGCCCGGCCGGACGGATTAAGCTTCACGGAGTTTCGCCGGACATTGCCCACGATCACCCCGCGCGCGCTCAGCCTGGCGATCGGCGATCTTCGGGCAGGGGAAATCATTAACGTCCGGCGCTCAACAGCGCGCTCGCACCCGTCCTATCACCTGACCGACCGGGCACTGGCTTACCGATCCAGCGGCTTGGCGATCAACGGCCAAATCAACCGTTTCCTCGCCGTCTAGCGCTTTCAGAACGCGTAGCGCACGCTGACAAAAACCTCGTGCAGGCGCAGGGGCGCCATGGTTTCGCCGACCGGGATGGTGAACTCCCTTGGTGGGCGGATGACCAAGATGTCGCCTCGATCGGTGATTACCTCGCCCAGGTCGCTGTAGCGATAGGCGAGGCTCAACACCCAATCCTCGGCGATGTCGACATCAAGGCCGGCCCCCAGGCTCCAGGCGAAATCCGTGTGCGAGCCGCCTTGCGTGATCGTGGCGCTGCCCGGCCCGAGGGTCGGGAACTCATAATCCATCTGGCTTGTGTGGTTGTAGGCCACGCCCAGGCCAGCGCTGACGAACGGGTTGACCGGCCCCAGGTCCCAGGCCAGCAGCGGCGCCGGGTAGACATAGCCAGTCGCCATTACCGATAGGCTCTCCACGTCCGACCTGACCGGTTCGGTGTTGTTCGGCACGTTGGAGAAATTGGCCACGCCGTCAAAGCCGAGATCGGGTCGATAGCTGACCGTCGCCTCCGCCCGCAGCCAGTCTTGCAGCCAGACCCCAAGCCCGGCGTCGATCAGCACCGATGAGCCGAAATCGCCATAGGCGCCGAACGGTCGACCGTCGGACCCGATGCCGCAACCGAAATAGGCGGCCGGATCGACCGAGGCACAGTTTTCGTCACTGAAGGCCGCGTCCACCGAAAAGGCGGCCCCGATGCCCAGCCTGACATCGAGGAAGCGATCGGGCTCCTCGGCCGTCGCCCTGTCCCAACCTAAGCTCGTTGCCAGAAAGGCCGCCAGCGCGATGGCGCCGATCGTCAACGCGCGGCCAGCCTCGACCCTAGCCTCGTTTTTCATGCCCAGCCCGGCCCCCAAGGTGTAGACAGATTTTGCGATTGCTGGTCGGCTGTACGGTCTGAGCGTCGCGACATGCCGATCAGCCACCATCGGTGCCGAGGATAGTGACTGTGGACAGCCCCTCGGGCAAGCCATTGGACGCCAAGCGCCCCGACCGCCCCGAACGCCGCAGGGCCAGCATCGTGCTGAGTTCGGTGGGTGAGGTCGTCGAATGGTTCGACTTCATGATCTATCTTGCCTTGGCCCCGATCCTCGCCAAAGTGTTCTTCCCCACCAGCGATCCGCTGACCAGCCTGTTCGCCACGCTCGGCATCTTCGCCGCCGCCTATCTGGCGCGGCCCCTGGGCGCGATCGTCTTTGGCGGGCTCGGCGACCGCGTCGGCCGTAAGGCAACGCTGGTGATCTCGGCCCTGGTGATGGCCATCGCCAAGCTGATCGAAGGCTCGTTGCCCAGCTACGAGGCCGTCGGCATCGCGGCGCCGATCCTGTTCGTTGTTGCGCGCATGCTGTCGGGACTGTCGCTCGGTGGCGAGTTCACCGGCACCTTCATCATGCTGTTCGAAACCGCCAGGCCGGGCCAGCGGGCGATGATGACCAGCCTTGGCAATGTGATGTCCGGCATCGGCGTCTTGCTGGCGTCTGGCTTGGTGGCGCTGCTGGTCGGCGCGCTGTCGGCCGAGGCGATGCAGGACTGGGGCTGGCGCATCCCGTTCTATGCCGGCGCGCTGGTCTGCTTCGCGGCACTAGCGATCCGGCTTTGGGTGCGCGAAACGCCGCCGTTCCGTCGTCTGCAAGAGCGGGGCGAGGTGGCCAAACGTCCGCTGATCGAGGCGGTGCGCCAGCAGCCGCGCGGCATTGCGCTGACCTTCGCCATGTCGGGCTTCAACGCGCTGACCTATTACCTGGTCATCGCCTTCGTTGCGACCTTCCTGCAAAGCGATGTCGGCATGGACCATGCCACG
>JBCBSH010000146.1:0-11858 GCA_039819285.1 Pseudomonadota bacterium
GCGCGAAGCCTTCAGGCGACCGATCGAAGGGAAACGCGCCGGTCTCGCCTGCGTCAACGGACTGTTCTACAGACATGATCACTCTCCCTTTTGTACTATTCGGTACATAATGTACCGAATAGTACATCTAGCGTCAAGCCATCTGCGCGGTCGACTCGATCGAGGCTGGTACCGAGGCTGAGGAACGGGTTCTACGTCGCCGCGGCGAGGGCCCGATCCAGGAAATCGAGGCGGTCCTGGCCCCAGAACAACTCGTCCCTGAAGACGTAGGTCGGCGTGCCGAAGATGCCGATGGCCTCGGCGTCGGCGAGGTTATGCTGAAAGACCTCCGTGACCGCAGACGGTTGCGGATCGCGGACAAGGGCGGCGCCCTCTTGCCCAAGGTCGCGCAAGGCCAGTTCCTGCAAGACCTCCGTATCCGCAATATCGCGGTCCTCAGCCCACAGGCCGCGCTGGATCGAGTAGCTGAAGGTTCTCGCGTCCAGCCCGGCCTGGGCAGCCGCGATCACGGCATGGGCGGCCGGTTCGATCGACCGGCAGGGGTAGTGCTTCGGCTTTAAGTTCAGCTTCGTGCCGAGAAAGTCGCGCCAGCGGGCCAGTTCCACCGCATGGTAGACTTGGCGGGGAATGGGCCGGGTGCGCAGCGGAATGCCGCCGTTCGGCTGGATGATCCGGATCGGCCGCAGCACCAGGTCAGCGCCATGGCGGTCGGCGATCTCGAACAGGCGTGGGGCGCCGAGGTACGCCCACGGCGATGACATGCCATAGAAGGCTTCGATAACGGGCGGTTCGGGCAAGATCAGGGTCCCCCTCGATTAGCCGGGTTAGGCGCGGCCGGCAGCCAGCCAGTGGCCGGGCGCCACCTCGACCAGCGATGAATTCGGCTCCGAATAGTCGAAGTCCGGGTCCATCAAAAGATGGCGCCGCGCCCGTTCCCGCTTCGGGTTCGGAATCGGCACGGCCGACAAAAGCACCTTGGTATAGGGATGGCGCGCGTCGGTGAACAACAGCTCGGTCGGCGCCAGTTCGACGATGCGTCCGCGATAGAGCACGGCCGTGCGATGGCAGATGTGACGCACGATGCTGAGATCGTGGGAGATGAAGAGGTAGGTGAGATTGAGGTCGCGCTGAAGCGACTGCAAAAGCGTGATGACCTGCGCCTGGATCGAGACGTCCAGCGCCGAGATCGGCTCGTCGGCGACGATGAAATCCGGGTTTAAGGCGATGGCGCGGGCGATGCACAAGCGCTGGCGCTGGCCGCCGGAGAACTGATGGGGGTAGCGTTTGGCGAAGGCCGGATCGAGGCCGACCATGGTCAGCAGTTCGGCCACCCGATCGGCGATTTCGGCGCGCGACCGGCCGACCTTATGGATGCGCAGCGGTTCGGCGATGAACTCTCCCACCCGCATGCGCGGGCTGAGCGAGGCATACGGGTCCTGGAAGACGACCTGAAAGCGCTTTCTGATCCGCCTCAGCCGACGCGCCGACAGAGCTGTCAGATCAACGCCGTCGAACGCAACCGCACCCTCGTCCGGCGGCGACAACATGGTCACGGCGCGGCCGATCGTGCTCTTCCCGCTGCCGGACTCCCCCACCAGGCCCAGCGTCTCGCCGCGTCTGATCTCAAAGCTGACATCGTTCACCGCCGGGCCCGTCACCGCGCGCGTCCGCACGAAGCCCCGGCGTGCCGCATAGCTCTTGACCAGGTTGCGCACCTGCAACAGCGATTGTGGGCTGGCGGTCATGTGGGCAGCCCCGGCGCACCTGCCTGCCGTAGATCGTACCACGCCGCAACCAGGTGACCGTCGACCGAGGCATCGGCCTGGCGCAGCGGCGGCGTTTCGCGATGGCAGCGCGGCGTGGCGTAGGGATTACGCGGCGCGAACGGATCGCCATCGGGCAGGTGGCGCAGGTCGGGCGGCGCGCCCTCGATCGGAACCAGGCCAGTGCCGGCGGCCTGTGGCAGCGAGCGCAACAGGCCCAGCGTGTAAGCGCTGCGCGGGTCCTCGAACACCGCATCGATCGGCCCGCGTTCGAGCAGCCGTCCGGCATACATCACCTGGACCGTGTCGGCGATGCCCGCCACGACACCGAGATCGTGGGTGATCCAGATGATCGCGGTGCCCAACCGTTCTTTCAGATCATTTACCAGCGCGATGATCTCAGCCTGGATCGTGACATCGAGCGCCGTGGTCGGCTCGTCGGCGATCAGCAATTTCGGCTCACAGGCCAGCGCCATGGCGATCATCACCCGCTGGCGCATGCCGCCCGACAGTTCGTGCGGGTATTGCCGCAAGCGCCGTTCCGGCTGCGGGATCTTGACCAGGTCGATCAGTTCCGCCGCTCGGCGCAGCGCCTGGCCGTGGGACATGCCCAAATGCTGCTCCAGCCCCTCGGTCATCTGCCGGCCGATCGACAGGACCGGGTTCAGCGAGGTCATCGGGTCCTGGAAGATGAAGCCGATGTCGCGGCCGCGGATGGCGCGCAGCGCACGCCTGTTCAGGCCAAGCAGTTCCCTGCCGTCGAAGCGGACCGATCCGTTGACGATCCGGCCCGGCGGCATCGGCACCAGGCCCAGCATGGCCAGTACATGCACGCTCTTGCCGCTGCCGCTTTCGCCGACGACGCCCAGGGTTTCGCCGACCTGGAGATCGTAGCTGACGTCCGACACGGCGTGCACGACGCCCTCGTCGGTGTCGAAGACCACCGTCAGACCGTCGACTTCCAGGATCGGCGGCATGCGTCAGGGGCCCTCAGACCTGTAAGAAGCCGTTGTCGGTGCTGGTCAGGAACTCGTGGCCCGTCGCCGTGATCAGCACCGTGTCGGAATGCTGAACGCCGCCCCAGGGCGGGACACGGAGATTGGGTTCGAAACTGATCAGCATATTGGCCTGAAGGGCGGCCGACGATCGCTCGTCCAGCGAGGGGGCCTCGTGTGCGCCCAGCCCCATGCCGTGACCGATGCGGCCCGGCGTATTGGCCTTGTAGCCAAGCCGGTTGTATTCCGCCGCTGCCGCGCGGAAGAAATCGGCGACCGGTGTTCCCGGCCGCATTAAAGGTGCGGTTCTTTCCCTGATCTCCAGGATCGTCTCGTAGGCTCGCCTGCGTTCAACCGGCAGCGGCCCCACCGCCACCGCGCGTTCGTTTTCGGCATGGATGCCATTGCAAACCGCCCAGATGAAAATAACCACGATCTCGCCCGGCTGCGCGCGCCGGTTGGTCGGGTTGTCGGCATTGCTCGCGACCCGGTCGCCGATCATCGTCCAGCAGGCAAGGCCATTGTGGAAGCCGCCCTCCAAGCTACCGAAATCGCAGACCTCGATATCGGGATAGTGCCACGACCAATGCCGGTTCATGGCCGACATGGCGGCCAGTGAGACTTCCCGCTCGCTGCCGCCGGCGGCCAGACAGGCGATGGCCGCATCCATGCCGACATCGGCGATATTGGCCGCCTTGCGCGCGCAGTCGATCTCGTAGGGTTCCTTGACCAGCCTGGCCTCGGCGATCGTATCGGAGATGTTGACGAAGGAGGCGCCGGTGAGTTCAGCCTCGAATTGGCGCATCTTGGTCAGCGGCAGATAGTCTTCCTCGATGCCCAGCACGCCATCGGCAACGCCGCGTTCCTTCAGGATTTCGTGCAGGGCCGACAGCCAGTTCGGCCCCATGGTCTTCTTGGTCGACCAGGCGCCGTAGAGGCGAATGTCCTCGACCCAGGCCGAGGCGCGGGCATGGTCGTCGCGCAGCGCGTGGACCAAGACCACCGGGTCGCCCTCGGCCGGCAGGATCGCGACCACGGGGTGGCTGTAGATGATCGGGTTGAAACCGCTGAGATAAAAGCTGTTTTCCGGTTTCAGGCAGATCATCGCGGCCACACCGCGCGCCTTCAGTGCATCTTGCAGGCGCTGGATCCGTTCTTTGCCGATCGCGGCATCGAGCATGGTGTCGTTCCTCTTGGCCGCTGTCCGTCAGCGGTTTTCTTGCAGTTTCGGATCGAAATAGTCGCGCAGCCAGTCGCCGAACAAATTCACGCCCAGGACCACCAGCAGGATCGCCACGCCTGGGAATGTCGCCAGCCACCAGGCCGAGGCGATGTAGTCACGGCCCTCCGCCAGCATGCGGCCCCAGCTCGCCTCCGGCGGCTGCAGCCCCATGCCGAGGAAGCTGAGCGCGGATTCGAGGATGACAACGCGCGCCACCTCCAAGGTCGCGACCACGATGGCGGCGGTCATCACGTTTGGCAGGATGTGGCGCATCATGATGCGCAGGCCGGTGGCACCGGCGGCGCGCACGGACATGACAAATTCACGCTCACGCAAGGACAGGGTTTCGCCGCGCACGATGCGGGCAAACCGCGTCCAGCCGGTCAGGGCCAGCACGATGATCAGATTGAACAGGCTCGGCCCCAACGCGCCGATGATCAGCAGCGCGAACAGCATCAGCGGGATGGAGAGCTGGACATCGGCTAGTCGCATGATGACCCGTTCGGCCCAGCCACCCAGGAAACCAGCCAGCAGGCCCAGCAGGACGCCCAGCGCGCCGCTCATCACCACGGCGGTGACCGCGACCACCAGGGTGATGCGGCTGCCCCAGATGATGCGGCTGAGAATGTCGCGGCCCAACTGGTCGGCGCCCAGCGGATGTGCGCCCGGCCCTTCCAGGGTCCAGGTCGGCGCGCCCAGCCGGTTGGCGAGATCGATGGACACCGGGTCCATGGGCGCCAGCACCGGGGCCGCAATCGCCGTGAAGATGAAGACGCCGACCAACACGATGCCGACCAGGCCGCTGGGGCTGCGCCGGATCGCCCGCCACAGCCGTCTCATGAGGCGATCCGGATGCGCGGGTCGACCAGGCCATAGAGCAGGTCAACCAGCAGATTGAAGCCGATGAAGATGACCGAGATGACCGTGACGCCGGCCTGCACGACGGCGAAATCCTTGGTCTCGATCGCCTGCACCACCACCCGACCGACGCCGGGCCAGGAGAAGATGGTTTCGGTCACCACGGCACCGCTGAACAGCTCGCCGGCCAAAATGCCGATCATGGTGATCACCGGGATCAGCGCGTTGCGCGCCGCGTGACGCAGATAGACGATGCGTGGCACCAGACCCTTGGCCCACGCCGTGCGGATATAGTCTTCCTTCAGCACCTCAATCATGCTGGACCGCAGGAGCCGCGCGATGCTGGCGGTGGTGAAGGTCGCCAGCGTGATGGCCGGCAGGATGATGTGGTCCAGCCCGCCCCTTCCGCCCGCCGGCAGCCATTGCAGCTCCACCGCGAAGACTAAGATCAGGACGATGCCAAGCCAGAAAATCGGCGTCGCCTGCCCGATCAGTGCCACGCCCATGGCGATCAGCTCGAGGACTGTGCCTCGCGCCAAGGCCGCGACCAGGCCGGCGACGATGCCGACGGCGGCGCCGATCAGCAAAGCGACGCCGGCAAGTTCGAAGGTCGCCGGCAGGCGCTCCAGGACCACCTGCATGGCAGGCCGGTGGTGTTCGAACGACACGCCGAAATCGCCGCGCAGGACGTTGGCCAGAAAACTCAGATATTGCTCTAGCAGAGGCCGGTCCAGCCCCAACTCCTGCCGCATGCGGGCGATGTCGGCGTCGCTGGCGCTGATCGGCAGCAGCAGAACCGCCGGGTCGCCGGTCAGCCTGGCGGCGATGAAGACAATGGTCAGGACGCCCAGAATGGCGACCAGCGACTCCAGCAAGCGGCCGGCGAAATAGCCGCTCATAATCTATCGACCAATTCCGCCCGCCCCTTCTGCAACGGTAGACAGTAGGCCGAGCGGGCCCGCTTCATGTTTGAAGCCAAGCCCGCACCGGCCTGACGGCCGCCGCTAGCGCGGCGCCATGTCGAAGGCGCGCACCCAGTCGTCCGGCCTGACCTGCCATTCGATGTCGTTGGAAACGGCGTACGTGGTCGGCTGGAAGAACATGGGCACATGCGGCGGGTCCTCGCACATGACTTGGGTGGCCTCGCGATAGAGATCTTGCCGCTGGTCGCGATCGGTGATCGACCGCGCTTCGCGGATCAGCTCGCCGAACTGCTCGTTCTCGTAATAGGCATAGGCGTTACCGGGCTCGAACAACGTCAACAGCCCGTCCGCATCCAGGGTCGGCCAGGCCTGCCCGAGATAGGACATGTCGCCGAGATCGCCGGCATTGCGATACTTGTCGAGCCAGGCGCCGAACTCCATCTCGATGATGTTCACGTCGACGCCGATTTCGGCCAGCATGGCGGCGATCACCTGGGCGATCTCCTGCGCCTGGACATAGCGGCCGAGCGGCACCTCAAGGTCAAGCTCCAACCCGTCTGGATAACCGGCCGAGACCAGTAGTTCGCGTGCCCGTTCCGGGTCGTAGGGCGCCGGCTCAAGGTCCGCATTGTAGCCAAAATAGGCCGGCGACAGGGCCTGGCAGTTGGCGATGTCGCCCAGTCCGTTGAACAGCGAGTCGATGATGCCCTGGCGGTCGATGGCGTAGTTGATCGCCATGCGCAGGTCCGGATTGTCCTGGAACGGCGGCCGCAGATTGTTGAATTTCACCAGCATGAAGCGGATGCCCGAGATGGCCGAAGCCTCGGCCCTGCCACTCTCATTGATGCGGTCGATCTCCGACGGCGGAAAGTATTGAACGAAGTCCGCCTCGTTCGCCAGCAGGGCGGCGATGCGGCTCGAATCCTCGGGCATCATGCGGAACTCGACCGTTTGGAACGCCGGCGCCTCGCCCCAATAATCGTCGTTGGCCTGTAACACGATACGGTCGCCGGAGACGAACTCGACCAACTCATAGGGGCCGGAACTCGAGGCCTCGGCGGCCGGGTTGTGTGCCTCTGTCCATTGCGGCGGCAGCAGGAAGAAGCTGGACATCTGATCGGCGAGCGCCGGATAGGGCGCGTTGGTGACGATCTCCAAGGTCGTGTCGTCGATGACGCGCACCTCCTCGATCGGCCGGAACCAGGACTGGACGCGGGCGTTGAAGTCCGGATCCAGAACCCGCTCGATGTTCCAGCGCACCGCCTCGGCGTCCAGTGGCTCGCCATTGACGAAGCTAACGCCCGGCCGAAGCTCGAAACGCCAGGTGAGGTCGTCGACGGCTTCCCAAGACGTCGCCAGGGCGGGCTGCAGGGCCAAGTCGGGCCCGCGAATGACCAGCGGCGTATAGAGATGGCTGATGACGCTGAGGTCCGTGCCGACGGTGGCCGTGTTGTGCGGGTCCAGCGTGTTGACGCTGGTCGGCAGCGCGACCGTCAGATCTTGCGCGCCCGCCGTCGCAGTCATCATGGCGGTCGACAGCATCAAGGCCCCGACAAGGCACGTCCCCGCCGTCAGCCTGTTCTGAAAGGCTCCCATGTTCCCTCTCCCCCTGTTATGCGCGAGCAAATCGCTCCAGCGACTTCATAATGGCGCCAATTTACGGCACTGGCCCGGAATGTAAAGGCCAAGGGCAATCTCGTGCGCTCCAAGAGCAGTCAATCCAGAAACGCACGAATGCGCGCCACGACCTGATCGTTGGCCTCGAGATGCACGGCATGGTTGCAACCTTCGACGATGAAAAGCTCGGCAGCCGGAATGCCGTCGGCGATCGCAATCGATTGGCTGGGCGGGCAAATCCAGTCCTGCGAACCGACGATCGCCAAGGTCGGCACACCGATCTCGCCCAAACGCCCGCGCACGTCATACTGGTCCTTATTGCGATAGAGCGCGTTGTGGGTTTCGGCGTGGCATGACAGGCGGCGCGTCGCGTCCAATGCCGCATCGGGATCGAAGCGCTCATAGTACAACGGCTGAAGCGCAAACCAGATCAGCTGCAGCTCG
Organism: Pseudomonadota bacterium; assembly: GCA_039819285.1. Lineage (GTDB taxonomy): Bacteria > Pseudomonadota > Alphaproteobacteria > DSM-16000 > Inquilinaceae > JANQGH01. The sequence continues at coordinate 7,823 of JBCBSH010000146.1, forward strand.
ATATCGTCGGTAATCCGATCGGAAAAAAGCTTGTCGATCATATCGATAGATGCGTTCGGCGCCTTGTCCAGCCGGGCCTTGAAGTTGGCGATCGCCTCGATTTCCTGATCGTGGCTGGGCGCGGTGCCGCGCAGGATCAGATGCGACAGGCCGTTCGGATGCCTCAGCGCATAGGTCAGCGCGATCATGCCGCCGAACGACCCGCCGATCAGGATCATCGGCGCGTCACCGGCGAAGGCACGACGTACGCCATCGACGTCATCGGCCAACTGCGCGAACGTGAAAGGCGGCGTCAGGGACGACCGACCGCAGCCCCGCTGATCGAAGCCAACCAGCCTGAAACAGTTGCTCAGCGGCCGATAGGCCTCGAACTCGGTCCGGTGGTCGCCAATCCCTCGGCCGCCATGCAGAACAACGATCAACGGTGCGTTCTCGGGGCCGGCGACCTGGTAGGTGAGCTGGGCGCCATTGACCGTCAGTTGAGACATTTTCTGATCAACCTTGATTGTCACTGATAATTTCGATACTTCGAGACTATCAAATTGGCGCCATTTTTCGAGTGATTTTGGCGATCGGCCTGATCGGAAAGTCGCCCACGCGGCGATAGGTGCCCGGTTGACCGGCAAGAGCGTGGAAGCGAGGGACAGTGAACGACAAGGTGACCATGCTTCATGAGCAGAGCACAGAGACGGCCGAGCCATCGCCGCCATCGGCAAAGGGCGGAAAGGCCGAGGAAATCGCCAGCCGCATCGAAGCCGACATCAACACCGGCCTATTGGCCACCGGCAGTTGGCTGAAGCAGATCAACTTGGAAAGGCGCTATGGCTGTTCGCGGATCGACGTTCGCCAGGCCCTGGAGAGCTTGACCGCGCGCCGCCTGGTCCACCGCATTCCCAACCGCGGCTATTATGTGAGTGAGTTTAACGAGCGGCGGCTGCGCGACGTGGCCGAGGTGCGCGTGATCCTGGAGGTTGCGGCCGTCGATGACATTATCGACCGCGCCACGCCCGCCTCGGTCTACGAGCTTGGCGATTTGGCGGAGGCGTTTAACATCGCGCTCAACAAGGGCGATCGCATCGACCAGAACAATGCCAATCTGGCCTTTCACGGCGCCATGCTGGAGCTTTGCACCAATCGCGAGCTTGTCCGGTCGATCATGGATCTGCGGCGTAGCGTGCCGGTGCCCGTGCAGAAGATCTGGACGTCCGAAGAGCGGGTCCGCAACGCGGCTGACGAACATTTGTTGATGGTAAAGGCGATCGAGCGGCACGATCGGCCGTTTTTGCGCCGCCTGGTTGCCAACCACATTGCCTATTACGAGCCCGCCGAATGGCTGGACCGGCATGAGTGGAAGCTTGGCTAGGGATAGGAAGAATTTTCCACGTCGTCGTCACAAAACAGGATGAAATCACGATTTCAGCGCGGTAATCGCCATTAACTTAGAAAATTTTTACCTTATATTTGGACCAGCGCCGGCTGATCCGATGTTCCGGCGCGTTCGGAGAGATCGCGTCATGATGCTTGAGACCTATGCGGCCGGGGCCGCGCCCCGCGTTTTTGTCATCCATGAGAACGACGATTGGGTGGTGCCGTTGCGGCGAGAGTTCGCGGCACGGGACGTGGCGTTTACCGAATGGTTCTTGCACCGAGGCGCGCTTGATCTCACGCGTCCGCCGCCGGAAGGCATCTTCTACAACCGGATCAGTGCCTCTTCGCATACGCGTGGCCATCGTTACGCGCCGGAATTCACGGCCGCTGTTCTGGCCTGGCTCACCCGGCACGGCCGCACCGTGATCAATGGCGAGCGTGCGGTTCAGCTCGAAGTCACCAAGGTCGGCCAGTACGAGGCGCTGAAATCCTTTGGCATCGAGACGCCCGACACCGCGGCCGTCATCGGCAAGGAGCATATCGCCGCTGCGGCGGAGAAGATCGGCTACCCGATCATTCTCAAGCACAATCGCGCCGGCAAGGGCCTCGGCGTGCGTCTGCTGCTGTCGGCCGAGGCGCTGGAGCAACACCTGGCAAGCCCGGACTTCGAGGAATCGATCGACGGCATCACCCTGGTCCAGCGCTATATCGAGGCGCCCTCGCCTTACATCACCCGGGTCGAGTTCGTCGGCAGCCGCCTGGTCTATGCCGTGCGCGTCGACACCTCGGAAGGATTTGAGCTCTGCCCCGCCGATGTCTGCCAGATCGACGAGGATGGGAGCGTCTGCCCGGCCGTGGCGCCCGCCGACAAGTTCCAGATCATTCCTGACTTCCAGCACCCGCTGGTGCCGGCTTGGCAGGCCTTCCTGGCGAAGAACGGCATCAACATCGCCGGTATCGAGTTCATCGAGGATGCCGACGGCCGTGCCTACACCTACGACGTCAATACCAACACCAACTACAATCCCGACGCCGAGGCCAAGGACGGGCGAAGCGGCATGGGCGCCATCGCCGACTATCTCGGCGGCTTGCTTGGGGAGCAGTATGGCCAGGCGCCGAGAGTCGCCACCGCGGCCTGAACCTGATCCCGGTCTCTGCGATCGACCCGTCAGGCCGTGCCAACCAATCGGCTTGGCGATGCCTCGGTTTGCCGGTATTGAGGGGCGGTAAGCCCCAAAACGTCCGCAGGGAACGCGACCGAATGGCCGCCAATGATGACTGGTTTCGTCCGCTCTACCGTCGGGTGATCGTTCTCGCAATCGCGGCCGGCGCCTTCGCCGCCGAGGTCATCTTCTTTGGCGAGCAATTGTGGATGTTCCTGTTCGGTGCGATCACCGCCTACGGCGCCTACGACTTCTTCTTGAGTGGCAAGTACAAGACGCCTGACGACAAGGAGTGATCGCTGAGGCGGCTGACGCGTCATCGTCGGCCCAAGCCCCTGATCAGACGCTCGCAATCGACAACCGGCAGACAGCAGACCCAATCAGCCAGACTTGATAATAGGATTGTTGACAATCAGACAATTGGATACTCTGCGGCCATCAACGGGTCGGAGCAACGAACAGGGGAGAGGCAAAATGGTCACAAAACGTGGATTTCTGGCGTCGGCGCTGGTGGCGCTGACCCTTCTTTTCGCCGCGGCGGTCGGCACGCCGCAAATGGCACAGGCGCAGTCCACCTGGGACGAGATCCAGGATCGCGGCACGCTGCGCGTCGGCGCCACCCAGGCACCGCCCTGGTACTTTCTAGATCCGGCCTCGGGCGAATGGTCGGGCCTCGGCATCTCCGTCGGCAGTGCGATGGCTGAGGTTCTGGGCGTCGATCTGGACGTGGTCGAGGTCACCTGGGGCACGGCAGTGGCGGCGCTGCAGGCCGATCAGATCGACATCATGTTCGTGCTCGACGCCACGCCGGCACGGGCCATGGCAATCGACTTCCCCGCCCAGCCCCTGCTCTACTACGCGCTCGCGGTCCTGGTCGACGACGATATCCAGGTCGACGACTGGGCCGATCTCAACAGCGCCGACGTCTCGATCGCCGTGACCCAGGGCACGACCATGGACAGCTATGTCACCCAACGTCTGGACCAGGCGAACATCCTGCGCTTCCCGTCCAACGGCGAAGCCGTCGCGGCGTTCCAGTCGGGCCGGGTGAACGCGGTCTCGCTGTTCCATCCGCCGCTGATTGCCATGCGCCAGCAGATCGGCCGAGGCCAGATCGTGCTGCCGGCGCCGATCCGGGAATCGGCCTCTAGCGCGGGCGTGCGCCAGGAGGACGACACGCGCTGGCGGGATTGGGTCAACACCGCGATCGCGTACTACTACACGACCGGGCAGACCCAGGCCTGGTACGAGGAATTCCTGACCGAATTCGGCGTCGACCCTGCGACGGTGCCGGCCATTCGTCGGGAACAGTGGTAACGGGGCCAGCCACGTGGCGGGCGCCGGGATGGCTCGGCGCCCGCCCTCTAAGAGCCTGTTTGAGAATTGCTTAAGGCCTGCACCGTCTTATCAAGGCCGTGGGCTAGGAGGGCGTCGCGCCGCGATGCCGGGCGCATCGCAAGCGACGGTCGACGCTGTCCCAAGGCCTTGATAAGACGGCCCTTCGG
>JBCBSH010000147.1:0-11800 GCA_039819285.1 Pseudomonadota bacterium
GCGCACGCTGCGCCTGACCGACCGGCTGAGCCACAAGCCGGCCGCGCTGTCCGGCGGCCAGCGCCAGAGGGTCGCCATCGGCCGGGCGATCGTGCGCGACCCCAAGGTCTTTCTGTTCGACGAACCGCTCTCGAACCTGGACGCGGCCTTGCGCGGCGAGATGCGCATCGAACTCGCCGAGCTCCACGCCAGGCTTGGCACGACCATGGTCTATGTCACCCACGACCAGGTCGAAGCGATGACCATGTCCGACCGGATCGCCGTCCTGAACGCCGGCCGGATCGAGCAGGTCGGCACACCGACCGAGCTTTACCACCACCCGTCGACACGGTTCGTCGCCGACTTCATCGGCCGACCCGCCATGAACATGCTGACGGGGCAAACAACCGCTATCGATAACAACGGGATCACTGTGAGCATAGAGAACCAGGAAATCCGCGTGCCGGTCGATCCGGGCGCGTCGTCGCCTGAGCCGGGTAGCGCCATCACGCTCGGCGTTCGTCCGGAGAACGTGGCGCCGGCCGAGACGGGCCTTCGCGCCGAGGTTCAGATGGTTGAGTATCTGGGCGGGGTCAGCGTCATCCACGCCCGCACCGCGTCGGGTCAGCGCCTGGCGGCAAGCCTGCCCGGCGCCGTCAACGTCGCCCGGCACGCCGTGGTCGGGTTCGGTTTCGACGCCGCCGACGCCCATCTCTTCACGCCGCAAGGCTTAGCCTTTCGCCGTCGTGCCGTGGCAGCGGCAGCGCTGCCGACCTTCTTGCCCACCGCTGACGGAGACGCGTCATGAAGGTCGTACTTTCCGGCGTCGGTCACCGGTCGGTCCAAGTGCTCGCCAGCTTGAAGTGGGCCCTGCCTGAGTTCGAGCTGGTCGGCTATTTCGATCCCGCCCCGGCTTATCTGAACCGGCTGGATGCAGAGCCGCCTGGCTTTGAATCGGTGGCCACTATGGTGCGAGAAACGAGGCCTGACCTGCTGGTCGTGGGTTCGCCGAACGACGCGCATCTCGACCAGATTCGTGTAGGACTTGACGCAGGCGTGCGCGTCTTCGCTGAAAAACCACTGGTTGCCTCGATGGATCAGACCTGGGCGATGGCCGACCTGCTGCGCCAACACGGGCCCGACCGGGTGCTGGTGGGCCTCGTGCTGCGCTACGCACCTCAGACGACCGATCTTCGCGCGGCAATTGACAAGGGCCGGCTCGGCCGCATCGTTTCGATCGAGGCCAACGAGCATGTCTCGCCCAGCCACGGCGCCTTCTTCATGCGGGACTGGCGACGATACTCCGCGCAGTCCGGCGGCGTGATGCTGGAGAAGGCCTGTCACGACATCGATCTCTACACCTGGATTGTCGGGGCCAGGCCGGTGTCGGTCGCCAGTTTCGGCGGTCGATCCAGCTTCGTGCCGGAAAATGCGCCGGACGATCTCGGCTCGATCCTCAACTTCACCAAGCAGCCGACCGGCGCCCCGCCATCGAACCCGTTCACGACCGAAGGCGACATCATTGACCACCAGACCGCGCTGATCGCCTTTGAAAACGGCGTCTCGATGGCCTTCCATCTGTCGCTGAACGCACCCGACGAGCAGCGCCGCTATGGCATCTTCGGCACGCACGGCATGGCCGTCGGAGATTTCCACAGCGGGTACCTGCACATAACCGGCCGCGATGAAACCCCACCGGGTCAATCGCTTGCCTACGAAGGCGGTGACCCGGAAAGTGGCCACTACGGCGCGGACATGCGCATGGCCGAGGCCGTCGCGGCACATCTGCGCGGCGAGGGTGCCGACTTGCCGGTTTCCTCCGTCGACGCGCTGGTCGCCGGGACCGTCTGCTTGGCGCTCGATGAGGCGCGCCTCTCTGGCCAGATGGTGGATCTGTCGGAAACCTGGGCGCGGCTGGACGGATACTTCCCTCCGCCAGATTCCGGGCGACGACTGCGTCCCTAAAAGTCGGCTGCGGGTGGGCCGTGAATGGGTGTATCTGGGACTTCTACGACGCTGAGCCTTAGGTCTATGCCGAATCTCGCCCGGTACCTCACCCACCCGCAGGTTCGAATTGATCCGGCCATACCGGTGCCGCGCTGGTCGCTGAATGAGGTGGGGACCGCGCGCGTGGCAGCAGTCGCGGCCCGACTCGGGCTGCTCAAGTCGACCAAGAGGGTGATCAGCAGCAATGAGACAAAAGCGCTGGAAACGGCCGCACCCATTGCCGCGGCGCTGGGCGTCGAGGTCGAAATTAGGCCACGGACCCACGAGAACGACCGCAGCTCAACGGGGTTCCTCCCGCCCCAAGAGTTTGAGCGCACCGCGGACCAGTTTTTTGCAGAACCCAGCGTGAGTATCCGTGGCTGGGAAACCGCCGAAGACGCCCAGAGGCGCATCGTGGCCGAAGTCCGTGCTTGCCTAGGCGACGGCCACGGGGGTGATACATTGTTCGTAGGTCATGGCGGCGTCGGTACGCTGCTGTTCTGCGCTCTGTCCGGCAACCGTATCGACCGCGCCTTTGACCAAGGTCCGGGTGGCGGGGGCTGCTGGTTCGAGTTTGACGCCGATAACTGTCGAACGGCGATGCCGGGGTGGCAACCGATGGAGACGCTGATCGACGCTAATCCTGGCTAGCAACTGACAGGTTGATGACGGCCTACGACGGCAGCCCGCCGGACGCTAGAGCGGGATGGCATCATTCAAGCGCCCGCCATCGTCGCGGGGGATCGGGGCCGCCAGAAAAACGCGGACTGATTGCGAAGCTTCTAAACTGGTCACGCCAACACCATTGTGACTAGACGAGCGATGGTGGCGTCACGCTGGTCGCGCGGCGGACCGCATCGCGCCGCGCAGCTCGGTATGGTCCCGCTCTAGTCCTGCCGAAATCAGGGTCTGGGTCGTTTTGCGCCGTCGACTTGCTCCATGACTTCGCTCCCCTTCAGTTCTCAGCCCCGCCAAGCCAAAACGTGTCCGCATCCCGCCAGCGCAGGTCGAGATTGGCGAGGGAGGTTGGGGCGTGCATGCCGGGAAAAACCGTGCCGTCCTCGACCCTTACTTCCGAGGGATGCAGCCGATACCGGGTCGCAAAATGATCCTTGATGGCGACACGCTCGGTCAACTGGCCTTCGTCCAGCGAGCCGTCAAAGGGCAGGCCGTAGATTGCCTCAAGCGTCCCCGGCAGCCAATTAGCTTCACGAACAGAGTGTCGCGATAGCGTCGTGCCCGCGTGATCAATATCGGCTACCGTCCAACCCTCTGCAAACTGGTGGTCGCGTCCGAACTGTCTCCGCTGGTCGGCCGGGAGACGGTCGAAGATCCCCAAGGGGACCAGGGCTTCCAAAAGCGAGAACTCGGCAATGACCAGATCGTTTCTGATGACCTGAACCCCGAGACGCAGAGTCCGAGGTGTCGGCATCTCCCCGGCTCGGGTCAGGACCTCGACCACGCCGTCGCGTGGAAGCTCGGCAAAAAGCTGAAATGTCTCCAGGCGGTAGGGGAAGGCCGCAAATCCGGCGGCGGCCTCGCCAAACGACAGGCTTGGCTGCCAACGGGGAAAGCCGTGGACCATGGCGTCAAGCAACACAGTCGGACTTCCGTGCGCGTTTTCCCATGCTTTGGCGGCATCGAACCAAAACCGCGACGCGGTTTCGGACCGCACCATGTCGCGACCGACGGCGAAGGCGCCATGATGGAACAGGTCGCAGGAGCTGTACGGGTCAACCTGCTCTCCATCGGCCGCGAGGTTCGACCAACGCGGCGGTGGTTCGGGATAACCCTGGGTCTCGATCTCGAACGCCCGGCCGATGCGTTTGTCTTTGCCAGCGATGCGCTGAAACAACTGGCGGCTGACGCGCCCGTCGGGCATGGCGTAAGTCTTCGACAGCAAGGTTATTGGCCCCTGGTCGAGGCGTAGCCAGGCGTTGAGCTCCACATCCGCCAGCCCCGTCACCCTGTCCTGCCCTTCTGCGTTAAGCAGATCGCCGACGATGCCCATCATGGGATAGACCGGGACGGCGAATGTCGGGCAGTGACCGGCAAGCCAGGGGTCAGCGGCAGCGTCGACAACCCATTCCGCGAGGTCCGTTGCAGACCGTGACTTTCTTGTCTTCGTTGCGGTGCGTGGGCGAGGCGACTTGTCTTCGCCGATGCGCAAGGCGTAACCGGAGACCTCGTAAATCCTCAGGCCGTCGACCCAGAGGCTGCCTTCGGCAGTGACAAGGATCGAACTCCCCTCGTTGGTGATATCGACGATGTCGATTTCGGTAATCACCTGCTTGTTGGTTGGGATGACTTGGCCGCGATACTTCCAATTCAGGGTCGTGCCATTGGCGGGCGCCTCAAATCGCGGCGCGGCGAAACCGTCGTGAAGGCCTTTCAGTTTCACCGCCGCCTTGAACAGGTTGAACAGCGCCTCGAGCCCCAGCGAGCCTGGCTGTACCGGGTCGTCATAGAAATGGGCCTTGAAGTACCAGCTGGACGGATCGATGGTTTGAATACCCGTGACGCGGCCAAGGCCGGCACTGCCGCCGTCTGGCCAAAATCCCGTCACGGCATCGACCATAGCCAAGCGACCGTCCGGTGATCCGGCACAAACGTCGTTCGCGAACGGATCGGCAAGCAGCGATTTGGGATCGATCCCACCTGCCGCCGTCAAGGCGGCGCGCCGCTCATCGCTCACCGGCAGTCCCCTTTGGCTGATCAGAGCCTCCGCCGGGAAGAGTCCAAAATCCGTCTTCAGGGTGACAACGCGGCCTTCGCTCGAGCGGCAAACGATTTCGTAGAAAACAATCGATGTCGGTCCGGCTGCCGCGCTCTTGGTGAATGTTGCTTCAACGGTGAGGGTTCCCGAATTCGGACCGATTTCGCGCTCGATCCGAACGTCCATCCCATCGAGATTGCGGAGCTTGAGGTCGCCAGGAAGGGCAAAGCCCATGTAGGAGGCAAGCCAGCCGCATGGCTGCAACAGCACCTCGGTGATTATCGAAAACGGCATGGTATTGTTGCCACTGTCGGCGAGATACCAGGCCTTGGGATCGACGTCGAACTCCGTTATCACCTTACCGCCCGGCGTGGGCACGCCCGGCTCGCAATCGATCGAGACGATCCGTGAAATGCAGTGGTAAGGCGGGCCAGGGAGCCGAGGGATGTTGCTCTCTCGATCGAAGCGCTCATACATCGTGCCGAAGGCGTCGGTCGGCTTTCCCCAGGCACAGGCGAGCAGGGCTGAGTGATCGCCCGGGACATCGCCGGTCGGAGAGACGATCCGGGTGTCGCTTTGGTCTTCGATATGCTCTTGTTTGGTATAGAGCGGCCAATCGCGGACCAGCTTTACGCCAAAGCGTCGGCACAAAAACACCTTATGGCCGTCAGATCGCGCCAGCAGGGCCGCGTAGACGGTGGGCTCGTCACCGTCGATAATCTCCTCAACAAAGACTTCATAGGTCACCAGGTGGGGCCGGTCGGGGATGACCTGCCCTCGACAGACGAACTTGAAGGTTTCGCCGGTCACGGCGCGAAACACCCATCCGTCACGATCAATGGTGAAACCGAGCGCCGCCATGTGGAACTGCAGTGCCTGGGCGGCGGCGTCCGCCATCAAGGTCCCCGGCATACACGGATCGTTCTTGAAGTGCCCGTCATAGAACCAGGCATCGGTCGGCACGTCGCACTCCGCCTTCAGATACCCCCTGCCCCACGGCCCGCCGGTCGGTTCGAAGGCGCTGACCCGATCGATCAATTGCATGCGGCCACGCGGGATGCCGGGTGTCCGTTGATGGGGGGCCGCCATCTCGAACCCTTCACCGAAGCAGCTGAACGCGTTGCCCTCGGCAAACCCACGCACCTCGTCGGACGTAAAGGAGCGCTTTGTCGTCGGGCGTGGCGCGGCATCCAGACGCGCGTCCGGCTTCGGCGCATCGGTTTCAGCCGACCACAGAACACCGTCCGAGCCGGCCAGTTCGGCATCGGAAAAGAAACCGGCCTGGCCGTTGCGCACCGAACTGACCAGCCGGTCGCCAATGCGGGCGTCGTAGCGGAAGAAGAACATCCGCGTATCGCCGACGGACGCATGGCCATCAATGTGGATCTGGAAGCCAAGCGTGTCGCCAGCCGTCGGCAGCGGACCATCGTGAAAGACGATCTCGCAACCCAACAGACGATAGACCCGTTCATCGCGATTGAGGAAGTCGACGCCGAGCCACGAGATCAGCAGAAGATCCGCCTGCCCAGCCTCGATCAGCAGCCCTGTCGGCATGGAGCCGTTGTCCAGGTACCAGCTATCGTCCGTGATATCGGTCTCAGTCCAGCAGACCCCCTTGCCCATCGAACCGGGCTCCCCGGCCATGCCGAGCACCCGGTCGGCAAGGAGGAGCGGCGGCTGGGGCATTCGGCATTGGCGGGCATAGCCGTCCTGCTGGGCAAAGAGGGGCCCAAACACCGTCGAGATTGCTCCGCCGGCCAGAACCTCAAGCTGCTCCCGGTCGAAGGCTGGGCCTTCCGGCTCAAGGACCTCGAGCGGTCGTACCGCAGTCGGTGTCGGGTCGAACGGAGAGGCCTTGGGTCCCCGTTCCTTCGCCTTTGGCTCCTGCCTTTGGACCGGCATCGGACGCGTCGGCCCTTGGGGCACGTCAGGGCTCGTTTTGCCGCCCCGCGCAATGACCGTCGATCCGCCGGTTACTTCCGCATTCTCATTGCGAGATGCCGGGGGCTGTTGCCGTGATGGTGACAAGACGGGGGGCTGCGAGATGACGAACGCCGCCTCATTGTCGTCTCCGGTATTCATGCCCGGTTTCCTTTTGCGAGATCGTTCCAAGACGTGGCGTTGGACCGGCGGCAAATGCGCTGGCATGGACAGCATCTTCTCCTGGGTGGCCGCGGCAGCGGCATCGACGTCGCCGCGCAAATGGGCCAAGCGCCCGAGGAGTGCGTCGAGATCAACCGGCACGCCGGCGGCGAACAGCGCAGCGGCGGCATCCGTTAGCTGCAGCAGGCCGTTCCGTCGCGCGTTATCGAGGCCAATGGCCAGATGAGGGCGATCACCCAGAATCGCCGACACGGCGGCCACCGTTGTGCGCCGCGGCCCTATGTCGACGAAGATGCGAACGCCGTCGGCCCAGGCCTTCTCGACGGTCGGACGAAAGTCGACCCGGCTCAGCATTTGCTGGCTCAGGCACGCGGCTATGGTCTCCGTATCGGGCTCAGCGGCCTCATGCTTTGCGTTGAAGTAGAATCGGACGCCGTCCACCGGCGCTACAGGCTGCGTGTGCGCGCGCTTGTAGCCGTCGGCCGCGTCCGCGGCAAAGGGACCATGGAATGCCAGATCGATGTCGGAGCGAATGACGGCGTCCGATCCGAACCTGGCGGCAACTGCTCGGCAACTCTCGGCCGCGCCGCCGATCGCGCAATGGCTAGGCGACGCTACAATCGTTATCCAGACATTCGGGATTTCCCTTACGGCGGCTTCGACCTGCTCCACCGGGGCGATAATCTCGTGATTTTGCCATGCTCCCGTCGTTTGGCCGTTGCGCGCCAGGTAATTGATGATCGATGGATGATCGCCGGCCACCTTGTGGTAGAAGCTGGACGCTTCTAGGGCGTCGAGGATCGGTGCCGGATCCGGCCAGACTTCATGCGCCGCGAGCATGCTGACCTCGCCAATGGAGACACCGAGAGCCGCCGTCGGCGTAACGCCGAGATGATCGCGAAGAATGCGCGTGCCGAGAAAGCCGACAAAAGCCATGGACGCCGCCTGCGCGAGATTCCCCGCCAACTCCATGGGCTCGGAGTAAAATCGGGCGACCCGCTTCACGCCTGACCGCCGCCGGAAATCCGCGATGACCTCCGGAAAGGCCAGGGCAAGGTCCTCGGCCATGCCCGGATACCGTGCCGCGGTCCCGGGATACATGAACGCCACTTCGCCGCCTTGGGCACGGTCACCAAAGTGCACGCCAGGCACATTGACCGGCTTACCTGCGTCGATTTGACGGATCGCAGCGGTAATCTTCGTCTCAAGCTGTTGTCGGTTGCTCGCAGAAATCGCGATCCGAAGGCGCCCTTTGGAAGAGCGTTCTCGTTCTTCGAGGGCGTCGCGCAACTCGGAGAGAGTTTCTCCGGCGGCAAAGAAAAGGTGAGCCGCGTCCGGCTTGACGCCGAACCCGGGGCTCGGCGTGACATCAAGCAGTCTCAAGGTTTGGGATTGACCGGTGAAGCTTGCTGCCGTCACTGAGACCGCCTGCTGCTCCGACAAGTACAGTCTTCGGGTCTTCAAGTCGATGCCAGCAGATGTGGCGGCCAACGCGGCCGCGGTCTGAACCATCGCCGCGGCGGCGTGGGCGTGGCCAAAGCGAACATCCTTTGGACCCGGCTGAGATACAACGGTTTTGCCGGCACTGCCCTGGCTGGCTTCGACCTCAATGGTTCCCAAAATCCGGTCGCCGGCCGCCTCGGCGGTTGATCGGCGCTTGAGCGCAAAAACGATGGCCGCATCAGCGGGTCGGTGCAGTGCATCCGGCAAGACTGCACTGGCCGCGAGCCTATGAACTTGCTCATGCGACAAGTCCACAGCCCCGGCGACCGCCAAGTCGAGTTCACCTGTCTTAAGCGACCGCGCGGCAATCTCGAGAGCCGTGACGCCAGAGAGCTCCTCGCCGGCAACCGTGTAGCCATAGCCGCGCCAATCGTGGTGTACGTTAACGCGGTTCGCCGGAATGTTGGGCATCGCCCCCATCACGTATGCAGGGCCCGCAAGCCCGCCGGTAGCGGCCAGCAGTTCGCCCTCGTCTTCCGTCTCGACGGTAAAATCAGTCCCCTTGATCGTGTCGCCAAGCCGATAGCGGAGACCAGGCCGGCCAGCGTCAACGTCACAGCCCATGCCGATGATGACGCCACACCGTTCGGGGTCGGCGCTGGTGACACCGGACATCGAAATGCGACAGGCCTCCAGCGTAGCTGTCTGCTGGCCGAGACACTGCCGAAGGTCCGCCGGTGGGAACGTTAAGCCACGAAATGGCGTTTTGATCTCATCGATTTTGTCTGTCGTCTCGGTCGATTCGGTCGCGAAAACCCGTCGCGCGAACTGATCGAATCCCGTCGCATCGCCAGCAATAGCCCCGACGCCGCAGATCACGATCGGATCGTCGGCCGGTGGCCGCTTGACGGAATGGATGGGAATCTCCTTGGAATACTCCTCAAGGATCAGGTGTGCATTGTTGCCACCGAAACCGAAATTGCTGACGCCGGCCCGCCGACACGGGGCTTCCGGCCATGGTTCGGCCTCCTGAAGCGGTCGCATCGCCGTGCCGTCGAACTCGGTCAATGGCTCGCCGGCATGCAAGGTGGGCGGGCGCATATTGTTCGCCATGGCACCGACCACCTTGAGGATTCCTCCCACCCCAGCGGCGGTTAGTAGATGCCCCACATTCGATTTCAGCGACCCTACAGGCAGGTCCCGAATCTGGCCGAACACGGCAGCGGCACTTTCCAGCTCAACGCGGTCACCCGTCGGCGTTCCGGTCGCGTGGCATTCCAGAAGCGAAATGCTGGCCGGTTCGACCTCTGCCAGTTCGTAGGCCCGTCGAATGGCAGCGATCTGACCATCCTTGGCAGGCGACAGCAGCCCGCCGCCACGTCCATCGTTGGACAGTCCCAGGCCACGAATGACGGCGTGGATCTTGTCTCCATTTCGAACGGCGTCGTCCAAGCGCTTCAGCACCAGCATCGCGGCACCTTCGGCCGGCAACAGGCCGTCGGCTAGTCGGCTGAAGGGCCGGCTCATGCCGGTCGGGCTGAGGGCGTTGATCTCGGCGAAACCGAGGTGAAGGAATATGTTGTCCGTTCCGCTGTAGGCGCCTGCCAAGGCGACGTCCGCTGTGCCGTCCTGCAGGTAATCGCAAGCGAGTTTTACGGCGTAAAGCGACGACGCGCACGCCGCGTCAAGGCAGAATGCCGGGCCGTTCGCCGCGAACGCTCGGGCAAGCAGATGTGCTGGCCGGCCCGCCGAAAAGCGGTTTGCCAAGTAGCGCCGTCCTTCAGTCGACGATTGTGACGGCAGAGTTGAAAGGCCAAGAGGTTCCTCGATCAAAACCTGATTGGCAATGTCGACGAGACTGGCCGAAGGGTAGGCGTTGTTGCCAAGAACCACAGCCGTCTTGCGGCTGGCCAAGTCACCGCAGCGCGCGTCAGTGACCGCCTGCCGTGTCGCCTCAAACAGCCATTGCACAGAGCGGTCGAGTGAAACGACGTCTTCGGCGGGAAGTTGAAATCCGGTGGGATCGAAGACGTCTTCGAACCCGGTCACAAAACCGCCACGGCGGGGGGCCGGGCGCGTACCATCGCGAAAACTCTCTCCGTCCGGTCCGATGATATCGGCGGGATCGACAAGCCACGCACCGCGTGGCGCGGACGTTGTCAGATCTTGGCCTCCGGCGACGGCGCGCCAAAGCGCCTCAGGATTCGGCGCACCGGGCAGGACACAGCCCTGGCCGACAAGGGCAATCGGCATGAACGACATCGCGGACCTCCGGACTACTGGCCTGCTCAGATCGTTGCGATGAGACTGCCTGGGACGGTCTGGCTGGTGCCGGCGAAGACAACCTCGGGGTGGCTGTCGGGGCTTGCCAGAAGTTCCTGAACAAACGCGCCAGCGCCGATGTCAGCCGGAATGATCGGGATCCCCCGTTCCTCGAAATAGGACCGAACCGGACCGCTCACCATGCCATACTCCCACGGTCCCCAGTTTACGGCCTGCACGCGACAGCCGGGCCGCGCGTTACTGATGGCCCACGCCGCGCGGTTCAGCGCTTCATTGGCCATGGCATAGTCCGATTGACCGGCGCTTCCAAACCGGGCGGCCACGGAGGAGAACAGCGAGATGAACTTAAGGTCGTCGGCACCGCATGCGGCGAGAAGAGCGTGCAGCCCGGCGACCTTGGTGGAAAAGACGCGGGCGAACTGATCGTCCGTCTTGTCCTTGATCAGCTTGTCGGCAAGAACCCCGGCACCGTGAATGATCCCACTGATCGGGCCCCATGTGCGCCGGATGGTCATGCAGCGGTGCATGACGGCCGCCACATCGGTGATGTCGACGACACTGTATTCAGCTTGCGAGCCGGCGGCGCGGACAGCCTCGATCGTCGCACGAATGTCGCGCGAGGCGACAATCCTGGCGGCCGTTGCCGCAATCTCCTTAGGCGATGGCTTGTTGCCGGCGGCAAGCGCGGCGCGAGCCAGCAGTCCGCGGACCTCGTCCTCCGTCGCGTCCATGGGAACATCAGCCGGCACGTCCACCGGTTCGGTGCGCCCAAACAGCGCGAATTTCAGCCGAGCCGTCTTGGCAAGTTCGATAACCGAGCGCGCTGTGATGCCTCTGCCGCCGCCCGACACAATCACGACGGCACCTTCTTCAAGCGGTTTGATCGGCGACGGGCTTTCGCCGGCAGCGAGCTCACAGCAAGGCACCAGGCGCCGGCCATCGCGGGGCAGTCCAACTTCGATGTCATCGCCGCCGAGCAGGATTTCCTCGACGATGCGGCGGGCCGTCTCCCGCAGGTCAACACCACGTTCCCCCGGCTGTCGGTCCCGCTCGACATCGATCGCCTTGACGGCCGCAGCCGGCCACTCCTGACCGGCGCATTTCGCGAGCCCGGTTAAGCCACCGGTGCAGGCCGAAAAGACGTCACGTTGCGTCCGGCCGAAATCGCCCCCCGAGTCTTGAAGAGTGATGAATGCCTTGCCGTTGGTCGAGAGGCGATCGGCGATATCGATGCGCTTATTGTCACCAGCGGCCTGTCCGACGACCTTGAAAACGAACGAGTGCACCTCC
>JBCBSH010000148.1:0-11761 GCA_039819285.1 Pseudomonadota bacterium
TGCCTTTAGGACCGCAGCGGGCCGCCGATCAGTCCTGGTTAGCCCATCGCCTTAACGATCTGTTCGCACATCGCCTTGGCGTCGCCGAACAGCATCATGGTGTTGTCGCGGAAGAACAGCGGGTTTTCCACGCCGGCATAGCCGGAGCCGAGCGAGCGTTTGACGAACAGCACGGTCTTGGCCTTCTCCACGTCCAGCACCGGCATGCCGTAGATCGGGCTGGACGGATCGGTCTTGGCCGACGGGTTGGTGACGTCGTTGGCGCCGATCACAAATGCGACGTCGGCCTGGGAGAAGTCCCGGTTGATGTCGTCCAACTCGAACACCTCGTCATAGGGCACGTTGGCCTCGGCCAACAGCACGTTCATGTGCCCGGGCATGCGGCCCGCGACGGGGTGAATCGCGTATTTCACGTCCACCCCCTGCTCCTTCAACAGGTCCGCCATTTCGCGCAGCGCGTGCTGGGCCTGGGCGACGGCCATGCCATAGCCCGGAACGATGATCACGCTCTGCGCGTTACCCATGATGAAGGACGCATCCTCGGCCGAGCCTTGCTTGACCGTCCTGTCGCCGATCTGGTCCGCTGTCGCCGCCGTCTCGCCGCCGAAGCCGCCCAGGATCACGTTGAAGATCGAGCGGTTCATGCCCTTGCACATGATGTAGCTGAGGATCGCGCCGGACGAACCGACCAGGGCGCCGGTGACGATCAGCAGGTTGTTCTGCAAGGTGAAGCCGATGCCGCAGGCCGCCCAGCCGGAGTAGCTGTTCAGCATCGAGATCACGACCGGCATGTCGGCCCCGCCGATCGGCAGGATCAACAGGAATCCCAGCGCCAGCGCGACAATGATCAGCAGGAAGAAGGCCACGCCCGACTGCGCCGCACACATCCAGACCACGAGCAGGACGATTATGATGCCGAGGGCCAAGTTCAGCAGATGCTGGCCCGGAAACTGCAATGGCTTGCCGGAGACGAGGCCCTGAAGCTTCGCGAAAGCCACGATCGAGCCAGTGAACGTGATTGCGCCGATGGCGGCTCCGATCGCCATCTCAATCAGGCTGCCGATAGCAATGTCACCGCGCTGGCCGATGCCGTAGGCCTCGGGGTTAAAAAAAGCTGCCACGGCGACCAGGACAGCGGCCAAGCCGACCAGGCTATGAAAAGCCGCGACAAGCTGTGGCAGCGCGGTCATCTGGATCCGAAGCGCGATGAACGTGCCGATCGATCCGCCGATGATGATGCCAAGGATGATCAGCAGATAGCTGACCACTTGCGCCAGCAGCAGCGTGGTTATGACCGCGATGGCCATGCCCGCGATGCCGTAAATGTTTCCGGCGCGCGAGGTTTCGGGCGATGACAGGCCGCGCAGCGCCATGATGAAGCAGACGGCGGCGACCAGATAGGCCAGGACGGCAAAGCTTTCCATGTTGGCTAACCCCCGCCCCTACCGTTGCTTCTTTTTGTACATGGCCAGCATGCGCTGAGTGACGATGAATCCGCCGAAGATGTTGACCGATGCCAGGATGACCGCGAGGAAGCCCACAAACGAGCCAAAGCCGAAGACCGCCGGCCCGGCCGCGATCAGGGCCCCGACAATGATCACCGAAGAGATGGCGTTGGTCACGCTCATCAGCGGCGAGTGCAGGGCCGGCGTCACCCGCCAGACGACGTAATAGCCGACGAAGCAGGCGAGCACGAAGACCGTCAGGCCGGTCAGGAAGAAGTCACCATGGCCCGCATCAGCGACCGCGTGCGTGGCGGCGGCCGCCTGGGCCTCGATCTGCTGGCCCAGCTCCGCGGCCCTTGTGGCGATGTCCTGCGCCTGTTGAGCAAGCTCGTTGGCTTGTTCGACGATTTGGTCGGGTTCCATCGATAGTCCTCTGACTCGCTCTGCGGTCCGAATTCGGTCTGTTGGCTAGCTGCCGGCCTGTTCGTCGCCTTCCGCTTCCGGCTCCGCCTGCTCTGGTTCCGGCTCGGGCTCGGGTGGTGCGGGGGCAAAGGCGGGGTGTACGATCGCGCCATCGCGGGTGAGCACGACGCCCTTGACGATTTCGTCGTCCCAATCGATGGCCAGAGCACCCGTGTCCTTGTCAATCAAGGGCGTCAGGAAGTTCAGCAGATTGCGTGCGTAGAGCGCCGAGGCGTCGGCCGGCAGGCGGCCCGGCACGTTCAGATGCCCGACGATCAGCACGCCGTTATGGTCGACGATCTCGCCGGGTTTGCTCAGCGCGCAGTTGCCGCCGCGTTCGACCGCCAAGTCGACGATGACCGAACCCGGCTTCATCGACTCGACCATCTCCTGCGTGATCAGCGTCGGCGCCGGGCGGCCCGGGATCAGGGCCGTGCAGATCACAATGTCCTGCTTGGCGATGTGATCGGCGACCAACTCGGCCTGCTTTTTTTGATAGGCCTCACTCATCTCTTTGGCATAGCCGCCGGCGGTTTCCGCCTCGCGAAATTCATCGTCCTCAACGGCAACGAAGCTGGCGCCCAGGCTTTCGACCTGTTCCTTCACCGCCGGGCGCACGTCCGTCGCGCTGACCACGCCGCCAAGCCGGCGGGCAGTGGCGATGGCCTGCAGGCCGGCAACACCGGCACCCATGATGAAGCATTTCGCCGGCGGCACGGTGCCGGCGGCGGTCATCATCATCGGCATCGCCTTGCCGTAGACCGCGCAGGCATCCAGCACGGCCTTGTAGCCGGCAAGGTTGGACTGGCTGGACAGCACGTCCATCGACTGGGCCCGGGTGATGCGCGGCATCAGCTCCATGGCGCAGGCCGTAATGCCGGCATCGGCATAGGCTTGCAGCGCGTCGGGCGTATCGTAGGGCGCCAGGTTGGCGACCAGCAGGGCACCGCGATCGATCAGGCCCAGCTCGTCCGTGCCCTCGCCGGCCAGCATGGGCCGCTGCACCTTCAACACGATCTCGGCGCCGGACAGCGCCGAGGCAGCGTCGGCCGCAATCGTGGCACCGGCGCCCTCATAGGCGGCGTCGGTGACCGCCGCCCTGATGCCGGCGCCTGCCTCGACGACAACCTCCGCGCCCAAGGCGACGAACTTCTTCACGGTATCCGGCGAGGCGGCGACGCGCGTTTCGCCCTCGCGGATTTCCTTGGGGATGGCAATCTTCATCGGTCAAGCAGGCTCGTTTGCGGGAAGCCCACCGCCCGTTCGGCGGTGCAGCACAAGAACATGCCGGAAAGCCGCCCTGTTTCGCAAGGGCGTATACGCGCGATCAGCCGGGCAGTTCCCTCAAGCCGCCGCCACAGAAATCCCCGCCTCACCGAAACCGTACTGGCTCAACTTCGCGGCCTGTCGATCGGCCAGAGAATCGACATCAAAACCTTCGATCAACTCATTGAAAAGTCGATACCAATTTACTTCCGCTTTCAAATGAATGAAAACCGAGCCCAGCCCCAGCGCGGCACGGTCCATGAACACGAACTCGCGGGGCACCTCGACGCCGCCGACCTCGCGCAACTTCTTGTGCACAGTCTCCGCAGTCTCACGCCCATAGATGCCGTTGTTTGTCTCGCCCATGGTGCGGGGCCGATCGTCCAGGATCGGCGCGTAGATGAAGTTAGCCCAGACGTTCAACGTATCGACCAGGTCCTTGGACAGGTTCTTGAAGCCCCAGGTCTCATAGGCGTGCACGGCGAGGGCCTCGTCGCCATTCAAGAGCGAGTGGTAGAGGTCGATCACGCCACCGACGAAGGGCGATGGGAATACCCGGATGCAGCCGAAATCCAAGAGGTTGATCGAGTGGTCCTCGCAGACCGTGTAGTTGCCCAGGTGCGGGTCGCCGTGGATCACGCCGTAATAGTAAAGCGGCACATACCAGGCGCGGAACATGTTCAGCGCCAGTTGATTGCGCACCTCAAGATCGGCATCGACATAGTCGAGGATCGGCTTGCCCTCCAGCCAGTGGGAGGTCAGCAGCCGGCGCGTCGACAGTTCGGGCACCACGGTTGGAACGTGGATGTTGGGCTCGTCGGCCAGGATGTCCGCGTAAAGACGGCAGGCGCGCGCCTCGCGCTCATAGTCCAGCTCTTCCCGGAGACGATCGGAGATTTCCAGGTGGATCTGCTTCGTTGAAACGGCCTTGTCGTAGCGCTCGAAAATGCCGAAGACCATCTTGAGCTGTTTCAGATCAGCCTCGACCGCCGACTGCATGTCGGGATATTGCAGCTTGCAGGCCAGCAAAGCGCCGTCAGGCCCATAGGCCTTGTGGACCTGACCCAGCGACGCCGCCGCCGCCGCCTCGCGGCTGAAATCCTTCAGCTTCTTCTCCCAGTCCGGCCCCAGCTCGGCGCGCATGCGGCGCTTGACGAAGGGCCAGCCCATCGGCGGCGCGTTGGCCTGGAGGTGGCGCAGTTCGTCGGCATACTCCTTCGGCAAGGCCTCCGGGATCGTCGACAGGATCTGGGCCACCTTCATCAAGGGGCCCTTGAGGCCGCCCAGCGCGTCCTTCAGGTCTCGCGAGTGCTTGTCCCGGTCGATCTTGACGCCGAGATAGCGTTCGCCGGCCAGGCGCGCCGCCAGGCCGCTCATGGTGCCGGAGACACGGGCATAGCGGCGCAGCCTGCCGCCGAGAGAGTTTTCTTCTTGGTCCGCCATGCGACTAACCTTGGGCGCCATTCGTTGGGGGCAAGGGCGTCTTGTTAGTCCATCCCTTCCAATTCGTCGACCATGCCCTCGATCACCGCCAAACCGCGCTGCCAAAAGGCAGGATCAGAGGCATCAAGCCCAAACGGGGCCAACAGCTCGCGGTGCCGCAAGGTGCCACCAGCCTTCAGCATTTCAAGATAGCGATCGGCAAAGCCGTCATCCGCGTCCTGATAGACGCCGTAGAGCGAGTTCACCAAACAGTCCCCGAAAACATAAGCGTAGACGTAAAACGGCGCATGCACGAAGTGGGGAATGTAGGACCAGTAGGCGGCATAGGCATCGTCGAACGTGATCGCGGGCCCAAGACTGTCGCGTTGCGTCTCCAACCAGATTTCGCCAAGCCGTTCCGGCGCCAACTCGCCCGCTTTGCGCTCGGCATGGACGGCGCGCTCAAACAGATAGAACGCGTTTTGCCGAACAACGGTGTTCAGCATGTCCTCGACCTTGCCGGCAAGCATTGCCTTGCGGGCCGCCGGGTCGGTCTCAGTCGCCAACAAAGATCGGAACGTCAGCATCTCACCGAACACGCTGGCGGTTTCCGCGAGCGTCAGCGGCGTGCCGGCCATCAGGTAGCCCTGCTTGGCCGCAAGAACCTGGTGGACACCGTGCCCCAGCTCGTGCGCCAAGGTCATAACGTCCCGGGTTTTGCCCTGATAGTTCATCAGGATGTAGGGGTGGACCCCCGGCACCGTCGGATGGGAAAAGGCACCGGGCGCCTTGCCGGGCCTTACCGGCGCGTCAATCCAGTTCTCGTCGAAGAACCTGGCCCCGACATCGGCCAACGTCGGCGAAAATCCGCGATAGGCCGCCAAAACGATTTCTGTCGCCTCCGACCATGGAATGTGCCGATCAGGCTGGGTGGGCAGCGGCGCGTTACGATCCCAATGAGGCAGGGATTCGGCACCGAACCAACGCGCCTTTAGGGCGTAGTAGCGGTGTGACAGGCGCGGATAGGCCGCTTGCACACTGTCGGTCAGCGCGTCGACGACCGCGTCCTCGACCTGATTGCTGAGGTTGCGGGCCGACCATGGCTGCGCATAGCGGCGCCAGTCATCCTCGATCTGCTTGTCCTTCACCAGCGTGTTGGTGATGCGGCTGAACAAACGATTGTTGTCGGTCAGGACAGACCCGAACACCTGCGCGGCCTCCTTGCGCAGGGCGGCGTCGGCCGACACCAGGCAATTCAACGCGTCGGCCAAGCCCATGTCCTTGCCGGCGATCGGAAAGCGCAGATCGGCCATGGTTTCGTCGAACAGGCGGACCCAGGCCGCACTGCCGGCGACCCGCTTATCATGCAGCAGGCGTTCCAATTCGTCGGACAACTGGTGGTCGCGCAGCAGGCGAACGTTGCGCAGCCAGGGGCGATAGCGCGCCAGGGCCGGCGTATCGCATAGCGCATCGAGATGGGCGTCCTCCAGCGCGTTCAGCTCCAGCGGAAAGAACAAGAAGGCGCTGGAGATACCCGTCACCCGCTCTTGAACCGACTGAAGTAAACGCGCGTTGGCACCGTCGCTCATATCCTCGGCATGAGTGAGGTAACCAAAACTGATGGCCCGGGTCAGTGTCTCGTTGAGCGCCTCATAGTCGGCGATAGCAGCCGCCAGGCCGTCGCCAGAGAGGCCGTCCAGCCGGCCCTTGTAGCGTTCCTCGAAGGCACTCGCCTTCTTCTCGGCGTCGGCCAAGTCGGCTTTCAGGGCATCGCTGTCGCGGCGGTCATAGAGATGCCGTAGATCCCATGCGGGTAGGGCGTCGGATGCAAAATCGGCAGCAGCTTGTGCAGTCATGGACCATTACTTGTTGGTTTGATGGCAACAGAACGAGCGGTGACATGGGGTAGATGGACATCCACATGCCCGTCGCAAATGGCGATTGCCGGGATCGTTGCCAAGCCGACCGACACGGCCGCCGAGCGTAGCCGGAACAGATGGTCACATTGAACGGTGCCCACCCGCTCTCGATATCTGTCCTCACCAAGGACAGACTGAGGCATGTGAGTATGATAAAGTACCGATTCGAGACGAAATGCCGCAATGCAAGACTAGATGCTGCGCCGCAATAGGTCAGAAATGTGGACCTAAATGTGCGCGCTGATCCCAGCACAGGAAAGGTTGGTTCGCCACCGCTGTCTCCCGCAACCCATCCTTGCGAACTTGGACATGACAGAAATGCTGCATTGTTGATGGAAGCCGATATCCCTATCGTCTTTGATAAGAGTACGGAGCTCCAAGCGCGAAGGACATCTTCATGACGTTGGCGGCCGTAACGCTCGATGACAAGTACGAGCTTGAGCAAGGGCGGGTTTACCTGACCGGGACGCAGGCCCTGGTTCGGCTTCCCCTGATGCAGCGCCAACGCGACCTCGCCCACGGCCACAACACGGCAGGCTTCATTTCCGGTTATCGTGGCTCCCCTCTCGGTGGTTTCGACCGCGCTTTATGGACAGCGCGTAAGTATCTGTCGGAAAACGATATTCACTTTCAGCCGGGTGTGAATGAGGACCTCGGGGCAACCGCCGTCTGGGGCAGCCAGCAGGTCAATCTTTGGCCGGGCGGGCGCTACGACGGCGTGTTCGGCATGTGGTACGGCAAGGGCCCAGGTGTCGACCGGACCGGCGACGTTTTCAAACACGCGAACTTCGCCGGCACCTCGCGTTTGGGCGGCGTCTTGGCGATCACCGGCGACGATCACGCCTGCAAGAGTTCCACCGTGCCGCACCAGTCGGAGCATGCGTTCATCGCCTCGATGATCCCGGTGCTGCATCCGGCGAATGTGCAAGAGATCATCGATTTCGGCCTGATCGGCTTCGCGCTCAGCCGCTATTCCGGCTGCTGGGTGGCATTCAAGACGATCGCGGAAACCGTCGACAGTTCAGCCTCGGTCACCATCGATCCGCATGCCGGCGAGATCGTGCTGCCCGATGATTACGACATGCCGATGGGTGGCCTGAACATCCGCTGGCCGGACCCGCCAATGGTCCAGGAAGAGCGGCTGATGCGGCACAAGGTCTATGCCGCGCTGGCCTTCGCCCGGGCCAACAAGGTCGACCGGTTGGTCTACGGCTCGGACCAGCGCCGTTTCGGCATCGTCACGACCGGCAAGAGCTACCTCGACGTTTTGCAGGCCCTGGAGATTCTGGGGATCAACCGGGTCTTGGCCGCGCGGCTTGGGCTGTGCGTTTACAAGGTCGGCATGCCTTGGCCTTTGGAACCGCAGGGTGTCCGAGCCTTCGCCGAGGGGCTGGACGAGCTGATCGTGGTGGAGGAAAAGCGCGCGCTCATCGAAAACCAGCTCAAGGAACAACTCTACAATTGGCAGGCCGACAAGCGGCCGGTGATCGTCGGCAAGTTCGACGAGCAGAACCGTTGGATTCTGCCGTCGACCGGTGAGCTGTCCCCGGCCCAGATCGCGGTCGTCATCGGCAAGCGCCTTCTGAATAGCGTCGACCATGACGGGCTGGCCGCCCGCGTGCGGTTCCTGGAGGACAAAGAGGCGCAAAAGGTTGTCAAGCACCCCAACGCGATTGAGCGGGTGCCTTACTTCTGTTCCGGCTGTCCGCACAACACCTCAACGAACGTGCCGGACGGCAGCCGGGCAATCGCCGGGATCGGCTGCCACTACATGGCCACCTGGATGGACCGTAACACCGATACGTTCAGCCAGATGGGCGGCGAAGGTGTTGCCTGGATCGGCCAGGCGCCGTTCACCGAAACCGGCCATGTCTTCGCCAATCTGGGCGACGGCACCTACTTTCATTCCGGCCTGCTGGCGATCCGCGCGGCCCAGGCCGCCAAGGTTAATATCACCTACAAGATCCTGTACAACGACGCCGTCGCCATGACCGGCGGCCAGCCGGTGGACGGGCAGCTTTCGGTGCCGATGATCGTCAACCAGGTCGCCGCCGAAGGGATTGAGAAGATCGTCGTCGTCACCGACGAGCCGGACAAGTATCAGGGCGGCCTGACCCTGCCCCATCACATCCCGGTCGAGCATCGCGACGAGCTGGATAGCGTGCAGAAGGACCTGCGCGACTATCCCGGCGTCTCTATCCTGATCTACGACCAGACCTGCGCCGCCGAGAAAAGGCGCCGGCGCAAGCGCAAGCTGATGGTCGATCCGCCCAAGCGCGTGTTCATCAACGAAATGGTCTGCGAGGGCTGCGGCGATTGCTCGGTCAAGTCCAACTGCCTGTCGGTGGTGCCGGTGGAGACCGAGTTGGGCCGCAAGCGCGCCATCGATCAGTCGAGCTGCAACAAGGACTATTCCTGCCTGAACGGCTTCTGCCCCAGCTTCGTGACCATCGAGGGCGGTGACCTGCGCAAGCCGAAGCCGGCCGCCGCATCGGCAGGCGGCCAGGACTGGCCCGCCCTGCCCGACCCCGAACTGCCCGACCTGAACCAGCCACACGGCATTCTGGTCACGGGCGTGGGCGGCACGGGCGTCGTCACCATCGGCGCGCTGCTGGGCATGGCGGCCCATTTGGAGGGACGCGGCGTCTCGGTGCTGGACCAGACGGGCCTTGCCCAAAAGGGCGGCGCCGTGGTCAGCCATGTGCGCATCGCCAACCGGCCCGACGACATCAACGCCGTGCGCATCGCCGCCGGCGCGGCCAACACGCTGCTTGGCTGCGACCTGGTAGTGGCGGCCAGTTCCGACGTGCTGAGCAAGATCAACCCGGGCATCACAAGGGCGGTGGTCAACCGCGCCGAGACGATCACCGGCGACTTCACCAAGAACCCGGACTTCGCCTTTCACGGCGACGAGATGGTTTCCCTGATCGAACAGACCTTGGAAGGACAGGCCACCACGATCGACGCTACCCGCATTGCAACCGCGCTAATGGGCAACTCGATCGCGGCCAACCTGTTCATGCTCGGCGTCGCCTATCAGCAGGGCATGATCCCGGTTTCAGCAGAGGCGATCGACCGGGCCATCGAACTGAACGGTGTCGGCATCGATATGAACCGCCAGGCCTTTCAGTGGGGTCGGCGCGCCGCGGTGGACCCAGCGTCCGTCGAGGCGTTGGTCGCCAAACCACGAGAGGCGCTACCGCGCGGACGCATCCTGTCGGAGAGCCTGGAAGAGCTGATCGAGCGGCGCGAGCGGATGCTAACCGACTATCAGGACGCCGCCTATGCCCGGCGGTACCGCGCGCTGGTGACCCGGGTATGGGTGGCAGAGGCGGCCTTGCTGAAGCCCGACGCGACGCAGCCGATGCCGCTAGGCCGCCTGC
Source organism: Pseudomonadota bacterium (assembly GCA_039819285.1). GTDB lineage: Bacteria > Pseudomonadota > Alphaproteobacteria > DSM-16000 > Inquilinaceae > JANQGH01. The sequence goes on from JBCBSH010000148.1 coordinate 9,898, forward strand.
CGCTGACCGAAGCCGTCGGCCGCTACGCCTTCAAGCTGATGGCCATCAAGGACGAGTATGAAGTCGCGCGGCTCTACACCGACGGTACGTTCCTGAAGCAGGTGCGCCAGACCTTCGACGGCGACTACAAGATCAAGTTCCATTTGGCGCCACCGCTAACGGCGGACCGCGACCCGGAGACGGGCCACCTGAAGAAGAAGGCCTACGGCCCGCGTATGTTGAGCCTGTTCCGCCTTCTGGCGCGGTTCAAGCGGCTGCGCGGCACCCCGCTCGATGTCTTCGGCTACAGCGCCGAGCGCAAGGCGGAGCGACGGCTGCGGGACGATTATCTCAAAGGCATCGAACGGCTGGTTGACGGGCTGAACCATGACGCCCATCCCATCGCCGTCGAAATCGCCTCCATCCCAGAGCACATTCGCGGCTACGGCCATGTCAGGGAGGCCCACATCGCAGCGGTCAAGGCGCAAGAGGGCGCGCTTTGGCAGGCCTTTGAAAATCCGCCGCACCCGCACCGAGAGGCGGCTGAATAGTCGACCCTCAAGTCGTGTCCGTGGGCCGGGTTCGGCCGGCGGCGCGGGCGGTCTTACGCTCTCGGTTCGCGATATAGATGCCGGCGGCGAAGATAATCGCACCGCCGATCCAGGTGCCCAAGTCCGGCAACTGTGCAAACACGATCGCTGACAGCGCCCCGGCCCAGATCAGCCGTGTGAACTCAAACGGCATGATGACATGGGTTGCCGCCAGCTTCAGGGCCTGCGCCAGCGCCATCTGGGCACTGCCGCCCAGCGCCCCGATCACCACCAGCGCCAAGAGCTGTTCAACGCTCGGCCAGGACCAGACGAACACGGCCGCGATCAGGATCAGCGGTGCCATCATCAGCTGCATGTAGGCGGTGATCGTGACGCTGCTTTCGGTGCGGCCCAGATCCTTGACCATGATCATGACAAGGCCCCAAAGCAGCGCCGACGCCAGGACCAGCAGATCCCCCACCCCGACCGATCCAACCGCCGGGCGCAGCACGACCATGGTGCCGGCGAAGCCGACCAGGATGGCGGTCCAACGGCGCCAGCCGACCTTCTCGCGCAACAGGACCATGGCGAGGATGGTGGCGAAGATCGGCGCGGTGAAGCCCAGCGCCGTCGCGGCGGTCAGCGTCGTCAGGCTGAGCGCGGTGAAAAACATCACCATCGCACAAGCATTCAAGACCGCGCGCAGGCCGAGCATGCCGAGACGCTTTGTCTGAAACAGCCCCCAGCCGTCGCGCAGAATAAAGGGCACGATGGCGATCATGCCGAACGCCACGCGAAAAAACGCGATCACCATCGGATGCAAGGGCTCAGCACCGGCCACGGGCTCCGTCGAGAGGTACTTGATGGCGGCATGCATAACCGTGAAGGTCAGGGTCGCCAGCAGCATGAAGCCGATCGCAGACAGGCTGCCGCCGCCTGGCGTCGTGTGATTCGTCGGGCTCGCCGGGGTGGACATGCGTTCAGCGTAGCACCCCGGCCGGGCTTGCATGCCAAGGACGGCGGTACTACCAGGGTTGCATCATGGACCTGCCCGACATCGAAAGCCCGTGCCGAAAGATCTGCCTGCTGGATCCGGCCGGCGGCGTATGCAGAGGCTGTGGCCGCACGCTTGATGAAATCGCTGCCTGGTCGACGTCGGATCGCGCGGCCAAGCTGCAGATCCTCGCGCGAAGCAGCGATCGCCTGGCGAAACTGACCTGACGACAGCACAAGAGGGCCGGTTTGTTCGACCGCGCTATCCACAATCGACTTGCGCCTGCGTCATGGTGTATTACATATGTCGCTCCAATGCGCCATGGGTCGCCGTTATAGTGTGCTACATATGTAATACACCA
>JBCBSH010000149.1:0-11669 GCA_039819285.1 Pseudomonadota bacterium
TTTGTTGGCCGTGTCTTTGTTGGCCGTGTCTTTGTTGGCCGTGTCTTTGTTGGCCGTGTCTTTGTTGGCCGTGTCTTGGTTAGCAGGGCGCTCGACAGCCATCGTTCCGTTCCGCCCTCACCAATCTCCAGAACCAGCCCACAGAACCAGCCCACAGAACCAGCCCACAGAACCAGCCCACAGAACCAGCCCACAATCGGCTCCTGGCATTCGAGCGTTCGACCTAAACCGCCAAAGGGCGCCCCGATGCCTCGCCCGCCCAGGCACAAAACGACAGATTAAGGAAAATATACCTGATCCAGTGGCATCAGTCAAGCCAAAAAGCTACACCGTGACTATCAAGACCCCGATGGGGTACGCGCCCCAAAAGTCGAGATCTAGAAGCCAACTAGCTCGCAGCCAGCCCGATCGAAGCCTTCAAACGAGGCTCGAAGACACCTGATTCGCGGGGCGCACGACTGCAGATTAAGGACTTTATACCTAGTGCAGTGTCAGCAGTCAAGTGAAATCGTCTCGCGCGCACGGCGCATGCGTCGTCCGCGCCGACCGTCTCAACGCCGCTGTTTACCAGTGCTGGCCGACATTGGACTATGGCCATGACCCACAGGCTGTGGTGATTGACGGAGGGTAACATGATGACCGCGCCAAAACATCAGCGGGCCAGAGACCAGCTCACCAGCGATGGCTATTGCGTGATTGCGGGCATCCTCGATACCGACCTTATCAACCACGCGCGCGCCGTCTCCGCCGGGGCTCTGGCGCACGTAACCGCGGACCATCGCGCGCGTAACCGCTCCCAGGGCAGCCTCATCAACATGGCCGACTATCCTTCCTACGCGGCCGTCATCGGCCATCGCGCGCTGCAGCGCGTGTTTGCCGACTTGCATTGCGCCGACCCGCGCTTCAGTTCGGGTTATCTGATCAGCAAGCCGCCGGGCGGCCCGCCGCTGTTCTGGCATCAAGACTGGTGGGGCTGGGACGATCCCATCTCGTACGGGCCAGCCTTGGCCCAACTCTTCTTCATGATCTACCTGACCGACACGTCGCCGGAGAATGGCTGCCTGCGCGTCATTCCGGGCAGTCATCGCCGGCCGCACCGGCTGCACGAGGCGCTGGAGGCCCATGGTGAGGCGCTTTCGCGGGTCGATAACCCGAACGATCCGCTGTTCGGGCAGATGCCGGACGAGGTGGCCGTCCCCGTCAGGGCCGGCGATCTGATCGTCGGCGATGCGCGCCTGCTGCATGCCGCGCACGCCAACCGATCAGGCGAGGAACGCAGCCTGCTGACACTCTGGTTCCATCCCGATTTCGCGTCCTTGCCCGCCGGCATGCGCGCGCGTATTCGCCAGACCTACGAACGACGCGGCGTCGACACCGATCCCGTCGCAGGCGCCGTGATGACGCCCGATGACTGGCCGGCCGAGGCCCGCGACAGGGTCGCCGACTTGCTCGTCCCAGGCGGCCAGACGGCCCCACCGCACGCCTGGAACCGCGTGCCCAACTGGCCCCAGGGCACAACCGCGCCACCAGCCTCCTGACGTCTACGCGCCATGGCCGCGATGTCCTTCTTCAGTGCGCAATTGTACGACAGCCGCTTGCCGTTCAGCACCATGGCGAGGACGTTGCGGCGTGTCGGTGGTGAGGGTGGGTGGCGTCATATCTGCAATTCCGGGCCAGCGATTGACGATAGGGAAATGATCCTGTCACAACGTGCGATGCCTTAATCCAGGGCAATCGCACACAGACGGCCTTGACGAGAAACAGGGGCTATCGGCCGGACTGGAGATGACGAAGTCGATTGGAGAACGCGGATGAAGGTTCTGATCACCGGCAGTGCCGGCCATCTCGGCGAGGCGTTGATGCATACGCTCGCAAACGCGGGCCACAAGACCGTCGGTCTCGACATCACCGGCTCGCCCTCCACGACCATCGTCGGGTCGATCGCTGATCGCGCGTGCGTGGCGCGCGCCATGCAGGGCGTCGACGCCGTCTGTCACGCCGCCACGCTGCACAAGCCACACGTCGCCACCCATGGGCGGCAGGACTTCGTCGACACGAACATCACCGGCACGCTGAACCTGCTGGAGGAAGCGACGACCGCCGGCGCCAAGGCCTTCGTCTTTACCAGCACGACCAGCGTCTTCGGCAGCGCCCTGACGCCGCCGGCCGGCGCGCCCGCGGCATGGATCACCGAGGATGTCGTGCCGGTGCCGAAGAACATCTACGGCGTCACCAAGGCGGCGGCGGAAGACCTCTGCCAGCTCTTTCACCAAAAGCAAGGCCTGCCCTGCCTGATCCTGCGCACGTCCCGCTTTTTCCCGGAGCCGGACGACAACAGGGAAAAGCGCGAGGCCTACGACGACGCCAATCTGAAGGCCAACGAGTACCTGTTCCGCCGCGTCGACATCGAGGATGCGGTGAGCGCACACATGGCAGCGCTCGACCGCGCCTCCGAGATCGGTTTCGACCGCTACATCATCAGCGCCACGACCCCGTTTGAACCGTCCGACGTGGCCGACCTTGGCGCCGACGCGCCCAAGGTGGTCCGCCGCCGCGTGCCTGCGTTCGAGGCGGAATATGCAAAGCGCGGCTGGCAAATGTTTCCGACCATCGACCGGGTCTACGACAATGCCCGCGCACGCGCAGGGCTCGACTGGCGTCCGGTGCACGACTTCGCCGAAATCGTCGCCCGTCTGAAGCAAGACGACAGCTTCGGCAGCGACCTCGGCCGCCGCATCGGCGTCAAGGGCTATCACACCGAGACGTTTGCCGACGGCCCCTACCCGGTGGACTGATCACGCACGCACAATCTAAAGTCGCCCCTTGTCCACGAAACGGGGAGGCGAACCATGGTCAGATATGCGGCGATCGCAGGCGCGCTGCTGCTGGCGGCATGTACGACGGTGGAGGAACTCGCCGGCATCACGCCCGCGTCACCGACGGCGCCCTACACGACGGATGAATACGACGCCACCACGCTGCTGCCCTGCTCGCTTGGCGACGACAGCCACGGCCAGTCCTGCCCGGCCGGCATTCGGCGCGGCGATACGGGCTTTGCCACCATCACCACCATGCGGCCCGACGGGCGTGAGCGCATCCTGGACTTCACGCCGGAGACCATCAGCTCGCCCGGCAGCGGCACGCTCACCTCGTCCAAGGATGGCGACACCTGGTACGTCAGCATCGACGACGATGAATACTATGTCGTTCCTGAGGCCGCGATCTTTGGCGGTTGATTAAGTTCCGACGCCCCCTCCACTTGCCAGGAAAAGCCCAATGACCCTTGTCTCGATCGCGCGCCATGGCCGCCTCATCCTGTTTGGCCTAGCGCTGCTGATCCTGGCGATCGCGCCGCGCCACGCGCCGGCACAGGACGAAGCAAGCTGCTATCCGTCGGTCGACCCCAGCCGCGTCCACTATGTGGTCGGCTTCGGCAGCCTGATGGAAACCCAATCGCGGCAGCGGACGTGGCCAAGCACTGACATCAGCCTACCGATCATCGTCGACGGTTTTGAGCACCGGTGGAGCGGTCGTGGCACGCCGATCGGCTTCAGCACCACGATGCTGGGCATCACCGACCGCGAGGACGCCCACATCGTTGCTGCCCTCTTTCGGGTTTTCGACCTCGACGACTTCACCGCCGGCGATGCGCGCGAGTTCGCCTATTGCCGGATCGAGCTCGACCCGAGCCGGATCACCATGCTCGACGGCTCCAACACGCCCACGGACGGGTCGATCTGGCTCTATCAGGTACGGCCCGAACACCGCCACCCGCCCAGTGCGGACTTTCCGATCATCCAATCCTATGTCGACATTTTCCTGAACGGCTGCATGGAACTGGCCGAACTAGTGACCGACCAGACTGTCGATTTCGTGGAGGCCTGCGTCAACACCACCAGCGATTGGTCGACCCATTGGGTCAATGACCGCCTGCACCCGCGCCGCCCCTACCTGATCCCCAACGCGCTGCGCATCGACGAACTGTTGCACCGAATGGTACCGGAGGAATTCGCCGCCATCCGGTTGGAGTAGGTCGGCGCGCGCGAGAGCAGCCGACAGATCGCCACTCATCATGCCCACCAGCCCAAAGACGACCAAATCCTGGACGATCCGGCGCGGGTTACCAACGGACGGCGCCGCGCTCCTGAGGGTTCATTCCTCGGCCATCCTTGCCGCACAGGGTCGGGGCTATAGCCAAGAACAGCTTGAGAGCTGGGTCGACGGGTTGCTGGCGGAACGCTATGGCAAGGCCATGACCGCGGGCGAGGAGGACTTCCTGGTCGCGATCTCGGGCCACGGCACGGTCATAGGCTTTTGTTCGCACCACGAGGACCGGGTGATCGGCCTCTACGTCGACCCCGATTGGTCGGGCCGTGGCATCGGCTCGACCCTCCTGCGCGCCGCGGAGTCCAGCATTGCTGAACAGGGGCACCGGGAATGTGGCCTAGAGGCCGCGCTGCCGGCCGTAACCTTTTATGAATCGCTCGGTTACCGCAGGGTCGGCGAACGCGACGTCACCACCCGCGGCGGCCTTTTCGTCCGGGTCTTCGACATGACCCGCCACCTTCGCTAGCACTTTCTGCACTCGATCCGGTTTCGCGTCAGCGACGCACCGTTTGGAAACCGCACGATCGCCGGCGCAACGCAGCAGCCGGCGACGGCGCCTTATCGGCGGCGCACCAAGCCTCAGCCATTCGCAAACGTCCATTGTGCATTGCAGCAAAGTCCGTTCCCAACCCTGCACGGGTCCGCTATAAGCCGAGACATCTGAAACTCCCCCGAACCCGGATCTGCATCACGTGACCAAACCTGACCTGGCGGCGCTCGCCGGCCGGCTGTCCCCTGCCGGCCGCTTTGGGGCCGACCTCGCCGGCTTTACCCCCGGGCGCATCAAGATCGAGCTGCTTGCCGGCTTAACCGTGGCGCTGGCCCTGGTGCCGGAGGCGGTGGCCTTTGCCTTCGTCGCCGGCGTTCACCCGCTGGTCGGCCTTTACGCCGCCTTCATCGTCGGGCTGATCACAGCGCTGATCGGCGGCCGGCCGGGCATGATTTCCGGTGCCACCGGCGCGCTTGCCGTGGTCATGGTGTCGCTGGTCGCCACCCATGGCGTCGAGTACCTGTTCGCAACCGTCGTACTGATGGGTCTGCTGCAGATCGCGTCCGGCGTGTTCCGCCTGGGCAAGTTCATCCGCCTGGTGCCTTACCCGGTCATGCTCGGCTTCGTGAACGGCTTGGCCATCGTCATTTTCATGGCCCAGCTGACCCAGTTCCAAGTGCCGGACCCCGCCGGCGCCCTTGATGCCGCCGGACAGGTCGCTCGGGTATGGATGACCGGCTGGCCGCTGGCCATCATGCTCGGGCTGGTCGTCCTGACCATGCTGGTGATCTGGCTAACGCCGAAGCTGACCACGGCCATCCCTGCCCCGCTGGCGGGCATCGTCGTGGTCGCTGCCCTGGTGGTGATCTTCGGCATCGACGTGCCTCGGGTCGGCGACCTGGCGTCGATCCAGGGCGGTCTGCCCGCGTTCCACATTCCCATGGTCCCGCCGACGGTCCAGACCTTGGAAATCATCCTGCCTTACGCGTTGATCCTGGCGGCCATCGGCCTGATCGAAAGCTTGCTGACCCTCAACCTTGTCGGCGACATCGTCGAAAAGCGCGGCGGCGCGTCACAGGAATGCATTGCTCAGGGCGTGGCCAACACGGTCACCGGTTTCTTCGGCGGCATGGGCGGCTGCGCCATGATCGGCCAGTCGATGATCAACGTGAAATCCGGCGGCCGCACCCGTCTGTCGGGCATCGCCGCCGCCCTGTTCCTACTGGGGTTTATCCTGGTCGCCTCCGGTCTGATCGAACAGATCCCGCTGGCGGCACTGGTCGGCGTCATGTTCATGGTCGTGGTCGGTACGTTCGCCTGGCAAAGCCTGACCATCCTCCGCAAAATCCCGTTGACCGACGCCATGGTCATGCTGCTGGTCACGGCGGTGACAGTCGCGGCCGATTTGGCCGTCGCCGTTATCGTCGGCGTCATCGTCTCCGCGCTGGCCTATGCCTGGAACAACGCCACCCGCATTCACGCCAAGGCGCACATCACGCCCGAGGGCGCCCGCGTCTATCAGATCGAGGGACCGTTGTTCTTCGGCTCGACGGCGGGCTTCGCGGAGCTATTCAAGCCGCAGCAGGACCCCCGCCTGGTGATCGTCGACTTCATGAACAGCCGTGTCGTTGACCAGTCGGCCCTGCAGGCGATCGAGGATCTGGCCTCGAAGTACCAGGCGCTGGGCAAAACGCTGCAATTGCGCCACCTATCCAGCGACTGCCACCGACTGCTGAAACGCGCCGGCCAGCTCGTGGTCGACGCCGACGACGATCCGACCTATGGGCTGGCGGTCGACTACAACGTCAAAACCGGGATACTAGGCACCGGACATTGAGTTGAACGGTGAGATTGCGGCGATGGACGACTTGCAACATCTGGTCGACACCATCGCAGCCGAAATGGCGGCCGAAACCGACCGGGGCCAGGTCGCCGATTACATACCCGAACTGGCGAAGGTCGACGCGGGCCAATTCGGCCTCGCCATCGCGCTCGCCGACGGCAGCGTGGTGGCCAGCGGCAACGCCGACAGCCCGTTTTCCATCCAAAGCATCTCCAAGGTCTTCACCTTGGCCCTCGCCCTTGGCAAGGTCGGCGATGCGCTGTGGCGGCGTGTCGGGCGTGAACCGTCGGGCGATCCGTTCAACTCCATCGTCCAGCTTGAAGCCGACCACGGCATCCCGCGCAACCCCCTGATCAATGCCGGCGCCCTTGTCGTCACGGACGTGCTCTTGGCCGACCACAAGCCGCGCGAGGTGACCGGCGAGATCCTGAACTTCGTGCGACTGGTTGCCGGCGATGACGACATCCGCATCGATCCGGACGTGGCGAAGTCAGAGGAACGCACCGGGTTCCGCAACGCCGCGCTCGCCAACTTCATGCGCGCGGCGCGCAACATCCGCCATCCGCCCGCCTTGACCCTCGGCGTTTATTTCCACCACTGCGCCATCGCCATGACCTGCCGACAGTTGGCGCAAGCCGGCCGCTTTCTAGCGTTCAACGGCAGGCTCGGCCCGGAAGGCGAGCGCATTGTGCCGGCCGCCCGTGCCCGCCGCTTGAACGCCTTGATGCTGACCTGCGGCCATTATGACGGCTCCGGCGATTTCGCCTTCCGCGTCGGCCTGCCGGGCAAGAGCGGCGTCGGCGGCGGCATCCTCGCGATCGCGCCCGGCATCGCCTCCATCGCCGCCTGGTCCCCCGGCCTCAACGAGACCGGCAACTCCCAACTCGCCGCCCGCGCCCTGAAGCACCTGACCGATGAGACCGGCTGGACGATCTTCGGCGCCGACCAGGCCAGCTAAATCGAGGCGTTCGACTTCGAGTTGGCATAGATCACCAGGCCAAGCGCACCGACACCCGCCAGCAGAAAACCTGACCCCGCAGCGTAAACGGTCTGATCGTAGAGCCGCCCGGCCGCAACCGCCAGAACCACCGCAATCAGGCTTGAAAGGGATGCGATCAGCGACGCGCCCAGCCCGGCGACCCTTCCAAGCGCGTGCATCGCCATGGCATTCAGATTGCCGAACAGCAAGGCAAAGAAAAAGAACAGCAGGAAGCACACGATCATGAACGGCGCGAAGGGCGGTGCGCCGCCAAAAGGTGCCGACCCGACCAATGCCACAACACTGGCGACCGACAGGCCGGAGGCAGCGACCACCGACAGGCGATGCATGCCATGGCGCATGACCAGCTGGCTGTTGGAAAAGGATGCCGCGCCCATCGCCAAGGCCAAGACCGCGAAATAGATTGGAAACGCGTCATCGACGTCGTAGAGATCGAAGAACATCGCCTGCGCCATGCTGATAAACAGCAACTGCGCGCCGAAAACCAGGCCCATCGCGATGGTGTAGGCCATCACTCTCGGATGCCGCACGATCAGCGCCGTGTTGCCGACTAGGGTCCGAAACGACAGCGCGATGCGCCGCTCCGGGGTCAATGTTTCCGGCTGCCTGGCCAATAGCCAAACCAGGATCACCACGCCCAAGACCAAATAGAGCACAAAGACCGCCCGCCAGCCGGCCAGATCGTTGATTGCCTTTCCGATCGCCGGCGCCAGCATCGGCACCAGCACCAGGATCATGAAGATGAACGAGAGCACCCTGGCCATGGCGTCGCCGCCAAACCGATCACGGATCAGCGCGCGCGTGCCGATCTTGGAACCGGCAACCCCGAAGCCTTGAATGATGCGCCCCACCAGCATCTGTTCCAGCGAGGTCGCGGTCATGGCCACGATCGTGCCAACCGCGAACACCGTCAAGCCGCCGACGATTGCCGCGCGCCGACCCAACGCATCGGCCAAGGGCCCGAACACCAGCTCGCCGAACACCATGCCCAAGATCAGCATCGAGACAATCAACTGCGTGTCGTTGGCGTCCGCGACGTTCAAGGCCAGCCCGATGTCGCGCAAGGCCGGCAACAGCGCATCGATGCTGATGGGCGTCAGAGACGTGATCAGCGAGAACAGGCAGATAAACTCGACCGTCCTCGCGGGACGTTGCGCTATGCGGCCAGCCTTTCTGCCCGCGTGCCCGAAATCGACCACAGTTAATCGTCGACCAACAGCCCGGTCGGAAAGCCGTCGATGCTGACGCGGTTCTTCTCCTGGCGATAGGCCTCCAGCTCCGCGTCGGTCTTCCCGCGCGCCCATTTGTCCAGCGCGTCCCGCTCGCCGGCATAGTCGAAGATCGGTACCCCAAACCCGCACGAGGTCTGGACCAGATCGATGTCCAGCGACACGATCTGGCGCGCTCCATGCGGCGCCTCGCCATCGAAATGGCGGTCCAGCAGCCGCCGATAGCCGTCGCTGTCCACCGGATCGATCCGCCCCTGCCCGTAAAGCCGCAGGACCAGCGGCCCACCCTCGAAGGCGCAGAACATGATGGTCATGCGGCCATTGGCCAACAGATGGGCGGCCGTTTCGTTGCCGCTGCCCGTCCGGTCCAGATAACAGACTTGGGCATCGCCCAGCACGCGAAACGCGTCGGTCCCACGCGGCGACACGTTCACCCGCCCGGTCGGCGCCGCCGTGGCGGTGAAGAAGATTTTCTGCCGCCCGATGAAGTCCACATGTTTGGGCCGCAGGGCCGCATACTGCTTTGCCAAGGTTCGCCTCTTAGACGCAATGCTGGTTCTCGCCCGCACTACTGTCGGCGGCACCACCACCCAAGGCAAGCAATCAGCAAAGACCAATCCGCATGGCAGCCAGAGAGAACCGGCTTGCCGGCGCCTTCGGCATCACGGGACAAACATCGGCCCCTCAAACGAGCTCAAGAGCACCGGTATCATCGAGCCAACAAGCAGCAGGGCCAGGGCGATGTTGACGAAAACGACCACCCTTCCATCGCCGATCAGCCGGCGAAAGGCCGCACCAGAAACCGCCCACACGCTGATCGATGGCAGGTTAACGAGCGCGAACAGGCCAATGATCGCGATCAGGCTGGTCAAGGGGCTGCCCGGGTCGGTGTAGGCCACGGTAACGATGACCGCGACCACCCAGGCCTTCGGATTGACCAGTTGCAGGATCGCGGCGTGGAAAAACGACATTGGTTTCTCGATGGTTGGCTGACCATCGGGGCCGATCGACCGGCTGCGGGCGATCTTCCAGGCCAAATACAGGACATAGCCGGCACAAACGATCTTGATGGCGGTGTAAAGGATCGGCACGGTCTCTAACAGCCGGCCGAGCCCCAGCCCGACCAGCAGAACCATCGACAGGAACCCCAGGCTGATGCCGAACACCAGCGGCAGGGAGCGTGCAAAGCCGAAATTCACGCCCGAGGCCAGCAGAAGAAAGTTCGCCGGCCCGGGCGAGATCGACATCACGAATGCAAACCCAATGAGCGCGAACGCGGTTTCCCAGGACATCTGCCTCTCCGTTGCTGTCTGCGGCTGCTATCCGCTGCTGCGATCTGGGGCGAACTTGACAGCGACGCCCGGGTTCAACATCGTCCATTCGTCGGATTGATTTAGCCGATCGTCTCAATTTGGCGGTGGAATGGACAAAAACGACATCCTGTCCGACGTCTTCTCGACGCTGCGGATCGATGGCGAGCTCTACTTCCGCGCGGTTCTGGCCGGCGATTTCTCGGTCGAGCTTCCGGCCGAGCATCGGCGCATCCGGTTCCATCTCGTGCGCCGCGGCCGATGCTGGATCGGTCTCAGCGGCGCGGAGCCAGCCCCGCTATCGGAAGGCGACTTGGCGATCGTGCCAAACGGCGCGGCCCAGATCCTTTCCGCCGATCCGGGGACAACGGCTCGCCCGCTGCCGGATATCCTCGCGACCGGCGCTCTGTCCGACGGCGTCCTGACCTACGGCGCTGGGGATCGCGGCGCAACGCTGGTCTGCGGCTATTGCCGTTTCGACGAGGCGATCGACCATCCCTTGCTGACCAATCTGCCGGCGCTGCTGGTTCTGCGGCCCTCCGATCTCGGCGCGGAACCATGGACCACGGCGGCGCTCAACCTGCTTGCACTAGAGGCAGACCTGGACACACAGGGCACTACCGGCATCCTTGGCCGGCTCTTGGAGATCATCTTCATCCAGGCCGTGCGCCGCTCGGTCGCCGACAACGGGCGACCCGCCGGCGGCTTCGTCGCGGCCCTGGCGGACACCAACCTCTCCCGGGCGTTACTTGCCGTGCACCGCGCGCCAGAGAGGGACTGGACCATCGCCAGCTTGGCGGCCGAGGCCGGCATGTCGCGCGCCCAGTTCGCAGCCCGCTTCGGATCCATGGTCGGCATGGCCCCGATCGGCTATCTGACGGCCTGGCGCCTGATGAAGGCCCGTACGCTGCTCGTCACCTCCGATATCGCGATGATCGAAATCGCCGAACGCTGCGGTTACGCCTCGGTGCCGTCCTTTTCCCGCCGCTTCACCAAGGCCTTCGGCATGGGTCCCGGTACTTTTCGTCGCACGGCAAAGACCGTTTAGACGCCGCGTTCCCACATGAGAAGAGTCTCGGCAGCGCGGAGGGGCGCGATGCGCATCCTGATCATGACGTTCGGTTCCAGGGGCGATGTTCAGCCCTTCGTCGCTTTGGGCCAGGCGCTGAAGGCGCGCGGCCATGCCGTCACGCTGTCCGCAGGCGCCGGTTTTGAGGCCATGATCGAGGCGGCCGGGCTGAACGCCGCGCCCCTGTCCGTCGATGTCCGCGCCGCGATCGCCAGCCCGGAGATCCAAGAGGCGCTGCACACCTTCTCCGGCAAGATCAAGGCCTGGCGCAACGCCCAGGACATGCTGCGCCAACAGGTCGACGACACGGCCGCGATCATCCGCGAGCACGAGGCGGACCTGCTGGTCTATCACCCCAAGGCCTTCCCGGCGGTCGGCATGGCGGCCGCCCTTGGAACGCCGTCGATGCCAACCTTCCTGCAGCCCGGCTATGTCGCGACCGGTTCCTTCCCGACCATCTTCATGCCGGTCGGCAATCTCGGGCGCATCGGCAACAGGGCCAGCCACGCACTGATGCTGGGCCTGATCCGTCTCGGCGTTGCCGACCGTGTCGTCGAACAGCGTGATCTCCTGGCTGACCAGTGCCAGATTGTCGCGCCAGCGTTCAGGCGACCGGTGACA
>JBCBSH010000150.1:0-11599 GCA_039819285.1 Pseudomonadota bacterium
CGCCTCGTCATCGACGACCAAAACGCGATAGCCGCCTTCGCCGCGCGCCCGCAGTCGGACCATGCTGATGCTGCCCGACGCGGCCTTGGCGATCGGCAGGGTGATGGAAAAGGCCGCACCGCCCAAGCTTGATGGTTCCACAGTAATCGTGCCTCCGTGCGCCCGGACGATCCTGTGGCACAGCGCCAGTCCAATTCCCGTGCCGGCGCCCACATCCTTGGTTGTGAACAGCGGCTCGAAAATCCGGTTACGAACCTTTTCCGGGATGCCAGGCCCATTGTCCGCGAACGTGACCTTAGCATTGCGACCATCGGGCAGTCGGCGTGAAACAATCGTTAAGCGCCTGGGTCCTCGGACACCCTCCAGCGCGTGCTGGGCATTGACGATCAGGTTGGTCCAAACCTGACCGATCTGGTCGGCGTCGCCGCGCACCAGCACATCGCCGGATATTTGGCGAAAGTCGGTCGTGATGTCGGCGGTGCGAAGCGCGTAGGCCGTGACCTCCAAGGCCTTGGAAATGGAATCGTTCAAGTCGATCGGCGTCAGCATGGAGGGCTGCTGCCGCGCCATGGCCAGGAAGCTTTTCACGATGCGCGAACACCGGTCCGCCGCCTCGCTGATCTTCTCCGCGCGCTTGCGGGTCGCCTCGTCAGGCGCTGCTTCCGACAGCATGGCGGCTTGGCCCACCAGCACCGACAGCGGGTTGTTCAGCTCGTGCGAGACCCCGGCCAACAGCTCGCCCAGCGCGCCCAGCTTCTCCGACTGGTGCAGCGCCTCGCGCTGGCGAGCCAACTCGGCCTCCGCGGCGCGGCGCTCGGTCAGATCGAACACGCTGGTCACGACGACCCGCTCGCCCTGATAGTCGATGAGGCGAGCCGACAATGAACACCAAAACGTGGTGCCATCGGCCTTGCGGAACTCGCCCTCAAGCTCTTCGACCTTGCCGGTCTCGCGCAACTGGCGCACGAACGCGGCCCTGTCTTCCGGGTCAAGCCATCGATCGGCCGCCGTTTGGGGGGGCGTGTCGCCATGTTTGAGGATCTGAAGCGAGGCGGGGTTCTCATAGATAATGCTGCCGTCGACCGCGCGGGACATGGTCACCGGCGCCGGGCAGGCCTCCAGCACGCGCCGCACAAGCTCCTCACTGCGGCGCAGATCTTCCTCCATGCGCCGACGTTCGGTGATGTCGGTCTGGGTGACGACGGTGCCGCCGAGATGGGTCCGCTGATACCAGATGCGCAGCCAGCGGCCGTCCGATAACTGATGTTCCGGGCTGGCATCGGGCGCCTTCCGCTCGGCCATGCGGGCCTTGACGTAATCTTCAACATCGTCGCCGACGCCGGCATAGAGGCCGCGCGCCGCGCTTTGGCGGATGACCTCGGTCCAGGTTACTCCGGGCTTCAGGATGTCGGCACAAACGCCATGATTGTCGCGGTATGGCTGGTTGCACATCGTCAACCGATCGTCGGCGTCGAAGATCGCAAAGCCCAGCGCCAGGGATTCGATGGCGTCTTCCAAGAGCCGATGGGCACGCGCGGCCTCTTGCTCGCGTCGCTTCAGCTCCGTGACATTGGTCAGCATCACCACGCGAGCGCCGTCCGACGTGTTCGCGCGCCGCGCCGAATAGGTCTGGCCATCGCGCATGGCCAGCTCGATCGGCTCCATGTGGCCGCGACGATAGGCGTTGAACTGGTCCAGCGCGTCGGGATCGTCCCGATCGAACGGTTTGCCGTCGACGGCGGACAGTCGGTTGACCAGATGGGGGAACCGATCGGCCACGTTGCGACCCAGCAGGTTCTCGACCGGTTCGCCGTAGAACTCGGCAAAGGGCGGGTTGCACACCTGCAGCCGTTCGTCGGTGTCCAGAACGCCGAAACCATCGGACAGGCTGTTGATGGCATCCTGTAAGAGCTGGGCCCAAAATCGCTGATCGGCCTCGGCGTTCTTCAGGTCCGTCACGTCGCGGACAAACTCGTAGTAGCCGGTGATCTTGCCCCACCGGTCGATATGCGGATGGTAAATGCGCTGGGTGTATCGCTGTTCGTCGTCGCTATATAGGCTCCAGCCCTCCCACCGGTAGATCTCGCCGGCCAGCGCCCTTTCACGCTTCGGCAGGTCGAAATCGAAGCCGGCCTGCCCGATAACGTCTGCGGAGTGCATGCCGACAATATCGGCCGGTTCCGCATCGTAGAGCTGCGCTGCCTCGCGATTGGCAAAGACGATGCGGTGCAGTCGGTCCATGAACCAGATGCGCGCCGGAATGGCGTCCAGGATCAGACGCATCTGCCGTTCGTTGACGGGCTCCATCTTCGGCATGTGGCCTCGCTACGCGCGCGGGTGAGGGTGCTTTCGACTTACACCAACGTTTGACCCAATACCAAATCTCGATCGATACGCGGTCGCGCGCGTCCCAGTCCGGTGCGCCGGATTTGCCTTTGAGAGAAGAGGCGATTGCGGCAATCTGCGTCCCGCCCGATGCCCCCGATCGCCGGGGGTTCCCGATCTTGGACGTGACGTGTGAGCCGCTATTCCGCCTGGTCGATCATTGCCCAAGGCTTGCGGGGCAATAGGGGCTGGCGCCGTGCCTGGCGCGAACCGGACCCGAAGCCGGCCTATGACGTGGTCATCGTCGGGGGCGGTGGGCATGGTCTTGCGACCGCGTACTACCTGGCCAAGGAACACGGCGTGCGCAATGTGGCTGTGGTCGAGAAGGGCTGGCTGGGTGGCGGCAACACCGGCCGCAACACGACCATCGTGCGCTCCAACTACATGATCGAGGGCAATACACGATTCTATGAGCGATCGCTGAAGCTGTGGGAGGGGTTGAGCCGCGATCTGAATTTCAACGTCATGTTTTCCCAGCGCGGTCAATACACTCTCAGCCACTCGCCGGCCCAAATGGACACGGCGCGGCGGCGCGCCAACATCATGCGTGCTAACGGCATCGATGCGGAACTGCTGGATCGTGACGCGGTTGCGCGGCATCTGCCCTATGTCGATACGTCCGCCACGGCCCGCTTTCCGGTGCATGGCGCGGTTTTGCAGCGCCGGGCCGGCACCGCCCGGCACGATGCGGTCGCCTGGGGTTTTGCCCGTGGTGCGGACCGTCAGGGCGTCGACATTATTCAGCAATGCGAGGTCGTCGGTTTTTTGCGCGACGGCGACAGGGTCGTTGGCGTGGACACGACCATGGGCCCGATCCGCGCGGGCAAGGTCGGCATCGCGGTCGCCGGCCATACCGGCTACCTGGCAGCGAAGGCCGGACTGCGCCTGCCGATCGAGACGCACCTCTTGCAGGCGTTCGTCTCGGAACCCTTGAAGCCGATGGTCGACACCGTCATCGCCTTCGGCGGCGCCCACTTTTACATCAGCCAGTCGGATAAGGGCGGTCTGGTCTTCGGCGGCGACTTGGACGGCTACAACTCCTACGCCCAGCGCGGCGGGCTGCCGGTGGTCGCGCACACTATGGCCAGCGCCAAGGCACTGATCCCGTCGATTTCACGCCTGAAGGTGCTGCGCCATTGGGCCGGGGCGATGGACATGACCATGGACGGCTCGCCGATCATCGCCATGACGCCGATCGACGGGCTCTACCTGAACGGCGGCTGGTGTTATGGCGGCTTCAAGGCGACGCCGGCCAGCGGTTGGTGCTTTGCCTGGACCATCGCCAAGGACGCGCCGCACGAGGACAACGCCGCCTTCGCGCTCGACCGGTTCGAGCGCGGTGTGCAGATCGACGAAAAGGGCACGGGACCGTACCCGCAGGCGCATTAGGGGCCCTGTCCGAGAAATGCTGAGAATTCCGTGCCCGGTCTGTGGTCTGCGTGACGAGACGGAGTTCAGCTATGGCGGCGACGCCTCGGTCCGGCGCCCGGCGATGGCGGAGACCGATCCGAAGGCCTGGATGGACTACGTCTTCTATCGCGGCAACCCGCGCGGCAGCCACCGCGAGTACTGGCAGCACGTTCTCGGCTGTCGCCAGTGGCTGGTGGTCGAGCGGGATACGGTCAGCCATGAGATCAGCGACTGCCGTCTGGCGCGCGAGGTCTCGCGATGACGGGGGGTCGGTTGCCGACGGGCGGCAGGATCGACCGCTCCAAGCCCCTGTCCGTCACCTTTGACGGCCGGCCGATCGACGCCTTCGCCGGCGACACATTGGCGTCGGCGCTTTTGGCCAGTGACGAAATGCTGGTCGGGCGCAGCTTCAAGTATCACCGACCGCGGGGGGTCTTCTCCGCCGGTGTCGAGGAACCGAACGCGCTGGTTCATCTGCGCACGGGCGGCCGACACGAGCCGAATGTCCGGGCCACTATGGCCGAGGTCTTTGATGGCCTGGTCGCCAACGCCCAGAACGCGTGGCCAAGCGTTGGCTTGGATTTCAGAGCGGCCAATCAACTGCTGGCGCCGTTCATCGGTGCGGGGTTCTATTACAAGACCTTCATCGGCCCGTTTCGCGGCACGCAATTCTGGATGTTCTGGGAACGCTTCATTCGGCGCGCCGCCGGCATGGGATCGGCGGGCACGCTTGAAGACCCCGATCGATACGAGACGGTCAACCTGTTCTGTGACGTCCTAGTCGTCGGCGGCGGTCCCGCCGGCTTATCGGCCGCCTTGGCGGGGGGGCGCGCCGGAGCTCGCGTCGTGCTGGTCGAGCAAGATGCGCAGTTGGGCGGAGCCCTGCTGTCGGCACCGGTAGGCGACCGATCGGACGCGTGGCTGGAGACGGTCCGGTCAGAACTGTCGGCAATGCCCAACGTCAGGATCCTAACGCGCGCGACGGTCTTCGGTGCCTACGATCATGACGTCTACGGCGTTGTGGAGCGCGTTTGGGACCATGTCGCAGTGGCCCCCGATGACCAGCCGCGCCAGCGCTTTGCCGTGGTCCGAACGAAACACACCGTGCTGGCCACCGGCGCCATTGAACGGCCGCTGGTCTTTGGCGGCAACGACAGGCCCGGCGTGATGCTGGCCGGTGCGGTCCGGACCTATGTCAATCGCTACGCCGTGCTACCCGGCCGGCGCGTGGTCGTCGCGACCAACAATGACAGCACCTATGCAACCGCGCGCGACCTGACGGCGGCGGGCGCCCACGTCACCCTCGTTGACGCACGGCAGGCAGTCCCCGATGAACTGGCGTCGCAGTTGAGGGCCAAAGGGGTCGATCTCCGGCCAGGCTGTGCCGTCTTATCCGCAAAGGGCAGGGGTCGGGTGGCTGGCGCGGTTATCGCCCCGGTTTCAGAGGAAGGACGCGCGACTGCGCCTGGCGAGACGATCGCCTGCGACCTGATCGCGGTTTCCGGCGGTTGGTCGCCGACCCTTCACCTGTGGAGCCAGCGGCAGCAAAAGCCGGTCTTCGATGCCGAGAAGGCCTGCTTCGTGCCCGCCGGCGACACGGTGCCGACCATGATCTGTGCCGGCGATGCGCGGGCTGCCGGCGGTCTCGCGACGGCCATTGCCGATGGTTTTGCGGCGGGCGAGAAAGCGGCCATCGCAACTGGGGCCACCAACGCGACAGGCCACGCGCCCGAGGCCCCGGACCCATGGTCGGGCGACGACTGGACGCGCGGGATCGTGCCGCTTTGGACGGTGACCAAGCCTGATGGCAAACCCGCAGGCAAGGCCTTCGTCGATCTGCAACATGACGTCACCACGTCCGACATCGATTTGGCGCATCGCGAGGGCTATCAAGCCGTCGAACATCTTAAGCGCTATACCACGACAGGGATGGCGACGGATCAGGGCAAGCTGTCGAACGTGAACGCCCTGGCCAGGATGGCCCAACTCCGCGACGCTGAGATCGCCGACGTCGGCACGACGACCTTTCGGCCGCCCTATACGCCGATCACCATCGGTGCCCTTGCCGGCCGCGAGACCGGGCGGCATTTCCGGGCCACGCGTCTGACCACCATCGACGGGTGGCATCGCGAAAACGGTGCGGTCATGACCGAGGCCGGCGCCTGGCTGCGGCCCTGGTACTATCCGCAAGCCGGCGAGGATGTGCGCGCGGCCTACATCCGCGAGGCTGGCCATGTGCGCCAGCATGTCGGCATCGTCGACGTCTCGACCCTCGGCAAAATCGCCGTCCAGGGGCCGGATGCCGCCGAGTTCTTGAACCGGATCTACGTCAATGGCTGGAAGACGCTGCCCGTCGGCCGGCTGCGCTATGGCGTGATGCTGCGCGAGGATGGCTTCGTGTTCGACGATGGCGCCACCGCGCGGCTAGGCGAACACGACTACTTCATGTCGACCACCACGGCCAACGCGGCGCCGGTCCTGGCCTTCGCCGAACGTCTGCTGCAAACCGCCTGGACCGATCTCGAGGTCCATGTCACCAGCATCACCGACCAATGGGCGGCGATCGCGGTGGCGGGGCCGAAAGCGCGCGATCTGCTGACGGCAGTGGTCGAAGACGCTGAACTCAGCCGCGAGGCCTTGCCGAACAATCACTTCACCCATGGCCGGATCGGCGGCGTTGAGGTACGCGTCCACCGCATGAGCTATTCCGGCGAGTTGGCCTACGAGCTCTATACGCCGGCTCTTTTCGGGAGCGCTGTCTGGGAGGCTCTGATCACGGCCGGAGGGCCATTCAAACTGAAGCCCTACGGCACCGAGGCCATGGGCGCCCTGCGGGTCGAGAAGGGGCATGTCGCGGGGCCCGAGCTTGAGGGCCGCACCACATTGCGGGATCTCGGTCTGGAGGGTTTCGCGTCGAGCAAGAAGCCCTTCGTCGGCTCTGTCCTGCGCAACCGGTCGGCGCTGGCCGACGCCAATCGACCGACCCTTGTCGGTCTCAAGATCGACGGCGAGGTCGGCGCCCTGCCCGGATCGCTGCTGTTCGCCGCCGACGGGCCGACAGAGGGCCATGGCGAAGGCTGGGTATCGTCGACCACCTTCTCGCCGGCCCTCGGCAAGAACATCGCCATGGGATTGTTGAAAAACGGTCCGTCCCGCATGGGTGAGACTGTCCGTGTCGTCGACTTCGTCGGCGACCGGACGCTAAAGGCGACCGTGGTTTCGCACCATTTCTTCGACCCCAAGGGCGAGCGCCAAAATGCTTGAGCGCCGGTCGCCTCTCGCCCACCTCATTGAGGCACGCGCTGCCGGCGTGCCCGATCAGCACGCGCGCCTGATCCTCAGCGAGCAAGCCCTGGGCGCGCTCTGGCAGGTTGCGGGCTGGCAAGATTTCGAAACAGTGGTGGAGCCGGTCTTGGCGGCACTGGGGTTTGCCGGCTTGGGCGATCACTGTTCGGTGCGCGTGTCGGCCGGCACCGAATGCTATCGGATCGCGCCGGATCGGATCTTGCTGCGATGTCCGGATGCAGGCGCCCTGTCGGCGGCTCTGGACAAGGCGCCGCCCGGCCGGCTAACCGCGCTCGACCTGTCGCACGCGCGCATTGTGATCCGCATTTCTGGTACCGCCGCCGTCGACCTGATGGCGCGGCTGGTGCCGTTGGACTTTGCGGGCCCAGCCTTTTCAATCGACAGCTTCGCGCAAACCGGCATTCACGGCGTACCGGTCTTGACCCGCAGACTGTCGGAAGAGGCGTTCGACCTCTTCGTTCCCGTCACCTGGGCGGTCAGTGTTTTGGAGATTGTGTGCAAGAATGCACGCCCCTTCGGCTATGCCGTGGAAGCGTCTCGGCCTACCAGCCCCGGGTCCCGGCTGCGCCCTTGAAGGGCCCAACGACCCGAGACGTGATCCAGCCGCCATAGAAGTCGCCCTCCTGGGCGTGGACGCGTTCGTCGCCGACCCAGCAGGCATCGACGCGCGAGGCGTAAAACGCCAGATGGTCTTTGATGGCCGCGAAGCCCCGCGTGGGCGAGGGATAGCTCCAGGCCGCCCGTTCCGATCGCCGTCCGTTCACCTCCAGCGTCCAATAGCGGGCAACGCCCTTGAACTCGCAAAAGGACTGGCCGTCGACCCGGCGCAGATACGCCTCGTGAACGTCGTCGAAGGGAAAGTAGTAAACCGGCGGATGACTGGTCTCCAGCACGCGATGGCCGCGCTGGGTGGTCGCGACCGTCTCGCCGCCGAACTCAACTCTTAGCTGAGCATCCACGGGTTCAAGCCGCGGTGGCCTTGGGTAATCCCACACGGATTCTCGCCCTGGCCCGGGTTCTATGCGTTTGGGTCTGGAAAACATCCCGACTTTGATCCTTCGGTCAGAGAGACAACGTCCGTCGTGGCATTCCGGCCGCAGCTCTCTCAAAGATCGACCGGAAAGGCCGTAGGGCAAGGTGGCCGCGATCTATCGTCGGTGTCGCGACGCGATTAAGCGCCGCGTGTGTGGGGTTCGCCTTGAGTTGCTTTTGACAGTCCGTTCCTGAGGGCATGGTTGTGTCCGAACCGGCTGTGCTATGCCTTAGGTCGCTGCGCGTCGCATCGCGCCGCTTCCACGATCGAGGGGCCTGTTGCGATGAACGATGACCGGTCGCTGGAACGCCCGGTTGGGCCGCAAGAGCTGCTTTGGGTTGAGCTGAACCGGCGCGGCAATGGCGGCGTTCAGTTGACATCCATTGCCGAATTCGAGCGACCGGTCGATCAAAAGACGCTGCGGGGCGCCTTGGCGGCGGTCCATGCCCGCCATCCGATGCTACGGGCCCGAGTTGATGATCGCGATCGGCCCTGGTGGTGTTGCGACGTGCCCTTCGAACGGATCGGCGTTCGCAGTCAAGCAATGGGCCCGGACTTTGATCTTGAGGGCTTCTATGCCGGCGAGGCGACCTCGCTGTTGGATCTTGGTGCGGAGTCCTGGCGCGCGGTGATGCTGACCGATCACGCCGGTCAGGTGGCTTGGCTGGCGCTGACGACCAATCATGGCGCGGTCGACGGCCGGTCGGCGTTGGTCGTCCTGAACGATATCGATCGGTTTCTGGCCGACCCTGAGGCGCTGGGCACGGAGAGCCTGCCCATGGTACCGCCGGTTGAGCAAGCCCTTGCCGCGGCCGGACATGCCGGCGACAGCAGCATTTTGCCCCCCTGGCCGGATTTGGCGCGTTGGCCTGTCGAACGGCCCGCGTCGGCCGACCGGCGAAGCCCGCATGTCCTGTTTCGACTGATTCCAGCCAGCACGGTGGACGCCTTGCATCGGCGTCTTCATGCCGAGGGTATTCATCTGGCTGCCGGTTTTTGCGCTGCGGCCGTAGAGGCGGGCCGCGACTTGCCGGGCGCCACCGACTGGTTCGGCATAATCGCCCCGACGGATACGCGGGCCGACTGTCGGCCGCCGATTCCGACTGACGTGGTCGGTGAGTATGTCGCTGGCATTAGCCTCATGCTGGAGCCCCAAGGGCCCACCTCAAGTCCGCTGGAAACCGCGCGATCGCTGGCGCGGCAACTGCACGACAACCGCCCGCTCGCGTTGCGAATGGACGCGGGCGTCACGCCGGACGAAACACGGCGGCAGGTCGACGCGATGGCGGCCCCATCGGATCGCTTCAGTTCCGGCCTGTGCGTCACCGATGTCGGCGACCTCGACCGGCTGTCCGGCCGCCGGGTCGGGTTCAAGCGGGTTTTGTTGATGCCGTCGCAGAACCATGGCGCCCACCCTGTGCTGGTGGCCATTGTCACAACGCGCGAGGGCGCCTGCCTCAGCATCGGCTATGATCGGCCCTTGCGCAGTGATCAGGCCGCCCGCGCGTTCGCCGATCGCTATTGCGAAGCGCTGATCGACTTGGCCGGCTAAGCGGCGCTGTCTTTTGCCATAGTCCTGCCGGCAGGCTGGCTATCATAGAACGCCACATGCAATGCCGAATGCCATCAAGCCAAAAGGGATGCCGCTAAATGCTCGGATGGAACAAAATTGTGGCCTGGGTGGCCTGCTTGGCCCTGCTGCCTCTCTCTGCGGCGGTTGCCCAGCAGCTCTATCCCGACGACCAACTCGTCGGCACCATCTGGCGCAGCGAGGGGCCGTTCATCTGGACCTCTGTCGACCATGGCGGCGCCATCACCCAACGCACCAGCGATGGCAATTTCGTCGAAATCCTTGGCCATCGCGACGGCGTCTATGTCTTCACGATCAATTGGTGGAACGAGGAGGCCGGCGTGAACGTGATCGAACATGGTGTCATGGTGTCCGACGGCGAGAACAGCTATGTCATGCTTGAGGCCGAGGGCGTCCACCCCGGCATAACCGGCGACGGCTTCTTTCGGGTTACGGACCCCGACCGTGCCGAGGTCACCCAGATTGGGCGGATGGATGACGGTGCCGCCGCCGCCTTCGTGACGCCCCTGATGCGGGTCGAAGCGCCGCCGCAAGTGCCGCTGCCCCAAAGCCATCCCACGCGTTAGCGGGCCGCATCCGGGTGCGCACCGTTCGGCGGCCGCGATCGGTGGCCGTCAGCGCCCGGTATCTTCCGCCTCGGGCTCGCCGTCATTATCCAAAAAGACATAAATCCCGACGCCCAGAATGGTGAGATAGAATTGAAAGGCGGCGGTCTGGCCGTTCCAGGTGGCGGACTGCCACATCACGAACCACTCGCCGCCAATGCCCATGAAGCCGATGAACCAGAGGCCGAAGCCGGTTATCACGCCGATTGCCGTCAGTTGCTTGGCGCGCTGAAACTCGGCCTTCGGCGCCCGGAACTTGCGCGCCATGGCCCAGGTGGCAACCAGGAAGGCCAGACAGGTCAGGGTTTCGATCAGAATGATGATGACGTAGGCCGCCAACTGAGCGGTCGGGTGGGTTATGGCGCGCCCGGTGAGCGTTGAATCCGGAAACACGGTGTCCATGGAGAGCACGCGCTGGACGAAGGTCCAGTTGCTGCCAGGGTCGACCAGGTTGTTCAGCGCCACCAGAAACGCGAACAGCGCGATCCCGCCGGTCAGGATAATCTTCGACAGCCGAACCGCCGCCACGCCAAGTGTCATCGTATCCTCGGTTTCGCCTTTATCACCGCACTTCGAGCCTACGGCGGAGGCCGGCATCTTCTCAACGCTGAGTTTCGGTGACCGTTCGCCCGGCCGTGCGTGTCGCCTGTCTGGTGGCAAGCCGGCGCGGGAGGGGCGATGGGCGCCGGCTCAATAGGTAATCGACGGCAGGAACGCCCCGTCCGGCTCCGCATACTCGCCCCTGGCCATCAGGGTCAGCGGGTGGCTGATCTTCAGCCCGTGTTCCAAACACCAGCGGAACAGATCGTCATTGCGCATGGGCATGAGGAAGCCGGGCTGGCCGAAGCCGTCGGCCGCGCCGATCAGCGCCTTCATGTCGCTGTTGGCCATGGCCACCGCGTGGCCGCTGTAGGCGACAGAGGTCGTGTAGCCGGTGACGTGGCCTTCGCGCTCGACCAGCCGCGCACTGCCGAAGGTGATGGCGTCGCGCAGTTCGCCGTCCCGGTTGAAGCCGTGCACCCGTTGGCACACCAGGTTGCAGGCCGCCACGTCCGTGACCCGCGCGGGCCGCACATGGTGGCCCGGCACGCTCGCCTTCGGCGCCGGCCCGTTCAGGCAGGCCAGCGGCTCGCGCACCGAAAAGCCGAGCATCGCGTAGAGCGCCAGCGAGCGGCCCTGGGCCGCCGCCTGGACAAGGCGCACGCCGGGCGCCTCCATCGGCAGGCGGCTGATGGAGGAGGTGATGCGCAAGGCCGCGCAGATGGAGGC
>JBCBSH010000151.1:0-11524 GCA_039819285.1 Pseudomonadota bacterium
TAGGCGAGGTAGTGCGGGTTATCCAGCAACTGCTCGATGAACCGGCTGCCGACCTCCAGCGCCCGCTCGGTTTCGAACAGTGGCGAGATGTCGACATGATCCTCCACGCCGAACAGGCGGGCGTAATAGAGCGCGGTCAGCGCCGTAAACGGGCTTTCGGTCTCGGCGATCAGGAACCGGATCGGGGCCGTCCGTCCGGTGTACTTCAGCATCTGGGCGACGACCATGAACAGGCGCTTGACCGAGGTGCGCTCGGCCATCAGCGAACCAAAATTGATCGTCACCGGCTCGACCGTTTCCAACAGCCCATTGATCCGGTCGAGATAGGACTGCCGATAGCGCGGATCGTTGGGGTCGGAGACCAGGTCAACCGCCTTGCGGATGGCGTTGTGCACCTGGGTGGCGTTGATGCGCACATGGGTGTGGGCCGCGCCGAGCCCGTAATTGGCTAGCTCCGCGCGCAGGATGGCGATCTGGCGGATCAAGGCGCGAAGCGATTTCTTGCCGCCGGCATCGGCGGCCACGGCCCTTGTCAGCGCCCGGTCGAACAGCTCGACCAGGGTGCTGGCCTCTGTCAGACGCATCGCCCTGCCATCATGCATACGGCGTGAGATGCGTTGGACCGTCTCTGTCTCGTCGTCGGCGGCCGAGCTTGGTAGTCCGAACGCCTCGATCTCGTCGCCGATTTGGGTCAGCGCCAGCACCAGCCGGCTTTCAACCAGCTCAAGCGTTTCCAAAATGCCTGCCGCCGCGCTGGCCCGGTCGGCCATCAGCGTCCGCGTTCGCGCCAGATAACGTTCCAACTGCATCCGCTGAACGACCATGCGCTTGTTCAGCGTATCGGTCCATCTGATGTCCGACCGCCCGTCGAGGTCGTACCCGACCCAGGATGCGATCGTGACCAGGCGCGGCACCAGCTCCAGCCAGCGATCCGGGTAAAGCTCCGCCGCGACGTCCAGCAGAAGGTCGTAGGCCCGATAGAGCGCCTCATGCAGGTTAGCGATCACCTCCAGCGACAAGGCATGCTCGCGCGCCAGCGACATGTCCGCGTCCGGCCGGTGCTCGGTCGTGGCCGCTTGGCGGACCAGCTCGTCCGCTTGTGACTTTGTCAGCACCTTGCCATCGTTGCCCCGCCCGCTGACCAGGGCCGCCAAACCGCGCATCAGCTCCGTCGGTTGGGTGAAAGTGGGGTGGGCGGTGATGACGATACCGAATATCTCGGCCTCGACCCGGCCCTTGAAGATCTCGAACCGGACCTTGTCCGCCGCCTCGTTGCCCAGTTCGTCGGAATGGCGCGGCGCGGCCAGGCTGGCGAAGACGGTGCGCAGCCTGGCATCATTGGCCGCCGGATCGGTCTCGCCGACATAGCGCCGCAGCCTCTCGGCCCGGGCCAGCCAGCCCTCGGCGGTCAGGTACTGGGTCAGCTGTTCCAGATCGGCATAGCGCAGATCGCCGCGCTCCAGCGCCCGGCCGATATCCAGCGCCAGCAACAGCACCGGATTGCTGAACGGGTCGTCGGATCGGGCCTCTTCATGGCGGCGCAGATCATCGGCGAGGGACGCGGCGAGTGCTGCGCAATCGGTGGCACTCTCGGCCTCGAAACAGACGGCACCGGCGGGCTGAAACGGACCGGCCACACGGCCCAGAAGGCCGTCGATCGAAAGGGGCGGGGTGTCTTTCACGGGGGACGACCTGCCTTTCGCTTATCGACTTTGTTGGCTTTTGCTGCGCTGCGGCAAGATGCGGCTGGGGGCCCGATCTGTCAATGTGAGAGCCGTCGCTCCCACCAGAATTTGCAGTGCGAACCTGCGTGACAATTGCAGCGAGAACGCAACTGCTCCGATGGCGACAAAGTCGGTTGCACATGATCGCGGCAGCACGGAGACTATCATGTCGACGCCTTCCCATCGGGCGTCTTGCACAGCCCTCTCAGCAGTTGTTCCTTCAGCGAAGACGGAGTCACCCGGGCCATGAGCGATCAGAAGAAGCCGGGCATCACGAAAAAGGTCTTCGCGGCTGGTTTGGGTAACGTTCTGGAATGGTACGATTTCGGTTGTTACGGTTTCTTCGCCGTGATCATCGGCAACCAGTTCTTCCCCTCCGACGATCCTTTCACATCGCTGCTGGCGGCATTCGGAGCCTTCGCAGCCGGGTATCTTGCGCGCCCTATCGGTGCCGTGGTGCTAGGGCATATCGGCGACCGGCTGGGGCGGATGCGGGCTCTGACCTTGGTGATCAGCGTCATGGGCGGTGCCACGATCGCCATCGGCCTGCTGCCGGGTTACGCCACGATCGGGGTGGCCGCGCCGATCTTGCTGGTGGCGCTTCGCGTGTTGCAGGGTTTTGCCGTCGCCGGTGAGTATTCCACATCGACCGTCTTTCTGATCGAACACGCACCGCCGAACCGGCGCGCCTACGTGTCCAGTTGGTCGACCTTCGGTCAGTTCTCGGGGCTGATCCTTGGCTCCGGCGTCGGCGCTTTGGTAAGCACGATCCTTGGCCAGGAGGCGGTGAACGACTGGGGCTGGCGGGTTCCGTTCATCCTGTCGATCATCATCACGGCGTTGGGCTTCTACTACCGGCGCGGCATGGCCGACGCGCCCATCCAGGAAGAGGCGGAGGGGGCCGAGGCGCGGTCGCCGGTAGTGGTCGCGGTGAAGACCGAATGGAGATCCATGCTGGTCTATTTCTGCATGATCGTCATGACCGGTGTCGGCTGGTTTGTGGCCTATGTCTACGCGGTGAACGACCTTACCGCGCACATGCATGTCTCGACGGCCAAGGCGCTGGATATCAATACGGTGGCCCTGTTCGCCATACTGGTGGTGACACCCTTTGCCGGCCTGGCCGCCGACCGGTTTGGGCGCAAGCCGCTGGCCATCATCGCCGCCGTCGGCACCGGTGTGCTGGCACTGCCATTGTGGTGGCTGATCCATCACGAGAATACCGGCTATATCCTGATCGGCCAGTTGACCTTCGCGGTGCTGTTTGCGGTCGGCTGGGCTGTCTATGCGGTGATCATGGTGGAGACGCTGGCGCCGCGTGTCCGCTGCACGGTAATCAGCATTGGCAATGGCCTGGCCTACGGCATCTTTGGCGGCTTGACCCCCTTGATCGCCACCTACCTGGTTGAGCGGACCGGCAACGATTATGCGCCCGTCTACCTGCTGATCGTCATGGCGGCGGTATCGTTCGTTGCCATCCTGCTGGTACCGGAAACGTTGAAGCGGGTTCGGGCCCGACGCGCGGCGGCCTAGTTGTTCCTGCGCAAGCGCCCAAAGATACCGCCAGCCGCCCCGGCCGAGGCGCGACCCGACGGCACCGATTGGGCGTCGGTGTTCGCGGTCACGCTGGGCATCACGGCCTTCTCGACCGCTCAGGGCCTGACCTACCCGCTGTTCTCGTTCCTGTTGGATGATCGCGGTGCCAGCGATGGCATGGTTGGCTTGCACGCCGCTTCCTTCATGCTGGGCCTCGGGGTATCCGTTGCCATACTTCCCGTCCTGAACAGGATCCTGCGCGCCCGGCACTTGATCCTTGCCGGTCTGCTGATCGCGGTGGCTTGCCTCGTGGGGTTCGCGGTTATCGACGATCTGTTTGTCTGGTTCCTGTTGCGCTTCATGCTCGGTTTTTGCGTAAACACGATCTACGTCTTGGGCGAAGCCTGGCTGAATGCGGCTGCAACGGACGATAAGCGCGGGCGTGTCGCTGGCATCTATGGCGCCGGCATGGCCGGCGGCTTCGCGGTCGGCCCTCTCGGCATTCCGCTTTTCGGCACCGGCGGTGGACTGGCCTTCGCCGTGTGCGCCGCCATCGTCGCGGCCGTGGCCTTTGTGTTCACGGCGTTGCTGCGGCGCACGCGGGTGGAGCCAGGCGTCGTGGTGCTGGGGCAGATCTTTTCCTTCTTCCGGCTCGCGCCGCTTATGGTCTTGATCGTCATCGTCTACGGCGTCCTGGACACCACGGCGATCGCTATTCTGCCGCTCTATCTGACGTCGGGCGGCCTCAGCCAGGACATCGCCGCGGTCTTCGTCGTGGTCCTGAGCGCCGGAATGGTGATGTCGCAGCCGGGCGTCGGATTGCTGCTCGACCGGTTCGACCGCTGGTCGGTGGCCATCGGCTGCCTTGTCGTGACCGGCCTGTCGCTGGTGGCCATGCTTTACCTACCGATAGAAGGCTGGCTCTTGTGGCCGGTCGCGGCCGTGTTGGGCGCGGCCTATTTCGGTCTTTACACCTCGGCCCTTGCCCTTTTGGGCCAGGAATATGGGGGCGGCACCTTGGTCGCCGGCAGCGCCGCGTTCGCGTTGGCCTATGCCGTCGGCGGCCTGATCGGTCCAGCGGCGACAGGCACCTTGATGTCGGTCAGCGTGCCGGGTGCGTTCTGGTTCCTGATCGTCATCTGCGTCGGAACGGCAGTGGTAACCTTACGGCACCGATCAGTCTGATGCGCAATGCGGTGTCCGCACAAGAAAAACGGGCGGCCCGCAGGCCGCCCGCTCTTTCAACCCAAGCCAGGTTGGCTAGGAAGACGCGATCGACCCGCCTCCGTCGCGGGTGATGACGACGACCGACGGTCGCGGCGGCATGTTGTCGTCGAAGTCCGGCCAGCGGGTCGACGGGTCTTCGTAGACGGACGTCCGGCCGAAGCCGGGCCATTCGTCGCCACCGTCGGCCGGGTGCTGAACGGCCACGAACAGTGACGTGTCGTCCGGCGTGAACATCGGGCCGCACATCTCCGCGCCCACCGGCACGCGATAGAACAGCTTGCCCGTGCCGCGCAGGTCGCCGTCTGTCTCCATCGACCAGACACCGTCGGTCCGTCCGGACCGCTCATAGTCATTGCCGTCTGTGGTCACCCACAGCCGGCCCTGGCCATCGATCGCGCAGTTGTCCGGCGCAATGAACCAGCCATTCGCTGTGGTGGCATCGTTCCACATGGCGCCAACCTCGGGTGCACCCGGATCGCCGGCCAGGACCAGAATGCTCCAGTCCGACTGGGTCGCCGTGTAGTCGCTGTCGCGCTCAACTATCTCGATGATGTGGCCGCCGGCGTTCTCGGGCCGTGGGTTGGCCGCGTTCAGGTCATTGGCCTCGCGCCGCGTGTTGTTGGTCAACATCGCGTAGATGCGGCCGTTGGTCGGATGGACATCGACATCCTCCGGCCGGTCCATCGGCGTGGCACCCAGCAGGTCGGCGGCGATGCGGGTTTCGATCAGGACGTCGGCCTGGCTGGTGAAGCCGTTGGCCTCGGTCAGCGGGCCCTGGCCAAAGACCAGTGGCAGCCAGTCGACCGTGCCGTCCTCGTTGAAGCGCGCGACATAGAGCGTGCCGTCGTCGAGTAATGCGCCATTGTCCGTTCCGGCCGACGGGTCGAAGGTGCCGTTCGAGACATACTTATAGATGTAGTCAAAGCGCTGATCGTCGCCCATATAGGCCACGACATGGCCGTCGCCGTTGACGACGAGACCGGCACCCTCATGCTTGGCGCGGCCCATGGCCGTGCGCTTGATCGGCGTGGAGTTCGGATCGTAGGGGTTGACCTCGACCATCCAGCCAAACCGGTTGGGCTCGTTGATCTCACGGCCGACGTCGAACCGCTCGTCATACTCGCCCCAGGCAT
The DNA here is from genome assembly GCA_039819285.1 of Pseudomonadota bacterium. Lineage (GTDB taxonomy): Bacteria > Pseudomonadota > Alphaproteobacteria > DSM-16000 > Inquilinaceae > JANQGH01. The sequence continues at coordinate 5,621 of JBCBSH010000151.1, forward strand.
ACCAGCCGCCAGGAACGCCATAGCGCTCATGGTTGCGAAACTCCGGGCTGTCTTCGGGGAACTCACCTTTGAAATAGCCGTGGAAGTTCTCTTCCGCGGTCAGCACGGTGCCCCAGGGCGTCAGGCCGCCGGCGCAGTTGTTGATCGTGCCGATAACTGTGGTGCCGCTGGGGTCCGCCGAGGTCTGGACGCGCGGGTTGCCGGCGACCGGGCCCGAAAGCGTGATTTCGGTCGAGCGTGGCGAGATACGACGGTTGTAGGTGCTGGCGGGGTTATAGGTCCAGTTGCCGCTGTCGTCCCGGGTGACCTCCACCACGGACAGGCCGTGGGCAGCCATCTCAACGCCGACAAGTTCCGCCGTCATGCCGGCAAACTCGGCATCCCTGTCCTGCCGGCCCAGGCCCGGGAACATCAGCTCTTCATTGGTGTATTCGTGGTTCACGACCAGCAGGCCGTGATCGGCGCTGTCGCCACCGGCGGGCAGGGGCAGGTAGCCGAGATAGTCGTTATTGTAGCCGAACTGCAGTTCCTGGGCGTCGGCCGTCTGCGCGGCGGGGTCGAAGTCCGGCGCGCCCGGCACCACCGGGTCGCCCCAGCGGATCAGCACGTTGGCAGTGTAGCCCGACGCGACATGGTGGTCGGCGTCGACACCGGCCGTCAGCTCCTCGAAATCGAACGATGAATTGGCCTGGGCATAGGCGTGGCGGCTGGTTGCCATCGTCGCGGCGCCGCCGATCGCGGCCATCGCGCTGACGGCAAGGGCACCGCGCATCATGTCGCGGCGGCCAAGCCGCGCGTTGATCACGTCGCCGATCGTCGGTCGCGTTGACCGGTTGGTCGGCACGTCCTCGGACAGTTCGTAGGCCTGAGCGCGGGTGAGTTGGGTGGCTTTGGAATCGTGGGTATCCATGGCTTCCTCAGATTGTGGGTGTGCTCGGTCTGGCAGACCGGTCAGACGGCGTTGAGGTTGAAAACGCCGCACCATAGGGCGCGATAGTTACGGAAATGCTTCAGAAAAGTTGCAACGACGCGACGTATTCGCGACGGCCGGGTTTCGGTCCCCGCAAGGGCGGTTTCCGTCGCAGAAATCCGCGGGTTCGCGGTCTGCGGATTGAACCGCGAGACGCTTCGCCCCGTATTGGACGTCGAAGCTTTTTGTGAGGAACCCCAGTGAGTGCACCGTACCTGATCATGGGCGCCCATGGTGGCGTCGGGGAGAGCTTGGCCCGTTTGCTGGCGGCCAATGGCAAGCCAGTTGCCCTGACGGCGCGCGATGTCGGCGAAATCGACGGTCTGGCCGCCGACCTGAATGCCAAGGCAATTGCTTGCGACGCCATGGAACCGGCCTCGATCCAAAACGCCGTTGCCGAAGCCGATGAGGGGGATGGGCTTGCGGGGCTGGCTTACTGTATCGGGTCGATCGATCTCATGCCCCTTCGCGCCGCATCGCAAAGCGCCTTCATCGAAAGTTTCAGCTTAAATGCCGTAGGCGCCGCCCTCTCGGTTCAAGCGGCCCGAAACGCCCTGGCTAAGCAGCAGGGTGCGGTGGTGCTGTTCTCGTCGGTCGCCGCGAGCCGCGGTTTTGCAAACCACGCGGTCATAGCCGCTGCAAAGGGGGCGGTTGAGGGCTTGACGGTCTCGCTTGCGGCTGAACTGGCGCCGAAGGTGCGCGTCAACGCCATCGCGCCTAGCCTGACGCGCACCAAATTGGCGGATGCGCTTTTGTCCAGCGAGGCGATGACCAAGGCGATTGCCGGTCTACATCCGCTGCCGCGTCTGGGCGAGGCCGGTGACCTTGCGGCGCTTGCGGCCTTCCTGTTGGGCCCGCAATCGGGCTGGATCACAGGGCAGATCATTGGCGTCGATGGTGGTCGCTCCGCTCTTGCCTCGAAAGGCTGATGTGGAGAAGCTGACGGGCTGCATACAGCGCCCCGACCTTGTCGGAATCTCGCCGCGATTGTCGCCAACTATGGGCCGTCCCCCGCATCACCATGAAGAGACCACAAAGTGAGACCTGAAACGCCGACGCCGAAGGACGGCGCCGCCTGGATTACGGGCGCGAGTTCTGGCATCGGCAAGGCAACTGCCCTTCGGCTAGCAGGCGAAGGCTGGACCGTTTTTGTCAGTGCCCGCAGTGGCGACAAGTTGATCGATGTCGCGCGCGAAGCTGATGGCCTTGATGGCGAAATCCTGCCGATGCCGGCCGACGTGACGTCGCAGGATGATGTCCGCGCCGTGGTCGACCGAATAGAGGACAGTCACGGCGGGATCGCCCTTGCCATCCTGAACGCGGGCACCTTCACGATGGACAGCGTCAATCAGTTCGACGCCGACAGCTTCAAGCGGCAGATCGACGTCAACTATCTGGGCGTCATCAACTGTCTGCAGCCCTTGCTGCCGTATCTGTTGCGACGGCGCCGGGGGCATATCGCGATCATGGCCTCGGTTGCCGGCTATTCGGGCCTGCCTCTGTCCATGGGGTACTGCGCGACAAAGGCGGCGCTGATCAACCTGTCTGAATCGCTGTTCCTGGAATGCCGCCCATACAAAGTGAAGGTTCAGGTCATCAATCCGGGATTTGTCAGAACCGAACTCACTGATCGCAATCGGTTTCCCATGCCGTTTCTGATGGAACTGGACGATGCGGCCGATGCGTTGGTCGCCGGCCTGAAACGCCCGCGCTTCGAGATCGCCTTTCCACGCTTCTTTGCCTTCATGCTGAAGCGGTTGCGGGCGATGCCCTATGGGCTCTACTTCGCGCTGGTCTCCCGCGCGACCGGTGTCAACAAGCGCGCGAAACGTCGTGAGCGTTGAGGCGGCGGAGCGTTACATCGCGTTCTGGCAGGCGCTGTCGGCTGAGACCCTTGACCGGCTGCCGGAATTCATGGCGCCGGACATGCATTTTCGCGACCCGTTCAACGATCTTCATGGCCTGCCGCAGGTGACGGCCAGCTTCAGCCGCATCTATCGCATGATCCGGGACGTCGAGATCACGGTGCACGACCGCGCATTCAGCGCCGAAGCGCCGGCGGGCAGCGTCTGCTATCTGCGCTGGACGTTCGCCTACACGCTGCGATCGGGCAAGCGTCTGTCGATCGAGGGAATGAGCGAGGTCCGCTTTGCCGAAACCGGATTGGCGATCGAACATATCGACCATTGGGACGCCGCCGGACAGGTTTATGAAAAGCTGCCCCTGATCGGCTGGCTGCTGAGGCTGATCCGGCGGCGGATCTAGCCGGCGGGCGCCGCTACGCCGCTTTTTGATCGCTGCGCAGAAAGAAGATCGAGACCGAGCCGACCTCGAATCCCCACTTTGTCACCAGCGCCCGATTGATCATGACATCCCGGTTCTGCTGGAACATCCAATCGTCGAACTTTACCTGCAACTCACGTCCGCTGACCTTCAGGGCAAAGATGTAGGTCCACTTGATCGCGTTGCCGAAGCAGCGGCCCGAGGCCTTGCCGACAATATCGTCGGCCGTTCCCTCATAGGTGTTTTCGTCGATCCGGGTGACCCGCCACACGCGACGCTCTTGCTCGCCGTCGTCGTAGACGAAATCCTCGGTCAGGGTCAGGATCTCGCCGTCCCATTCGCCTTCGATGTCGACCGTGAACTGACGCCTCAGCCGCCCGAACCGGTCCTCGAACAGGCCCCAGGCCCTGACCTGGCCATCGAAAAACGTTTCCGGCGCAAGGCGGGGGGTTCGGCCGTCAAAATCCTCAACACGCATGCTTTTCGAACCGACCCTTGGCTGAAGGCTCACCGGTCGATCGGCGGTTCCGATCTTGCAGGTACTTACGAAGCCGATCGCGAACGGGATCACTGCAATCCCATCGCTCGGCAAACGGCGTCGCAGGCCGACGCCTTGGGGTGGGTTGAAAAGACGGCAATGGCAACAATGTTTTGCCACAATTCAATTGTTGTCTGGTTTTCGATACATTTCCGCATGGGTGCGCTCGGACCATTGTCGGCGGAAAGAATCATCTAAAATCAGTCTCGTGCGAGTCTTTGTTCGCTTGATAATAGAGACGTGACATCGACGCGGGACGTGAACGGGGCGGAGTTTGGAATGGCGACCCACGGACGGGCTGTTCGGTGGTATCGATCTGCATTTCCCGATCGTGACGCGGAATGCGTGTCGGACGGTAGAGGGGATCCGTCGGGGCGTCGACGGAGGCTTGCGGTGGGCTTGACGGCCGGGGTTTCCCTTTGGGCCCTAATGGCGACGACGGCGCTGGTGGTTACGGCTGTGCAATCCAATCGCCAGATCGACGACCTTGAGGTCGGCTACGCCAATCTCGTCGTAGACTTAAACGGCCAAGTTCAAGATGCGGTCGCCGTTTCAGCGCGCAATTCCCGATACGTTGCCCAAGTCGCGGTGCTGGAGGCTGATCGCGACGCCTTGATTGAACAGCTTTCAGCGCTTGGCGCGGCAACGGCCTCGACGGACGCCGAGCGTCGAGGCCTGATTGCCGAGAGATCGACCCTGCACGGCGACATCGATCAGTTGCGGGCCGACATGATCGGCGCAAACGCCGGTCTTGCAGCACTGGAAGAACGTTTGGCCTTACGCGACGCGGACCTGGCCGTTGTTATGGTCGATCGTGACGCGGCCGCCGAGGAAGCGGCCCTCCTGCACGATCAGATCGCGGACTTGACCGTCAGACTGGCGGACGCGGCGGCCCGCAACGATCACCTCTCCGGCCGGATTGATGACGCGTCGACTGTCTTGTCCGAAACGCGCCTCGCGCTTGCTGCCGCCGAACGGGAAACGCTGACCGTTCTGGCCGAACTGCACACGCAGCGGATGGTCGGCGAGGACCTGGAACGGCTGTTGCGCGACACGATGGCGGTTGCCGTGGACCTGTCCGCCGAAACGGATCGGCTGGACGGCCAAGCGGAGGCGATGCAAGGCCAGATCGCGGCGTTGGAACAAGGCCTTGGCGCCGAGCGTTCGGCGCGTGGCGATGCCGAGGAGGCCTTGCGCCTCGTCACGGTCGCCGCCGCTGACCACCTTGCGGATGGCGACAGGCTGCGCGACGCCAATGCCCTGCTGACCGGTGAAATCGCCGCGTTGGAGCAGGATCTTTACGACGAGCGTTCGGCACGAGGTGACGCCGAAGAGGCCTTGCGCCTCGTCGCCGTCGCCGCCGCCGATCACCTTGCGGATGGCAACAGGCTGCGCGACGCCAATGCCCTGCTGACCGGTGAAATCGCGGCGTTGGAGCAGGATCTTTACGGCGAGCGTTCGGCAAGAGTGGACGCTGAAGAGGCCTTGCGCCTCGTCACGGTCGCTGCGGCCAATCATCTGACGGAGGGTGATAGGCTGCGTGATGCCAACGGCGCGTTGCGGGGCCAGGTGGGTGCGCTGGAGGCGCGGATCGGCAGCCTGGCGGCCTATCAGGAAGAGGTCTTCGCCCAACTGCGCCAGGCCATCGACGATCATGTCTGGGCGGTCGAGCAGGGGCTGGCCGTGACGGGCCTCGATATTGAGGCCCTGATCGAGGACATTTACGGGGCTGATTTCTATGGCGTCGGCGGACCCATGGTTCCGCTTCTGGACGATCATATCGCCGGTCAGCCCGGCTGGATCGATGCTTTGCAGACAATTGAGTTGACGGACCGTGCCGTTGAGTTGCGTGACGTTGCCAATCAGCTGCCCATCGGCTGGCCGGTCGACCAGAGCGTGCCGATATCGAGCGGATTTGGGCCGCGCCAAGACCCCATCAATGGCCGAAGCGCGATGCATCAGGGGGTTGATTTCGACGGTCACTATGGCGACCCGATCCAGGCCACCGGGCCCGGGATGGTCGTCCGAGCAGAGTGGTTCAGCGGCTATGGCCGCACCGTAGACATCGACCACGGCTTCGGCCTGGTCAGCCGCTATGCCCATCTTCAGGAAA
>JBCBSH010000152.1:0-11422 GCA_039819285.1 Pseudomonadota bacterium
CTCCTCGATGACCAGTCCAATCTCGCCGGCAACGCCTGTCGACAGGCGCAGGGTCACCGAGTCCCAGTGCCGATCGTAGAAGTAGTAGGCGGCGATGCCCTGAACCAGCAACACCGGCGTGACGATGATGATCAGCGTCCGACCGAAGAGCGTGCGGGGCAGGTAACGCTTTAGGCCCAGGCGGCTGAAGATAAACCGCCAAATGCCCCAATAGACGTCCCAGACCCAGCGGGCGCCCTCTCTCAGCCAAGATGTGGCTCGGTTTGCAAGGCCGCCAAGCCCGGACCCTGAGGGCGGCTCGCGTCTTGTCCCGCGGCCGCTATCGGGTCGCTCGGGAGGCACGAGGCGGTCGGTCAGCGCCATCAGAGATCGGGCCTCAAAACGTATCCGGCGCCTCGAACGGTGACGAGATAGCGGGGTGTCTTGGTATCGGGCTCAAGCTTGCGGCGCAGACGCGTCACCTGCACATCGACCGTGCGAACGTTGCCGCCGAGCCGCGCCTCGGTCCGAAGGTAATCGCGCGACAGGGTTTCGTTGGGGTGCGCCGCCAGCACGCTGAGCAGGCTGACCTCCGCACTGGTCAGGTGAACGAGCTGTCCGTCACGGGTCAGTTCGGTGCGTGCCGGGTCGAACTGATAAGGGCCCAACTGCAAGGGCCCGGTGTCCGGCTTCTCGGTCGGTATGCGCCGGAGGATGCTGTTGATGCGCAGCACCAGTTCTCGCGGTTCAAACGGTTTGGGCAGGTAATCGTCGGCGCCGCTTTCCAGCCCGGCGATGCGGTCGTCCACCTCGCCCATCGCCGTGAGCAGCAGGATCGGCGTCTTCAGCGTCTTGCGCAGGGACTCGGTCAGGTGCAGCCCACTTTCCCCCGGCATCATGACATCCATAACGATCAGATCGAAGGTCAGCGCTTCCAGCTTGGCCCGCGCGTCCGCCGCATCGCTGGCGGAACTCACCATAAAGCCGCTGTCAGACAGGTACTTTCGCAACAGTCCACGCAACCGCTGATCATCGTCGATGACCAGAATATGGGGATCTTCGTCCGTCATGCGCGCGATACTAACAGGTCGTGATCATGGCGCCAAAGAGGGCTGACGGGGTTCAGAGCCGCGCTGAGCGTCGATCCGCCTGCGTCAAATACTCTTCCGGCGGCTCTTCGATCAGACCTAGCAGCACTTGGCGAAACCCTTCGACCGCGTCGGCGCCGGCCTGCCGATAGGCACGGGCGAAGCGCCGGCGCTGGTTCTCCGTCAGGGCCTGCTCAAGCGCCTGGCCCTTCTCGGTCAACTGCAGCAGGCGCTGGCGCCGATCGCGGGTGCCCTGATGCTGCTCGATATAGTCTTGCTCGACCAGCAGGTTGATCACCCGGCTCAGGCTCTGTTTGGTGATCTTCAAGATCGCCAACAGTTGCGACACCGTGATCTGCGGATTTCGGCCGATGAAGTAGATCGCCCGGTGATGGGCGCGCCCCAGGCCGCGTTCTGCCAGGATCGCGTCGGGTTCGGCGGTGAAGTCGCGATAGGCGTAGAACAACAGCTCAATGCCCTGGCGCAGTTCCTCGTCACGCAGGAACAGCGGGTTTGCCCCTGTCTTCAGATCGCTCATAGCTCGCATGCGGCGTGTTTTATGTCATGAATGTTGACATATATCAGGCTTGAATGTTACGACCTAGTCCTAACTTGAGACATAAAATATCGTCTCAATCTTTGCGGAACTAACTTTCTGAAAGTACAGAGATGGCGTCTGCTTCTTTCGACGATCGAGATGGGTTTATCTGGCTAAACGGCTCGCTGGTCCCGTGGCGCGATGCGCACCTGCACGTCCTGTCCCACGCGCTGCATTACGGCAGCAGCGTCTTTGAGGGCGAGCGCATGTATGGCGGCGCGGTTTTCAAACTGACGGAGCATTCCGAACGGCTGGTCAAGTCAGCTGAGTTGATGGGTTTTGAGATCCCGTATTCTGCTGCGGAGATCGACCACGCCACGATGGAGGCGGCGCGCGCCAACAACATCGTCGATGGCTATGTGCGACCCATCGCCTGGCGCGGTTCGGAGATGATGGGTGTCTCGGCGCAGAAGAACCGGATCAACCTGGCGATCGCGGCTTGGGAATGGCCCAGCTATTTTTCGCCCGAGGCCAAGATGAAGGGTATTCGTATCCGAACGGCGGAATGGCGGCGGCCGTCGCCGCAATGCGCGCCCGTTCACGCCAAGGCGGCGGGCCTTTACATGATCTGCACACTGTCGAAGCATGCGGCCGAGGCGGAAGGGTGGGACGATGCCTTGATGCTGGACTGGCGGGGCCGGGTGGCCGAGGCCACGGGGGCCAACATCTTTCTGGCGATGGACGGCAAGCTGCACACCCCGACGCCGGACTGCTTTCTGGACGGCATCACGCGCCGGACGGTCATCGATCTGGCAAAGGCGCGGGGCATCGAGGTGGTGGAGCGGGCGATCGAGCCAGGGGAAATGGCCCAGGCCGACGAGGTCTTCCTGACCGGATCGGCGGCCGAGGTAACGCCAGTCGGCCAGATCGACGATGCTAGCTTCACGCCGGGCCGGATCTGCGAGGCCATGATCGACGACTATGCCAAGGCCGTGCGCGAGCCCGCGATGGCGGAGAAGGTCGCTGCCGAGTAAGCGGTCGGCTTAGCTCTCCCGCCAGCGGTCGGCGGCCGCGTCATCGCTGGCGCGTGCGTCGACCCATCGAGTACCGGTCGTCGTTTGCTCTTTCTTCCAGAACGGTGCCTGGGTTTTCAGCCAGTCCATCAGGAACTGGCAGGCGTCGAATGCGGCCTGTCGATGCGCGCTGGCGGCGATCACCAGGACGATGCGGTCTCCCGGCTGCAGGTGGCCGTACCGGTGAACGATCAGGCTGGCGTCCAAGGGCCAGCGCCGATGGGCCTCGGCGTCGATCTCGGCCAGCATGCGTTCGGTCATGCCGGGATAGTGTTCCAGCGTCATCGACCGGATCGCCTCATCGCCGGCAATGTCCCGGACCAACCCGATGAAGCTGGCGACGCCGCCAATTGATGGGCGACCGCGTGTCAGACAGTCGATCTCCGCGCCGACATCGAAATCCTCGGCCTGAACCTTGACGGCCATGATCTCAGCCGCCGGTTACCGGCGGAAAGACGGCGATCTCGTCGCCGGGCGCGACGGCATCTCCCGGCTGTGCGAAACGCTGATTGATCGCAACCCGCACAACGCGGTCGTTTTTCAGGGCCGCCTCATAGCGGGGTCCACGCCCGCGCAGCCAAGTCATCAGGCCGGCAACGTCCGTCACGCCGGCGGGCGGCGCCACGCTCTCCTCCGCCAGGCCGATGCGATCGCGCACCCAGGCGAAATAGAGCAGCTTGATGGGCTGGTCACTCATGGCCCCTAATGTCGAATGCCCGGCCAGCCGGCGCAACCCCTGGGGGCGTTACCGGTCAGTCGAAGGCGGTCCAGGGCACGAACGGCAGTCGGTCGCCGGCCTGGACGCCTTGGATCGATTCGTCCAAGACCAGCAGGCCGTCGCTGTTCACCACCGACGACAGAATGCCGGCGCCGTCGCGGGGGAAGCGTCGCGCGCATGGTAGCCCATCCCCCTCCGCCAGGGAGACGCGCAGATATTCGCGCCGGCCCGGCTTCTTTCGGTAATCGAAGTCGGCGATGACCGGGTGGGCAGGCACGGGCGGCAACGAGCGCCCCGCAAGCTTGGCCAGCAAGGGCCGGGCCAGGATCTGATAGGTCACGACAACGGCAACCGGATTGCCGGGAAGGCCGATGAATGCGCAGTCACCGATTTGCCCCAGGGCGACGGGCCGCCCGGGCTTGATGGCCAGTCGCCAAGCATGCAGGCGCCCGCCGACCACCTCAACCGCATCCTTCACATAATCAGCATCCCCGGTCGAGACGCCGCCGGAGGCGATGATGGCGTGGTGATCGCGGCTCAGCCGGTCCAGCGCCGTGGACACCTGTTCCGGCCGGTCGGGCAGAATGCCTGCGTCCGTCACCGCGTAGCCGGCGCGACGCAACAGGCCGCCGATCGTGTAGCGGTTGGCATCGTAGACCGCACCTGTCCTGGCCGCCGCGCCTGGCTCCAACAGCTCGTTGCCGGTCGAAAGAATGGCGACCTTGAGCTGTTCGCGGACATCCAACCGGTCAGTGCCTAAGGAAGCAACCAGGCCGAGATTGGCCGGGCCCAGGCGCGTGCCCGGCTCCAGGACCGTCTCGCCTCTCCGAACATCCTCGCCGGCGAACCGGTAGTTGGCGCCCTTCTTGATGCCGGCCGGCAGCACGACGATGCCGTCTTTGTCCCGACAGTCCTCCTGCATAAAGATGGTGTCCGGCCCGGGCGGCATGGCGGCGCCGGTGAAGACCCGCAGGGCCGTTGCCGCGCGGGGTGATACGGTCGCCGGATCGCCGGCCTGAAGTCGCCCATCAATCGGCAGCCTGGTCTCCTGCCCTTGCGTGAGGTCGGCGAACCGTACGGCATAGCCATCGACAGCGCTGTTGTTATGGGGCGGCACGTCGCGCGGTGCGACCACCGGCGCCGCCAGAACGCGATCGAGCGCTTCTGACAGCTTAACGGGCTCCGTGCCCACCAGACAGTCCAGGCGCTGGCTGACGGTCGCCAGGGCGTCGTCCACGGCCAACAGCTTGCCGCCAAAGGCAAAGCAATCGTCGCTTAGCTGGGCCACGCGGCCTCTTTCGCAACAAGCGCGTCTTCAAGGCCGACTGCGGTCAGGATGAAGCGCGCGATCTCAGGCACGTCGTTGAGTGGCAGAAGCGGGCGGTCGAGGCCCGTGACCGGCCCGTCGCTGGCGACGGCCAAAATAGTCGGATCGTCAGGCCAAAGTGGTGGTTTGCCGGTCGCCTCGCGCCAGACCTCCAGCTTGGGGTGACGGTTCTTCTTGAAGCCCTCGACCAAAACCAGGTCGACCGGGGCGATCAGCCGCAACAGATCGTCCAGCGTCGGTTCCGGCGCGCCACGATGCTCGTGGATCAGGGCCCAGCGTTTGGCACTGGATACCAGCACCTCATGGGCGCCTGCCTCGCGGTGGGTATGGCTGTCCTTGCCCGGCTGGTCGATATCGAAATTATGGTGGGCGTGCTTGACTGTCGACACCGTGATGCCCGCCCGGATGAGCGTGGGCAGCAGGCTTCGCACCAGGGTTGTCTTGCCGCTGCCGCTCCATCCCGCCAGGCCGAACAGACGTTTCTGACCGCTTTTCGGCTTTTTCGCGCCGCCTTGCCATGCGCTTGAAACGGCGGTCTTCGATCTTGGCCCCGACATACCGTCCGAAATAGTAACCTCCAATCGATCCAGCAATGACAAACGGCATGCTGCCCAGCCAGGTGATCGCAAAGGCGTGCAGCAAAGGGCCAGCCGAAAGGCTGAGGAAATCCATCAGCTCGAACTGCTCCAATGCGCGAACGGCCTGATTGAGCGCGCCCATGCGCATGTCGCACTGGATGATGCCGCAGCCGACGGTGAAGTAAAACGCGTAGATCGGCGCCAAGGTGAAGGGATTGGTCACCAGGGTCAGGACCATGGCAATCGGCCAGTTGAACCGATACTTCAGCCAGCGATCGGCAATCACCCAACAAATCATGACCGCGACCGCCTGCAGGCCAACGCTGGGCGTCAGCCCCCAGACCATGCCCCAACAGCAGGTCCGCGCCAACACGTCGGACTTCAGACGGCTGCGGACGACCGGCTTTAGAAAGCGGCGTCTGAACATCCGGCCGAAATAGCCGAGGGGGCGATCAGATCGTCTCATGGGGGGATCAGTGTTGCGAGGCGGCGATCTGCCGTAGGCCGGCCCGCAGATAGTCCCAGCCGGTGATGATCGTCAACACGGCGGCAACCCACAGGATGGCCAGCCCGACCGGCCGCACCTCCGAAACCGCCGGCGCCAGGATCAGCAGCATCAGGGCGCCGAGCTGTGTCGTGGTCTTCCATTTGGCCAGTTTCGAGACCGGCAGGCCGGTCGTGCCGACGCTGGCGAGATACTCTCTGACGCCAGAGATCAAGACCTCACGGGCCAGGATGATGATGGCCGCGATCATGTGCCAGCCGGGCAGCGAGCCGAACCCGACCAGCAGGATCAGCATGATGGCGACCAGCATCTTGTCGGCGATCGGGTCCATCATCTTGCCCAACGGGCTGCCGGTGCCCTGGGCGCGCGCCAGGTAGCCGTCGAGAAAGTCCGTGACGGCTGCGATCGCGAAGATGGCCGCTGCGACCCAGTAGGCCCAAGGCTGCATCACGAAGAACAGCGCCACCACGACCGGGATCGCCGCCATGCGCGAAAACGTTAATATGTTCGGCAGATTCTGCATGACCCCGATGTTCTGATCTCATCACCGACTGGCGTCATCCTAGCGTTAATGACGCCGCCGAGTGTACCGGACGGGCCAAGATTAACCATGCGGATTGAAATGATCATAAATCTTTTTGGCGACAGTGCTGCTGATGCCCTCGACGGCCTCCAGGTCGGTGACGCTGGCCCGGCCGACCGCCTTGCCCGATCCGAAATGCATCAACAGCGCTTTCTTGCGCCGCGGCCCGATGCCGGGGATGTCGTCGATGACCGACCGGCCGATCTGCTTGGCGCGTTTGGCGCGGTGTGTGCCGATGGCAAAGCGATGGGCCTCGTCGCGCAGGCGTTGAAGATAGTAGAGAACCGGGTCCTTCGCCGGCAGATCGAACGCCTTCCGGTCGGGCATGAAGAACCGCTCGCGGCCGGCGTTGCGGTCCGGCCCCTTCGCGATCGAAACCACCGGCACGTCGCTGATGCCGAGATCGTCCAGAACCTCCATGGCCACGGTCAACTGGCCCTGGCCGCCATCGATCAAGACCAGATCCGGCCAGCTTTGCGCGGAACGATCAGGATCCTCCTTTAGGGCGCGGGCAAACCGTCTCGACAGGACCTCGCGCATCATCGCGTAGTCGTCGCCGGGGGCCACGTTGCCCTTGATGGTGAACTTGCGATAGGCGTTCTTCTGAAACCCTTCAGGGCCTGCCACGACCATGGCGCCGATCGGGTTGGTGCCGCCGGTATGGCTGTTGTCGTAGACCTCGATGCGCGAGGGCGGGCCGTCCAGGTCGAACGTTTCGGCCATCCGGGCGAGCAACTTTTGCTGCGACGCGCTTTCGGCAAGCCGCCTGGCCAGCGCCTCACGCGCGTTCGTCATCGCGTGGTCGATCAGCCGCTTCTTGGCGCCGCGTTGGGGCGTGGTTACGGTAACCTTGCGGTCGGCGCGCACGGACAGGGCGTCAGCCAAGAGCGCCTGTTCCGCCGGCGCGTGGCTGAGCAGGATCAGTTTCGGCGGCGGCTTGTCGTCGTAGAACTGGCCCACAAACGCGGCCAGAATCTCATCCGGCTCCAGCCCCTTGTCATGGCTTGGAAAGTACGCGCGGGTGCCATAGTTGCGCCCGGCGCGCACAAAGTAGACCTGGACGCAAGCTTGGCCGCCGGTCCGGTGACAGGCGATCGCGTCGGCCTCGTCAAAACCATCGACGTTGATATCCTGATGCGACTGCACCGACGCCAGTGCGCGGATGCGGTCGCGGTAGCGGGCCGCCCCCTCGAAGTCGAGTCGGTCGGCGGCATCAACCATCGCGTCGGCGAAATGCTGCTGAACCTTTTGGCTGCGCCCGGCCAGGAAATCGTGGGTCTGTTCGACCTGCTCGGCATAGCCGGCCTCGTCGACATAGCCGACGCACGGTGCTGTGCAGCGCTTGATCTGATATTGCAGGCACGGCCGCGACCGGCTGGCAAACACAGCATCGGAGCAGTTGCGCAACATAAAAGCGCGCTGCAACGCCGTGATGGTTCTGTTGACGGCACCTGCTGACGCGAAGGGACCGAAATAGCTGCCCGGCCGCTTCTGGGCGCCGCGATGCTTGATCACCTGGGGGAAGGGGTGGTCGCTGGCGATCAGGATGTGAGGGAACGTTTTGTCGTCGCGCAGCAGCAGGTTGTAGCGCGGTTTCAGCCGCTTGATCAGATTGGCCTCGAGCAACAGCGCCTCGACCTCGGACGCCGTGACCACAAACTCCATGGCGGCGGTTTCGGCGATCATGCGCATCAGACGCGCCGGATGCCGGCCAAGCTGGGTGTAGCTCGTGACCCGGTGTTTGAGATTCTTGGCCTTGCCGACGTAGAGCGCGTCCCCGGCGTCGTTCAGCATGCGATAGACGCCTGGGTTGGCCGGCAGGGTCTTCGCATGCGATTGAATCACGGCCAGGCCGCGGTTCAAATCGCGTTTGACGCGGTTTGCCGCCTCCTCTTCGGATCGTTCGTCGTCGACGGCGGTTACGGATTCGGCGGGAGGAGACATGGGTGCATATTTGCCGTTCTGCCGCCCTGCTTTCAATGCGATATACGTGGTCAAGCGGCCTCCGCCGTGGATGGCGAAACTCAGCCGAAAGGTTTGCTCGTTCCGCTAAGCTGCCGCTTTTGATGACACATTTGTGATATCCACGGTTCCTGTGGATAACTCTGTCGACATCTATGCTCGGTGTGTCTGAGTCGCCCGGTTTTCCGCGATTGGACGCTTTTTGCCCACTTTTTAGGCAAATCACTAACTGTTTGATTTTGTTTGTATTATTGATTGTCAAGCCGTTGCATGGGCGGATCGCGCTAATGTTAGCGCGGCCAATGTGCCAATCTTGACGGAAATGCGGCAGGTGTGAACAACTCCGGCCTTCTGCGCGGCTAAATCGACCCGGCTCGGAATTCAAAGGCCGATCAGCAACTTACCGGCGATTGTGTTGCAATTTTGCGAAAAGGGTGCGCCTGGCTCTGGTCATATGGCAGGCCGGTCGTTCGGGTTCGGATGAGCCCAGGCAAGATGCTCGCCGGAATCCAGTGCCAGCATTTGGCCGGTGACGCTGGGGGTGGCAACGAAGAAACGCACCGTGCGCGCGATCTCTTGCGGGTCGACCGGTCGCTGCAAGGGCAGGGCACGCCATTGCCGCTCGAACTGCGCGTCGGTCTGTTGCTTCGCGGCAAGCGTTGGTCCCGGTCCGATACCGTTGACCCGGATGCGTGGCGCCAGCGCCAATGCCAGGGTGCGGGTCAGTGTCCAAAGGCCCGATTTGCTCAAGGTGTAGGACAGGTAGTGCGGCGTCAGGTTCCAGACCCGCTCGTCGATGATGTTGACGATGTTGCCGGCAAGTCCGTCCCGCAACTGCCGAGCGAACGCTTGGCTCAGCACCAGCGGCGCCCGCAAGTTCGGCTCGATGTGCAAGTCCCAGCTTCGCCGGTCGGCGGTCTCGACCGTGTCGCGCTCGAACGTCGAGGCGGAATTGACCAGCAGGGTCAAGGGCTGTCCCAACGCTTCCGCAGCGCGTGATATCAGCGACGTCACCTCGCGCTCGTCGGACAGGTTGGCGGCGACGGTGGCGGCGCGGCCGCCCGCCGCGACGATGTCGTCGGCAAGCGCGTTCGCGCTATCGGCTGACTGTCGGTAGTGGATCGCCACGGCCCAGCCATGGGCCGCCAGATCCTCGACGATTGCGCGCCCGACGCGCTTGGCGCCGCCCGTTACCAGAGCAGACTTTGACGCCTGGTTGTCGGTCATCCGTTCCTCCCAAGCTCCAGCTCTTCCGCCATCATCGGCCCCACGCCGTGAAACTGGGCCACGATAAATACCGCGTAGAGAAGCAGCAATACGACCGCCTCTGGTCGGCCCAGGCGCCAGCCCGTGCGCATGAAGACCAGCAACAGAAAGCTGACGCACAGCAGCACCCAGACGTCGAACGAGGCCGTCGTCGGTGGCGTCGGCAGCCAGGTGGCCAGACTGGTGATGCCCAGAACGCCCAGCAGGTTGAATAGATTGCTGCCCAGAACGTTGCCCAAGGCCACATCAGCATGGCGGCGAACGGCGGCAACGGCCGTGGTCGCCAGCTCCGGCACGGAGGTTCCGAAGGCCACCAGCGTCAGCCCGATGATCTCTTCGGAAACGCGCAGTTCCCTGGCCATGGAGACCGCGCCTTCGACCAGCAACTCGCCGCCGACGATGACGCCGACCAGTCCGACAATCACGGCCAGGACCGACTTCCAGCCTCCGCCCGGTATCGGTTCGACATCTTCGGCCTCGCGCGTGTGCAGGGTCTCGCCCGTCTTCTTGTCGTTGAAATAGGAGTAGGTGAGTGAGGCTACGAGACAGCTAACCGCGATGGCGCCATAGATCCAGCCGAAGCCGCCGATCAGTGCCGCGACCGCGAAGAAGATCGTCGCCGCCATCATCGCACTGCCGTCACGGATCAGCACCGACCGTGTGCACCGGATCGGATAGATTAGTGCCGCAACGCCAAGGATCAAAAGAATGTTGGCGACGTTGGAGCCGACGATGTTGCCCAACGCCAGTCCGGGGGCACCGCCGACCGAAGCGCGCAAGCTGACCACCAGCTCCGGCAAAGAGGTGCCGAACGCCACGACCGTCAACCCGATCACGAGCGGCGACACACCGATAGAACGTGCCATCGCGACGGCGCCGCGCACGAGATAGTCAGCGCCTACGACCAACAGCACGAAGCCGAGCAGCACGAACACGCTGTCGATCAGCATGCGGGCAGCTCGATGGATCTGGGGATGACCATACGGGGGGCGATGGCGAAACACCGTTGCGGACAGCGGCAGAGCGGACGGCTCCGCCAGCCTGATCCCTATATGGACGGGTCAGGCGCGGCTTAAAGAGGGCAGGGGAGAAATGTCCCCATTCTCTATGGGCCCTTTCTCTGACGCCGTTTGCGGCGGACCGGCTTGCCCCCGGAACTGCTTTCCACAATCGCGCGATGGGTGCCGCCGCCGGCGCGGCCCGGCAGCATCTCGGTCACCTGGATGACCTCGTCCAGGCCCAACTCTGCCTGTTCCAACCGGTGGATCTCGTCGCGCAGGCGCGCGGCCTCCTCGAACTCCAGGTCTGCAGCGGCCGCCTTCATGCGCTTTTCCAAGTCAGCAATGTACTCGCGCAGGGTCTTGCCGGTCAGATGCTCGATCTCGCCGTCGCCCGTCTTCACCGTCACCCGGTCACCGCGCTCGTAGACGCTCTCCAAGATGTCGCCGATATTCTTGCGCACGGTTTCCGGCGTGATGCCGTGTTCCTTGTTGTAGTCCTCCTGCTTGCGCCGCCGCCGCTCGGTCTCCTCCAGCGCGGTCTTCAGGCTGTCCGTGATCGTGTCGGCGTAGAGGATCGCCCTGCCGTCGACATTTCGGGCCGCGCGCCCGATCGTCTGGATCAGCGATGTGCGCGAACGCAGATAGCCCTCCTTGTCGGCGTCCAGAACGGCGACCAGGCCGCATTCCGGAATGTCCAACCCCTCGCGCAGCAGGTTGATCCCGACCAGCACGTCGAAGACGCCCAGCCGCAGGTCGCGGATGATCTCGATGCGTTCCAGCGTATCGACGTCGGAGTGGATGTAG
>JBCBSH010000153.1:0-11387 GCA_039819285.1 Pseudomonadota bacterium
ACCGTGGCCATTGCCGCCGCCATGACGTTCCTGATCGTTCACTCGTTCTACAAGGCCGCCCTGTTCCTGGTCGTCGGCATCATCGATCACGGTACTGGCACGCGGGAGGCCGACCAGCTGCGCGGCCTTGCCCGTGCGATGCCCATTACGGCGATTGCCGCCGCGGTCGCCGCCCTGTCGATGGCCGGCTTCCCGCCGTTTCTGGGCTTTATCGCCAAGGAGCTGAAGTATGAGGGCGCGCTGGCCGTGGCTTCTGAGCCCGCGCTGGTGGCGACCGCAGCGGTCCTGGCCAACGCCATGATGGTGGCCGCGGCCGGCATCGTCGCCTTGCGCCCCTTCTTCGGCAAGCCGTTGCTGACGCCGAAAACGCCGCACGAGGCCCGCTTCGCCATGTGGATCGGACCGGTGCTGTTGGCCGCGCTTGGCCTGCTGTTCGGCTTGGCACCGTCCTTGATTGCCGGCACCCTGGTGCAACCTGCCGTGTCCGCCGTGACCGGCCAGCAAGAAAGTGTCTATTTGGCCCTCTGGCACGGCATCAATCTGCCGCTGATGCTCAGCCTGCTGACCTTTGCGCTTGGCATCGGCCTCTACATCGTCCATCGCCAGGTCCGGGCCCGGCTGGCGCGCGTGGAAGCGGCCCTGCCGATCAGTGCCGACGAGGCCTGGGACCGGGTGATTGATGGGGTGAAATGGCTGGCGGCGGTCCAAACACGGGTGCTGCAAAGCGGCGTTTTGCGCAACTACCTGTTCATCGTCTTTTCAACCCTGGCGATCCTGGTCGGCGCCACCCTGTTGATCGCCGGAGGCGTACGCATCCCGCAAGCCTGGCCCAATTTGCTGGTCAAGGACTGGGCGGTGGTCGCCCTGATCGCAGCAGGTGGGATCATGACGGTCTTCGCCAGGTCGCGGCTGGCGGCGGTCTGCGCCCTGGGCGTGGTCGGCATCGGCGTCGCGCTGGTTTTCGTCATATTCGGCGCACCGGACGTGGCCATCACACAGTTGCTGGTCGAAACCCTGGTTGTGGTTCTGGTGGCGGTCGTCATGCTGCGCCTGCCCTTCCTGGAACCCGACCGCAAGACGGTGCGCCGGCGCTTCGACGCGGTATTGGCAGTGATCGTCGGTTTGGTCACGACCCTGACGTTGATCGCCGTCGTCCAAGGGCCGATCGATCGCACGATCCCGGACTATTTTGAAGCCGCGAGCGTGCCGGAAGCGTACGGCCGTAACATCGTCAACGTCGTGCTGGTCGACTTCCGGGCGCTTGACACGTTCGGCGAAATAGCCGTCGTCGCGATTGCGGCCCTCGGCGCCTACGCCCTGATCCGCGGCGTGCGAAAGAGGAGAGAGTCGTGAAGTCTCTGATCCTGAGAACGGCGACCCGGCCACTAGCCGCGCTGATGCTGCTGTTTTCGATCTACATGCTGTGGCGCGGCCATAACGAGCCGGGCGGCGGGTTCATCGGCGGCCTGATCGCGGCCATCGGCTACGCGCTTTACGCCATTTCGCATGGCGCGGCGGCCGCACGGCGTGTGTTGCGCGTCGACCCGCGCGTGATCGCGATGGTGGGCCTCGCGCTGGCAATCATCGCCGGCCTGGTGCCTGCGTTCAGTGGCGAGCCACTGTTCACCGGCAAATGGCTGTTTCTCGGAGACTATGAGGGCGGCTCCGGACTGCCGCTGAGCACCGTCCTCTTGTTCGATATCGGCGTCTATCTGGTTGTCTTGGGCTCTGTGTTGGCGCTCGTGCTCGCGCTGGAAGAGGAGGCCTGACCGGTGGAAACGGTTCTGGCCGTCCTGATCGGGGTGCTGGTCGCGGCAAGCGTCTATCTGATGCTTGCCCGCAGCATTCTGAGGTTCGTTTTCGGCCTGGTCCTGCTCAGCAACGCCGCGAATCTGGTCATTTTCGCCGCCGGCCGGCTGACGCGGTTTGAACCGGCGCTGATACCCCCTGGACTGTCGGCGCCGGCCCAGTCGGTCGCGAACTCGTTGCCGCAGGCCCTGGTTCTGACGGCCATCGTGATCGGCTTCGGGCTGTTGGCCTTCGGCCTGGCACTGATTTTCCGCAGCTATCAAGTGCTGGGTACCTTGAACACCGATCAGATGCGGATCGCCGAGCCCATCGAGGATAGCAAGAACGGCGAGCAGCCGTCGCAGGAGGCCGACGCACGATGAGCTGGCTGCTTGCCCTGCCCATCATACTGCCCTTCATCACGGCGATTGTGGTGTTTTTGCTTCGCAAGAACGGTCCGCTGTCCCGTTGGATCAGCGTCGGCGGTTGCGCCGCACTGCTCGTTGTGGCGGTCGCGCTGCTGGTCGAGGTGTTGATCCACGGCGTCATCACCGGTCAGATGGGCGACTGGCCGGCACCCTTCGGTATCACCCTGGTCGCCGATCTGTTAAGCGCGGTCATGGTCGTGATCACGGCGATCACGGGTCTCGCGGTCGCGGTCTATGCCACCGCCGACATCGACGAAAGGCGTGAGGGGCTGGGCTATCACGCGCTGTTCCAAGTGCTGTTGGCCGGCGTCTGCGGCGCCTTCGTCACCGGCGATCTGTTCAACCTCTATGTCTGGTTCGAGGTGATGCTGATCGCCTCGTTCGGCCTGTTGGTGCTCGGCGGCACCAAGGCGCAGCTTGACGGCGGCATCAAATACGTCGCCCTGAACCTGGTCTCGACGGTTCTGTTCCTGTCCGGCATCGGCATGCTGTATGGCATGACCGGCACGCTGAACCTGGCGGATTTGCATTTGGCGGTCGGCCAGGTCGAAAACCAAGGCCTGCTGACGGTCGTTGCCGTGCTGTTCATCGTCGCCTTCGGCATCAAGGCTGCGGTCTTTCCCCTGTTCTTCTGGCTGCCGGCCTCGTACCACACGCCGTCCGTGGCGGTGTCCGCCGTGTTTGCCGGGTTGCTGACCAAGGTCGGCGTCTATGCGCTGATCCGCATGTTCACGCTCGTCTTCACCCACGACACCGCCTACACGCACGACCTTTTGCTGGTGATCGCGGCGCTGACGATGCTGACGGGCGTTCTCGGCGCCGCCGCCCAAAACGAGTTCCGCAAGATCCTGTCGTTCCACATCGTCAGCCAGATCGGCTACATGGTGCTGGGGCTGGCCCTGTTCACGCCGCTGGCAATCGCCGGTGCGGTCTTCTACCTGGTCCACCACATCATCGTGAAGGCGAACCTGTTTCTGGTCAGCGGTGTGGCCAAGCGGGTGACCGGGTCGTTCGAACTGTCGGCGATGGGCGGGCTTTATAAATCGAGCCCCTTGTTGGCGATCATCTTTCTGATCCCGGCCTTCTCGCTGGCGGGCTTTCCGCCGCTGTCCGGCTTCTGGGCCAAGTACCTTCTGGTGAAGGCCAGCCTCGATATCGGCGCCTATGTCATTGCCGCCACCGCATTGGTCGTCGGCTTATTGACCGTGTTTTCGATGACCAAGATCTGGGCGGAGGTGTTTTGGAAGCCGAGCCCCACGATCGAGGCACCGACCCTTGGGCTGATCTCAAGCATGGATCGGTTCGTCCTGGTGCTGCCGATCAGCGCCCTGGCCGTCCTGACCATCATCATCGGCCTGTTTCCGGAGCCGTTCGTGGCCTTCGCGGAGCGGGCCGCCGGCCAGTTGCTGAACCCGGCAACCTATGTCGAGGCGGTTTTGGGAGTATCGCCATGAACCTGCTGGTCCTTAACGCGGCCTTGGCGCTTGGATGGGCCGCCCTCATGGGCAGCTTCACCCTTTTGAGCCTGATCATCGGGTTCATCATCGGCTATCTGGCGCTTTGGGTGGTGCGGCCGATGTTCGGCGCTACCACCTATTTCGAGCGGGTTTGGCGCGTGCTGCGCCTGGCGGTCCTGTTCATCTACGAGCTGTTCGTGTCGAGCCTGCGGGTGGTCTGGGACATCGTAACGCCGACCCATCTCAGCCGCCCCGGCATCATCGCCATGCCACTGGACGCCACGGGGGACGGCGAAATCCTGCTGGTCGCCAATTTGATCTCGCTGACGCCCGGCACGTTGAGCCTGGACATCTCGCCAGACCGGAAGACCTTGTACGTGCACGCCATGTTCGTGGAGGATCCCGAGGACATTCGCCGAGAATTGAAGGGCGGCATGGAACGCTGGGTGCGCGAGGCGATGGAGTGATGTTGAGCGACGGATCCCTGCTCACCTGGGCGGTCGACATTGCCTTTGTGATCCTGATGGCGGCCATGGTCCTGGCATTTGTCCGCCTGGCGCTGGGCCCCAGCCTGCCGGACCGGGTGGTCGCGCTTGACCTCATCACCATCCTCGCCGTCGCCTTCAGCGCCCTTTTTGCCATCAGTTCGGGCAAACAGGCGTTTCTCGATGTCGCGATCGCGCTGGCGCTGATCGCGTTTCTCGCCACCGTGGCGTTCGCGCGCTATGCCGAACGCCGCCAGGCCCAAACGGACGACGGATCATCCGCCGACGAGCCAAACGATGATTGATCTGATCACAGCGATCCTGGTGATTGTCGGGGCACTCTTTGCCTTTGCCGCCGGGCTTGGCGTGTTGCGCCTGCCCGATGTGCTGATCCGGATGCATGCCTCGACCAAGGCCGGCACGCTGGGTTGCGGCCTCATCCTCGTCGCGGTCGCCGTCTACTTTGGCGAAACCGGCATCGTGGCGCGCTCGATCGCCGCCATCATCTTCCTACTGGCGACAGCGCCGATTGCGGCGCACATGATCGGTCGCGCGGCCTATCGAACCGGCGTGCCCTTGTGGCGGGGGACGTCTGTCGACGAGTTGGCAGAGGCAAGCAAGAAGACCGACAAACAGGAAGAGTGAGCCGGTCGGCGACGTCGTTTAGCGGTTGGCGCTGGCCGCCCCTTCACCGGTCCCTTTCAGCTCGGAGTCGCGCTGGCGCAGGGCCGAGACCTCCTCGCGCAGTTTGACGATCTCGTCCTTGATTTCATCTAGCGTCGCCCGTTCCGGCGCGGCGTCCTCTTCCGCCGCCTGGTGCATCGCGTTTACGATGATCGCGATGAACAGATTCAGGACGGTGAAGCTGGTGACCAGGATGAAGGGCACGAAATAGGCCCAGGCGTAGGGAAACTCGGCCATCACGGGCCGTACGATGCCCATCGACCAGGACTCCAAGGTCATGATCTGGAACAGGGAATAGAGCGAGGCGCCCACCGTGCCGAACCATTCCGGGAACGCCCCGCCGAACAGCTTGGTCGCGATGACGGCAAAGACGTAGAAGACCAGCGCCAGCAGGGCGACGACAGAGCCCATGGCGGGGATGGCGCTGAGCAACCCTTGGACCACCATGCGCATGCGCGGCACCATCGACATCAGGCGCAAGGCCCTCAACACCCTTAGGGCGCGCAGGACCGACAGCCCCTCGCCCGCCGGCACCAGGGCAATGCCGACGACGATGAAATCGAACACATTCCAAGGGTTTCGGAAGAAGGCAAACCGGTAGACCACCAGCTTCGCCCCGATCTCGATGACGAAAATCACGATCGCGATCGTGTCTAAAAGCCGCAGCAGCCCGCCGGCACGGGCCATCAGCCAGTCGGATGTCTCCAGGCCGATGACGATGCCATTAATGATGATGACACCGATGATGAACTGCTGAACGCGCTCGTTTTCCACCGCCGCGCGCAGCCTATCGCGCCAGCCTCGCGGCTCTGCCGCGACATCTCCGTTCTGCAAGTTCTCACCTTGGCTCATGGCGCTGCCCTATACCGCGCCCGTCCCTGGCTTCTCAAGCCCTATGCGACCACTATGGTGCGGACATATCGGGAAAAGCATCTGGACCTGACACACGCGATCCCGCAAAACGAATTCGGTGCCAACGATGAGGGTTTCGATGATCCCAATCCTCGACTTCCAACAATTCCTGTCCGGCGACAAATCAGCCTTCGTGACCGACATCGGGCAGGCCTGTCGCGAGGTTGGTTTCGCGATGTTGCGGGGCCACGGTGTCGATCCCAAAATGATCTCTGGTGTCTTCGACGCCACGCACAAATTCTTCGCGCTTGACGTCGGCGAGAAAGATCGCCTGTCGATCTACAATTCAAAGCACGATCGCGGCTACGCACCGTTTGGTTCCGAGCGTCTCGACGAGCAAACGGGCCTGATCGATCGCAAGGAAGCATTCAATGTCGGGCTTGATTTGTCGCCTGATGACCCCCGAGTGGTCGCGGGCGAGCCGTTTCGCGGCGTCAATCAATGGCCGGACATCCCCGGCTTTCGCGAAACACTGATGGGCTACTACAACGCCATGTGGGCATTGGGCATCGAAGTCCATCGTGCCTTGGCGCTCGATCTGGGGTTGCAGGAACACTGGTTTCGCCCGCACTTGGACCAGCCGATGGCGATCTTGCGCCTGCTGCACTATCCACCGGCAACTGGCGCCGACAATGAGCTTGGGGCCGGCGCGCACAGCGATTATGGCTCAATCTCATTGCTTGCCACGGATGGCGTGCCGGGGCTTCAAGTCAGGCCGCGCGGCAAGGACTGGATTGATGTCCCGTTCGTCGAGGGCGCCTTTGTCATCAACATTGGCGACTGCCTGATGCGGTGGACCAACGACATCTACGTCTCGACCCCCCACCGGGTGATCGCGCCGAAGCGCGACCGGTATTCCGTCGCGTTCTTCTTCGACCCCAACCCGGACACCCTGGTATCGGCGCTGCCGGGCACCGGCGATGTTGCGAAGTATCCGCCTGTGCTGGCGTCCGACTATCTGGCTGAACGCCTCGCAGCGACGTACGAGTAAGACCGGGACGCCGTGACAAGGCTGGTGCTGACGGTCACATCAGCACGTTGGGCAGCCAAAGGCTGACGATGGGCACGAACGTCACGATTGCCAGGACCGCGAACAGGGCCAGGACCAGCGGCAGCGACTCACGTATGAAGCGGCCAATATCGACACCGACGATCGAACAGGTCGTGTAGATCAACGTGCCGACCGGCGGGGTCACGCCGGCGATGGTTAGGTTGACGACCATCACGATGCCGAAATGCACCGGGTCGATGCCGACCGATGCGGCCAGGGGTGCCAGTAAGGGCGTCAGCAGGATGAGCGCAGCACTGCCCTCGACCAGCATGCCGATGAAGACGAGAAAGAGGTTGATGACCAGCAGCAGCACGAGCGGGTTTTCCGTCAGGCTGAGCAGGAACTGCCCCGCCTCCTGGGGGATGCGTTCCCACGACATGTAGAAGCCGAAGGCCTGGGCGGCGCAGATGATCAGCATGACAACGGCGTTGGCCAGCACCGCCTCGCTCAGGATCGCCGGCAGCTTGCTCCAATCCAGCTCGCGATAGATGAAGGCGCCGACGATGAAGGCGTAGACGACGGCCATGGCGCCGGCCTCCGTGGGGGTGAACACGCCGTAGCGAATGCCGCCGATGATGCCAAGCGGCAGGCCCAATGCCCACAGGCTGCTCGCCAATGCACGGCCACGATCGCCCCAGTTCGCGCGCTCCGGCCGGGAGGGCAGGTAGCCGCGCCGGCGGGACACGATGCCGACCACGACCATCAGGGCGACGCACATCAGAATGCCGGGGACCAGACCGGCCAGGAACAGCCGTCCGATCGAGACGTCGGCGAGGAAACCGTACAGCACCATGCCGACACCTGGCGGGATGATCGGCGCGATCACAGAGGACGTGGCCGTGACGGCGGCGGAAAAGGCGGGGTCGTAGCCCCGCTTGCTCATCTCCGGCACCAGGATCTTGCTTTGCACCGCCGCGTCGGCGTTGGCGGAGCCCGACATGCCGCCCATGAAAGTGCTCAACAGCACGTTCACATGGGCGAGGCCGCCGGTGCGGTGACCGACCAGCGTGTCGGCCAGGATCATCAGCCGGCGGGTGATGCCCGAATGGTTCATGACGACGCCGGCTAGGATGAAAAAGGGCACGGCCAACAGCGGGAAGGAATGGGTCACGCTGACCATGCGCTGGATGTAGATTTCCAGCGGCACGCCCTGGGCAGTCAGGAAGAAGACCAGCGCCGCGATCGCGATCGCGAAAGCCACCCGCATATTGGCGGCCAGCAGGCCCAGCATGATCAGGGCTGGAAGTGCGGTGCTCATCCGGCCTGCTCACGCGCGCCGGTGAAGCGCCTGGCTATGTGGATGACGTGGTGGACGAAGATCGAGGCGAAGCTCAACACCACCGCGCCGTAGACATACAGGAACGAGATCCTGAGCACCGGCGACGGCCGGTCGATCGAGTCAATGGCGATCGAGATGGCGAGATAGAGCGCGTAGGGCAGGAACACGAGCAGCAGCAGGTCCATGGCCCAGGAGACCGCCGCCGACCAGCGCTTTGGCAGCAGGCGGACGACGAGGTCGACGCTGACATGCATGTTGCGCCGGAACGCCGCCGCCGCGCCCAGGAAGACAACCCAGGTGAAGGACAGGCTGGCCAGTTCAACCGCCCAGGTCGCGGATGTCTGCGTGATGTAACGGCTGACCACACCGAACGACACGCTGGCGATCACCACCAATAGGGCGATCGCCGCCAGCGTCAGTTCCCAGTTGCGTAAGGCCTGGCCGACGAGACGGAGCGGTCGGGTCATCGGCGTATCAAAGCGGAACGACGGCGGGCGGCCAACCGGGGCAACCCGCCGCCAGCGCCGTCAGTTATCGAGAATGCCGCGCACAGTCTCCAGCAGGCCCGGCGTCCATTCCGGGAATTCCTCATAGACCGACAGAGTGGCCTCGCGCATGCCATCGCGATCGACCTCATGGACAAAGGTGATGCCCGCCTCCTCGAACGTCTCGATGAAATCTCCTTGGCGCGCCTGGACCAGTTCGGTCAGATAGTCGCCGGCATCGAGCGCGGAGCTCAGCAGCACCTGCTGCAGATCCTCCGGCATTTCGGCGAAGATCTCGTCATTCATCATCAGGCCGATCCAGGCGTAGAAGTGCCCGGTCATCGAGATCGTATCGCCGTTCTCGTGCAGGCTGGCGCCATAGATGGAGCCCAGCGGCGCCTCCGCCGCGTCGACAACGCCGGACGCCAGCGCGCCGTAAACCTCCGGCCAGGCAATCTGCTCGCCGCGTGCGCCCAGCGCCTCGAACGTCGCGATCCACATGATGTTCGGCGGCACGCGGATCGACAGGCCCTGGAAATCGTCCACCGTCTCGACCGGCTGGTTGGAGATCACGTTGCGATCGCCGAAGAACCAGTTGAGGGCCAGCAGTTCGAATTCCGACTCGTCGCGCAGCCGGTCGACCATCCCGGCGAACCACTCGTCTTCTAGGATTCTCTGAAAATCGCCCGGCTGGTCGAGTAGGTACGGCCCGTTCAGGATGCCGAAATCGGGCACGAAGTCGGCGAGATAGCCGGGATCAGCCAGGATGATGAGCGGCGCGCCCAGGCGGACCTGTTCGTACATCTCCAGATTGGTGCCAAGCTGGCCGCCTGGATAGACGTCAACCGCGATGCGGCCGTCGCTGCGCTCCTCCACCAGTTCCGCAAAGCGCAAGGCCGCGTCGTTCACCGGCTCTGTCGCCGAGGTGACGTGCGGCAGGCGGAAATTGTATTCCTGCGCGCCGGCCGCGATGGGCGAGGTTGCAAGGATAACGGCAATCGCCGCGCCGGCGAGAAGCCCATTTTTCTGGTCACGGAATGCGTTGAAAGTCATCTGGTGAATCCCCCCTTTGTCGACTTCGGCGGCTGGCTTGGATGCTGCCGCGTGCTCAAAAAAGCCAAATCGTGTGCGATCGGGTAGGTCCGTCCGGCGGCCCCCCGACCGCGATCGCAACGCTATGGAACTTTCATATACAAGTCAAGTTTTCACTGGTGAAAATCACGGGCGTCGCACATAGGTGTTCCGCCGGGCGTATGACGGGCATCCGGTGCCCAGCCAGCCTCGCGTAGCGCTCAGTTCAGTCTGTTTGAAGTTTCCCGATCGAACAGGTGGAGACGGCCTGGGTCGAAGGCCAGCGTCAGGTCGTCGCCCAAGGCGGGTTTGAAGTCGGCAGGCAGCCGCGCCGTCGCCTCCTGCCCGGCGATGGTGAAGGAAACGATGGTGTCGGCGCCCGTGATCTCGACCAAGTCGACTTTGGTGTCGAAGCCAGGGCCACCCGCGCCACCCTCTTGCCGATACAGGGCCTCCGGGCGGATGCCGGCCACGACCGGACGGCCATCGGAGGCCTCCATGCCGGCAAGCGCCTCAGGCGGGAGAGGGATTGCGGCATGGTCCGCCCCGCCCTCACGGCCGAGTTCCAAGCTGACCCCGTTGCCGGCGGCAACGATACGGCCTTCGAGAAAGTTCATCTGCGGCGAGCCGACGAAGCCGGCGACGAACAGGTTCGCGGGCCGGTCATAGATCTCCGACGGCGCGGCGTTCTGCTGGATCTCGCCGTCGCGCATCACCGCGATCGAGGTGGCCAAGGTCATGGCCTCGACCTGGTCGTGGGTGACGTAGACGATGGTGGTCTTCAGCCGGTTGTGCAGCTTTTTGATCTCGCTGCGCATCTGAACCCGCAGCTTGGCGTCCAGGTTGGACAGCGGCTCGTCGAACAAAAACAGCTCCGGATCGCGGACCAGGGCGCGGCCCATGGCGACGCGCTGGCGCTGGCCGCCGGAAAGCTGCGCCGGCCTGCGTTCCAGCAGATGGGCGATGCCCAGCAGGTCCGCGACCCGCTCAACCGCCTCGGCCTGGGTTGCCTGATCGACCCGGCGCATATGCAGGCCGAACGCCAGATTGCGGCGCACCGACATGGACGGGTAGAGCGCGTAGGACTGAAACACCATGGCGATGTTACGGTCCTTGGGGTGCAGATCGTTGGCCACCCGGTCGCCGATCTTAACCTCGCCGTCGGTCAGCTCCTCCAGCCCGGCGATGATGCTGAGCAGGGTGGACTTGCCGCAGCCCGACGGGCCGAGCAGCACCAGAAAGCCGCCATCATCCAGGGTGAGATCGATACCCTTTAGGACTTCGAGTTGGCCGAAACGCTTGCGGATATTGCTTAGAGACAGGGCTTTCATGCCGGCCACTCTCCGCTGGGCCCTCGATTAACCACGTCGATCAGCCCTTCACCGCGCCGGCCGTCAGGCCGCGCACCATCGTTTGCTGCACCAACGCGAACAGGATGATGACGGGAATGATGCTGATGATGCCGCCGGCCGCCAGCAGCCCCCAGGGCAGTTGGAACTCGCCGATCATCAGTTGCAGGCCGACGGGCCAGGTGCGAGAGCCGGAACTGGTCGTCAGCATCAGGGCGAACATGTATTCGTTCCAGGCAGCGATGGCGACGAAGATGGCGGTGGCCGCCAGGCCATTGCGCACCAGCGGCATGATCACGCGGACCAGCGCCCCGACGCGCGTGCAGCCATCGATGCGCGCGGCCTTCTCCAACTCCACCGGCACGGTGTCGAAAAAGCCCTTCATCATCCAGATGAAC
>JBCBSH010000154.1:0-11373 GCA_039819285.1 Pseudomonadota bacterium
TGCTCGTGGGCAAGTGTAGCGCTTGACACCCTCGCTCAGAACAAAGACGGCTGCTCCTCGGTCGCGGCGGGCACGGCGAAACGGCTATAGTCGAGGTCGAAGCGCATGCCGTTGAGCCCCAGGCGTCGGCAGGCAGCGTTGAACCGGCGGTTCAACAGCTCCGCGATCGGCCCTTCGCCGCGCATCCGTTCGCCGAACCGGCTGTCATAGACAGCGCCGTTGCGCGTCTGGCGCACCAGGCTCATCACGCGGTCGGCCCGCAACGGCGCGTGTTCGCGCAGCCACTCGGTGAACAGGTCGGCGATTTCCAGGGGCAGCCGCAACATAGTGTAACCCGCGCTGACCGCGCCGGCGTCGGCGGCCGCCTCCAGGATCGCATCCATCTCATGGTCGGTCAGGCCCGGGATCATGGGTGCCGACATCACGGCCGTCGGCACGCCAGCCTCCGACAGCCGCCGGATCGCCTCCAGCCGTCTGGATGGCGTTGCCGCGCGCGGCTCCATCGCGCGCGCCAAATCCCGGTCCAGCGTGGTGATCGAGAGCGAGACCTTGACCTGGTCGCGCGCCGCCATCGGCGCCAGGATGTCCAGGTCTCGCAGGATCAGGGCCGATTTGGTGATGATGCCGACCGGGTGGTTGAACCGCGCCAACACCTCCAGGATCGCGCGGGTGGTCCGGGTCCGCCGTTCGATCGGTTGATAAGGGTCGGTGTTGGCGCCAAGCGCGATTGGCTGGGCGCGGTAGCCTTTCGCCCTCAGTGCCTTGTCCAGCAGCGGTCCAGCGTTGGGCTTGTAGAAAATCTTGGTCTCGAAATCCAAGCCCGGCGACAGGCCCAAAAACGCGTGCGAAGGCCGCGCGTAACAGTAGATGCAGCCATGCTCGCAGCCCTTGTAAGGGTTGATCGACAGGTCGAACGGGATGTCGGGGGAGTTGTTGCGGTTCAGGATCGTCCGCGCCCGGTCGATCAGCAGCGTGGTTTCGATCCGGTTCGGCCCATCTGCATCAGGTTCTGTGCCCCAGCCGTCATCCATCCACTCATGGGAATGGGGCTCAAAACGGCTGTCGCGGTTGCTGATCGCCCCGCGCCCGCGCACGGACTGGTTTGGTGGAAAGGACGGCATTCCTGATCATAGCGCGGATCAGGAACAAAACAAGAACAAATTCCTAGATGGTAGGCGGCTGATGCTCCTGCAGGCGCGGCATCAGCTCTACGAAATTGCAGGGCCTGTGCCGGTTATCCAACTGGTCTTGCAAGATGCCGTCCCAGGCGTCCCTGCAAGCGCCGGGCGAGCCGGGCAGGGCGAAGAGGTAGGTGCCGCCGGCAACGCCGGCCGTCGCACGGCTCTGGATCGTCGAGGTGCCGATCTTGTCGTATGACACCAGCCGGAAGATCTCGCCAAAGCCCGGGATGGCCTTTTCGTAGAGATGCTCGAACGCCTCCGGCGTCACGTCCCGTCCGGTCACGCCGGTGCCGCCCGTCGACAGCACGACGTCGAGCGCCGGGTCTATAATCCATTGGGGGCGCTGGTCCATGATGGCGTTCAGATCGTCGCGCACGATCGTGCGCGCCGCCAGGCTATGCCCGGCCTTGGTCAGCCGGTCGACCAGCGTGTCGCCGGAGGTATCGGTCGCGGCATCGCGGCTGTCGGACACGGTCATGACCGCGATGTTGACGGGCAGGAAAGGGCGGCTGTCGTCGATACGGCCCATGGTACAAATCCTGAATAAAGGACGGTCCACACTATGTGGCGCGGCCACTAGAGGGTTTCCAGCCGCTCCTGCACGGCCAAGAGATCGCGCCAGGCCTGCCGTTTCTGCGCCGGTTGCCTTAGCAGATAGGCCGGATGGTAGAGCGGCATGGCCGGCACCGGGCCGTACAAGCCTGGGACCGCCAAATCGACCCAGCGGCCGCGCAGGCGCGTGATGCCTTGAGAGGTGTCGAGCAGTGTCTTGGCCGAAACGCCGCCGGCCAGAATCAGTACTTTGGGCTGTTTTAGCGCGATGTGCCGATGCAGGAAGGGCAGGCAAACGGCGATCTCGCCGGCATTTGGCTGGCGGTTACCAGGTGGTCGCCACGGCAGGATGTTGGTGATGTAGGCGGCCTTGGCCGGATCTTCCGCATGCCGGTCGAAGCCGATCGTCGCCAGCATGCGATCGAGCAGCCGGCCGGAAACGCCGACGAAGGGCAGGCCCTGGCGGTCCTCGTCGACGCCCGGCGCCTCGCCGACCACCATGATCGGCGCTTGCGGATGGCCGTCGCCGAACACCAAATTTGTTGCCGTCGCCTTTAACGAACAGCCTTCGAAATCGGCGAGCGCTTGCTTTAGAGCCTCCAGCGTGGTTGCCGACGAGGCCACTTCCATCGCTGACCTGCTGGCGTCGGCCGTGCCCAAGGGGGCGTCGTCTCGTAGCGGTGAAGCGATTGCTGGTGGCGCGTCCGGAGCGGGCGCGGCTGCGACCGGCGAGGCGGCGGGCACGGCTCGCTTGGCGCTGGCCGGCAGGGTTGTGAAATCCACCGGCGTGTCACTATGGATCTCATCCACACCCATTGCCTCATACCAGCGCAGCAGTGCGGCCAATGGTTGCGGCCCTGGCTGAGACATGGTTCAAAACCCAACTCTATAGCGATGCGAAGACGCCTATCCCATCAAGGGATGGGCTTGATGGCAATAGGAAAGCGGTATCCGGGAAGCGGGGGGCATGGAACGGGAATCGATGGAGTTCGACGTGGTGATCGTAGGGGCCGGCCCGTCCGGGCTCAGCGCCGCGATCCGCCTGAAGCAGTTGGCCGCCGAGGCCGATGCCGAGATCTCCGTGACGGTGCTGGAAAAAGGCTCAGAGGTTGGCGCCCACATCCTGTCAGGGGCCGTGCTTGAGCCGCGTGCGCTGAACGAGCTGATCCCCGACTGGCGTGATAAGGGCGCGCCGCTCAACACCCCGGTGACGGGTGACGAGTTTCGCGTCCTGACCGAAAAAGGGTCTTTCAAGTTCCCCGGTTTCATGCTGCCGCCCGAGCAGCACAATAAGGGCAACTACATCGTCTCGATGGCCAATGTCTGCCGCTGGCTGGCTGAGCAGGCGGAGGCGCTAGGTGTTGAGGTCTATCCCGGTTTTGCCGCGGCCGAAGTGCTCTATCACGACGACGGCACGGTCAAGGGCGTGGCGACGGGTGACATGGGCATCGGCAAGGATGGCGAGCAGACCGCCAACTACACGCCCGGCATGGAACTGCACGCCAAATACACACTGTTCGCCGAGGGCGCGCGCGGCTCGCTGACCAAGACGCTGTTGGAACGGTTCGACTTGCGCCGCGACTGTGATCCGCAGACCTTCGGTCTCGGCGTCAAGGAGATTTGGGAGGTTGAGCCCGACAAGCACAGACAGGGGCTGGTGCTGCACAGTTTCGGCTGGCCGCTCGATCGGTCGACCTACGGCGGCGGCTGGCTCTATCATTTGGAGAACAACCAGATCTCCGTGGGGTTCGTTGTCGGCCTCGACTACAAAAACCCCTACCTAGCGCCGTTTGAGGAGTTCAATCGCTACAAAACCCACCCGGTGATTCGCACGACACTCGAAGGCGGGCGCCGGCTGGCCTATGGCGCGCGCGTGATCAACGAGGGCGGGCTGCAATCGATCCCCAAGCTGACCTTTCCGGGCGGTGCGATCATCGGCTGTTCGGCCGGCTTCCTGAACGTGCCCAAGATCAAGGGCAACCACACCGCCATGAAGAGCGGCATGCTGGCCGCCGAGGCCGCGTTCGCGGCGTTGCAGGAGGGCCGGCAGGGCGACGAACTCACCAGCTACCCCGCCGAGCTGAAGGCAAGCTGGGTCTACAAGGAACTCAAGACCGTCCGCAACTGCCGGCCGTCTTATCGGTGGGGGTTGCTGGGGGGCACGCTTTACAGCGGTATCGAGCTTTGGTCGCGCGGTGTTCTGCCCTGGACCCTGCGGCACCGTCACGCCGACCACGAAGGCATGCAGCCGGCCGATCGGGCCAAAAAGATCGACTATCCGAAGCCGGATGGCGTCATCACCTTCGATCGGCTGTCGTCGGTCTTTCTCTCCAACACCAATCACGAAGAAAACCAGCCCTCGCACCTGAAACTGCTCGATGAAACGGTTCCGGTGGCGCAGAATCTGCCGCAGTTCGACGAGCCGGCGCAGCGGTACTGCCCGGCGGCGGTGTACGAAGTCGTGCGCGAAGATGATGGCGGCAATCCACGCTTCGTCATCAACGCCCAGAATTGTGTCCACTGCAAAACCTGCGATATTAAGGACCCCGCTCAAAACATCGTGTGGACGGTTCCCGAGGGCGGCGGGGGGCCTAACTATCCGAATATGTAGCGGGTGGCGGGGCGCAATTGATGCAGGGGTCTGACGATGCAGGTCAACAGGCGCGCAAAAAGTAGGACGGTGAAACGGGCGTTCGGCTGGCTTGGTTCTGCCGTCCTGGTCGTGGCGACGGTTGCGGGGACCCATGCCTCCGCCGCCGATCCGGTCTCGGTCGACCCGCAGTCGCAGGCGGGTGCCTATCTGGCGGGCACCATTGCCGCGACGCGCAGCGATCTGTCGTCGGCGGCGGCGTTCATGCGCGAGGTGCTGGAAAGCGATCCGGATAACTTGACGGTACTGCGGAATGCGCTTGGCCTGTCGCTGGCCGCCAATGGTGTGGCCGATGCCTTGCCGCTGGCCCAACGGGCCAGGGACGGTGCCGAGGACGTCGAACTGGTGGACACCATCCTGATGGTCGAAGCCATGAACAGTGGCGACTTCGATCAGGCGCAGTCCCTTCTTGAAGACATGGAGCGTGTCGGTGTCACCCGATTCTCGCTGCCGTTCGTCGAGGCTTGGGCCGCGGCCGGGCAGGGCGACATCGTTGCCGCCGACGCAGCGCTGGATCTGGTACGCAGCGCGGGCGGTTTCGGCAGCCTGGCGCATCTGCATCTGGCATTGATGTTCGATCTCGCCGATCAGGTGGACGAGGCCGAGACAGAGTATCGCATGGCCTTGGAAGGGGCGCAGACCGATCTGCTGATCGAGGCGCTGGCCTCGTTGCTCAGCCGGCATGGCCGCGAGGACGACGCGCAGACACTGTTGGCCGATGCCATCGATGGCGGCAACCAGTCGCGATTCCTTGCCGCCGCGCTCGACCGTGTCGAAGACGGTCAGTCAATTCCGAGACCCATCGCGGCGCCGGGCAGGGGGCTGGGAGAGGCTTTCTACCAGATCGCCAACGCGCTGACCTTGGAGGACGCCACCCAGGACGCCCTGCACTACATCAGATACGCTCAGTATCTGTGGCCGGAGGCGCCGCAGATCCAGTTGCTGCTCGGCGACGTCTTTCGCGACGCGGACGCCCACGAGGATGCATTGTCGGCCTATGCCGAGCTGGAATTGGGGACGCGTCACGGCAATGCCGCCGCCTTACGCCGGGCGGCACTCTTGGGCGAGCTGGAACGCTACGAACAGGCTCTGACCGAGCTGGAGGTACTGGCCGAAGCCACGCCGGATTCGGCCGATCCGCTGGTTCAGCGCGGCGATCTGCTGCGCGTTCAACGCCGCTTTGATGAGGCCGTCGTCGCCTATGACGAGGCGGTGGAACGCGTACCCCAACTGGTCGAGTCGGACTGGAGCTTCCTGTTTCGTCGAGGGATCGCGTTGGAGCGGTCGGGCACCTGGGACCGGGCGGAGCAGGATTTCATCCAAGCGATCGACATCAACCCCGACAACGGCTTCCTGCTGAACTATCTGGGCTATTCTTGGGCCGATCGCGGCATCAACGTGGACGAGGCCGAGGAATTGCTGCTGCGCGCCATCGAGCTGGAGCCGGAGAGCGGCTTCATCGCCGACAGCGTGGGCTGGGTCTATTACCGCCAGGGTCGGATGGACGAAGCCGTCGAGTGGCTGGAACTGGCGGTAACGCTTGAACCCACCGATCCGGAGATCAACGACCATTTGGGGGATGCCTACTGGGTGGTCGGCAGGTACGCCGAGGCACGGTTTCAATGGCGGCGAGCCTTGGCCAATGCCACGGATGACGAGCGCATCACCAGTCTGGAAGCAAAGCTGACGGATGGGCTTCTCGAGGACGGCATTCTGGAGGAGTTCCGGCCGGCGTCACTGTCGCCTTGAGCGGCGGCACGGCGTGGTTGACGGAGCGTGCGCCCGCCAAGCTTAACCTAAGTCTTCACGTTGTTGGCCGTCGGTCGGATGGCTATCACCTGCTCGACAGCCTCGTGGTGTTCACCGAGCTGGCCGATACCGTCGCGTTGCGGCCGGGGGGCACATTCGGTTTCAGCGTTGATGGACCGTTCGCGCCGGCGACGCCGATGTCGGGCGATAATCTGGTTTTGCGCGCGGCCGAGAGCCTGGGCGAGTGGTGTGGCCGGCCATTGTCCGGCGCTTTTCGCCTGACAAAGCGCCTGCCGGCAGCGGCGGGCGTTGGTGGCGGCTCTGCCGACGCTGCGGCAACCTTGCGGCTACTGTGCCGTCACTGGTCGCTGGATCTGGACGATCCAGGCGTGCTGGAAATCGCCGTGTCTCTCGGCGCGGACGTTCCGGTGTGCCTGCGTTCGCGCCGTTGCCATATGTCAGGGATCGGCGAGGTCGTGACCCAAGTCGCGCCGGAAGCTTCGCGTCCCGTGGTGCTGGTGAATCCCGGCATCGCGCTGTCGACCGCCGAGGTCTTCAAGCAGTATGCGCGCATGGCGTCGGGCACGGATCGGCCGTCGGCCAACGACCTTTTGGCGCCGGCTATCGCGCTGGCGCCGCAAATCGGCGATATCCTGCGGGAACTGAGCGCCACAAAAGGCTGTCGGGCCACCGCCATGTCCGGCAGCGGCCCGACCTGTTTTGCCTTTTACGACGACCCAGCGGCGGCAAGCGCCGCGGAATCAACCCTCAGCGAGGGACACCCCGCCTGGTGGGTCGCCGCGACGCGCCTGCTCGATTGACGCGGCTTATTGCCAGCCCGCCCGGTCGTAAACGCGCACGGCCTCGGCCGCGTTAGCACCAAAGATGTCGGCATTGATGCTATCTTCCTGGAAGTCACCGAAATTGGCAATCGGGCCAGGTACGGCGGTACCCTCAACGACCGGATACTCATTGTTGCCTTGGGCGAAGTAGCCCTGGGCCTCGTCGCTGGTCAGATACTCCAGGAACGCAACCGCCGCATCCGGGTTCGGAGCGTTGGCCAGGACGCCGGCACCGGAGATGTTCACGTGCGTGCCGCGATTGTCCTGGTTGGGGAAGATGATGCCCAACTGTTCGCCAACCGCCCGGTCATCCGCATCGTCCGATGCCAGGAGGCGGCCGACATAGTAGGTATTGGATACGCCCAAGGCGCATTCACCGGCGGCGACCGCGCGCAACTGCGCCGTGTCATTGCCTTCCGGGTCGCGGGCCATGTTGGCGACGACACCCTCGGCCCAGGCCTGGGCGGCGTCGGCCCCGACATTCTCGATCAACGAGGACATCAGCGAGATGTTGTAGATGTTGGACGACGACCGGATGCAGATCATGCCCTCATAGGCCGGATCGGCGAGGTCTTCGTAGTTCTCCAGTCCCTCCGGCGCGCCATCGTCGACATTGTAAACGATCACCCGGCCGCGCTTTGAAAAGCCGAACCAGTGATTGTCGGGATGTTGCAGATGTTCCGGGATCCGCTCGTCCAGGATATCGGAGTTGACCGGCTGCAGCAGTCCTGCCTGATCGGCGCGCCACAGGCGTCCGGCATCGACCGTGATCAGCAGATCTGCAGGGCTGTTCTCGCCTTCGGCCACCAACCGCTCAATCAACTCGTCAGCGCCGGCTTCGATCAGATTGATGGAGATGCCGGTTTCGTCGGTGAAGTTGTCGTACAGCGCCTGATCAGTGTCATAGTGCCGTGAAGAGTAGATGTTGAGCTCTTGGGCCTGCGCCGCGGCTGCTCCCAACACCATGGCAATCGCCAGTGTTGAAACGGCTGTCTTGGTAACGTTCACTCTATAACCTCCATAGGCATATGGCCGGCAGAACTGCCGGCCAAGGATGAGAATGGTTCTCGCTCGTAGTATTTACCGCCCTGGGCAGGTCGGCTCAACAAGTAAATGAGACCCATTCGCAAACCAGGTGCGGCCAAAGGCAGCAGTTTTGAAGAGCCGGAGCGCAAGATTGCGGCTACTTGACGATCGAAGGCTCTCTGTATATAGCAAGTATGTTATATAAGAGTTTTGCTATGCACCAAATGCCTGATCATCTCGACACGACCTTCTCCGCGCTCGCCGATCCGACCCGGCGCGCCATCCTGGCACGGCTGACCCTGGGCGAGGCGTCGGTCATGGAACTGGCCGAACCTTTCGATATGAGCCAGCCGGCGGTTTCTCGTCACCTGAAGGTGCTTGAGCAGGCCGGTTTGATCTCGCGCGGCCGCGATGCCCAGCGGCGGCCATGCAGGCTGGAGGCGGCGCCATTGGCGGAGGCGAGTGCCTGGTTGGAGCACTATCGCCAGCTATGGGAGGGGAACTTCCGGCGTCTCGACGCCTTGCTTGGCACGTTGCAGAGCCAACCCGATCGCGATCCGACGGAGGATTAGAGGATGACCGACGCCAAAGCCTTGACGATCACAGCGACCACCGATCGCGAAATCCTCATGACGCGTCGCTTCCAGGCGCCACCGCATCTGCTGTTCGATGCCTTCACCAAGCCCGAACTGGTCGGCCAGTGGCTGTTGGGGCCGCCTGGCTGGACGATGCCGGTCTGCGAGATCGATTTGCGGGTCGGCGGCGCCTATCGGTATGTGTGGCGTGGCACGGACGGCACCGAAATCGGCGTCGGGGGCGTCTTTCGCGAGATAACGCCGCCAGAACGCCTGGTGGTGACCGAAAAATATGACATGGCCTGGTATCCGGGCGAGGCCGTGATCACGACGGTCTTCGAGGAGGATGGCGGGGCGACCTGGGTGAAGACGTTCATGAATTACGACAGCAAGGAAGCCCGCGATGCCGTGCTGGCCTCGCCTATGGAGAGCGGCGTCAGCGGCAGTTACGACCGTCTCGACACGCTGCTGGCCCGATCCGCGTCGTAGGCAAATGCGATCCTGCGCTCTTGGCAAGACACCTTGGAAAGGTGCCTTGATCGCGCCGAACCACACGGTTCGGCATGATCGACCATTGCTCTAGGAGGCACGCCTCCGCATCGGCGCCTGGGCGGTCTCGTCGAACAGTTCGGCCAGCTTGTCGACCATGGTGCCGCCAAGTTGTTCGGCGTCGACGATGGTCACGGCGCGACGGTAATAGCGGGTGACGTCGTGGCCGATGCCGATGGCGATGATCTCGACCGGTGAGTAGGTCTCGATATAGTCGATCACCTGCTTCAGATGCCGTTCCAGATAGTTGCCGGGGTTGACCGACAGCGTGCTGTCGTCGACCGGGGCGCCGTCGGAGATGACCATCAGGATGCGCCGCTGCTCCTGCCGGGCCAGCAGCCGCTCGTGGGCCCACAGCAGGGCCTCGCCGTCGATATTCTCCTTCAGGATGCCTTCGCGCAGCATCAGACCGAGATTCTTACGCGCCCGACGCCAGGGCGCGTCGGCGGACTTGTAGATGATGTGTCGAAGATCGTTCAGCCGTCCCGGCCGTTCGGGCTTGCCGGCCTGAATCCACTTCTCGCGCGACATGCCGCCCTTCCAGGCGCGTGTGGTGAAACCGAGGATCTCGACCTTCACGCCACAGCGTTCCAGCGTGCGGGCCAGAATGTCCGCGCTGATCGCCGCGATACCGATCGGCCGGCCGCGCATCGAGCCGGAGTTGTCGATCAGCAGGGTAACCACCGTATCGCGGAAATCGGTGTCTTTCTCGACCTTGAAGGAGAGAGATGACATCGGGTTGACCACGATGCGCGCCAGCCGGGAGGCGTCGAGAATGCCCTCGTCCAAATCGAACTCCCAGTCCCGTGTCTGTCGGGCCATCAGGCGGCGTTGCAGCCGGTTGGCCAGGCGTGCGATCGCGCCCTGCAGATGCTGTAACTGCTGGTCCAGCATCAGGCGCAGCCGGGTCAACTCGTCCGCGTCGCAAAGGTCGGCAGCGTCGGTGATCTCGTCGAACTCGATCGCGAACGCCCGATAGCTCATGCGCGACGGGTCGTTGATGTCGCCCTCCGGCCGCTCCCAGGGCCGTCCGGGCGCATCGGGGTCGTCATCGCCGGCGGTTTCGGCCAGGTCGCCGTCGATGTCCTCGGCCGCCCCTTCTGCCTCCATCTCGTCGCCGTCGGACGGGTCGCCTTCTATGGAGTCCGGGTCGAGCGAGGTTTCTTCGCCCTGACGCTGCTCGGTATCGGTCTCGTCCTGGTCCGGTTCCTGATCGTCATCCGCCTGGTCCGGGTCGGCCTCGTCTTCGGCGCCGACATCCATGTCCATGTCCGACAGCATTTGGCGCACCGACTGGCCGAAGGCCTGCTGATCGTCCAACAGGTCGCGCAGACCGGTCAACTTGTTGCCGATGCGCTTTTCGATCCATGGGCGCCACAGGCCGGCGGCCTGTTTGGCGACCTCGGGCGGTTGGCTGCCGGTCATGGCCTCGCGCGCCAGCAGGCGGATGGCCTCGACCAGCGGGACCTGCTCGCGTTCCGTCATGGCCTCGAAACCTTGCCGGCGATAGCGATCATCCATCGCTGCTTCGAGATTGTCGGCGACGCCTGCCATTTGCCGGGCGCCGATTGCTTCGCATCGTGCCTGTTCCAGGGCGTCGAACGTCGCCCGCGCGGTGTCGCCGGAGGGTAGACGCGCCGCGTGCACACCGGCGTCGTGATGGCGCAACCGCAGCGCGACCTGATCGGCCGCGCCGCGCACGCGTGCGGCTTCCTGCCGGTCCATGGTTCGCGGCGGGGCTGGCAGGCGGGCCCTGGTCCCCGCAATCCCGGCGGGTTCGCTGCCAAAGGTAACGGTCACGTCGCCCCGTTCGGCGATTGCCCGAAGGCATGCCG
This sequence comes from Pseudomonadota bacterium, assembly GCA_039819285.1. Taxonomy (GTDB): domain Bacteria; phylum Pseudomonadota; class Alphaproteobacteria; order DSM-16000; family Inquilinaceae; genus JANQGH01. The sequence continues at coordinate 10,960 of JBCBSH010000154.1, forward strand.
CCGTTGCTTGCTTGAAGGTCTCTGTCGGGTCGTCCTGGCGTTGAGACATGGTCTGATCAGGTCTTCGGCATCTGACCGGCTAGGTCGGTCCGCTGCCGTCGAAGTCGGTCACGACAGGGGCAGTTCGTCGGCCAGCTCTTCGCCGAAGCAGCGCTGATAGTATTCGGCCACCACAGGCCGCTCGACCTCGTCGCACTTGTTCAGGAAGGTGGTCCGGAACGCGAAGGCGCGATCGCCGAAGATCTCCTGGTTCTCCGCCCAGGTGATCACGGTCCGCGGCGACATCACGGTGGAAATGTCGCCCGCCATGAAGCCGAATTCTTCGTCATTTCCAACGATCACATCGCTGAGCCCGCCGACGCGCGACAGCACCTCGGACGCGACCTCGGGCGAAGGCCAGGAATAGGGGCGATA
>JBCBSH010000155.1:0-11345 GCA_039819285.1 Pseudomonadota bacterium
ATCCGTTGGACCCGGTGCCAGGTACCGCGGAGGCTGAAAGCACGCGCGGCGACTCATCGGAGACCGAACAGCCCCCAGCCGACCCCGACATCCAAGCCGACCTTCGCTTCGTATCGCAGGCGACGGAAACAGCCGTGTCCGCGGCCCTCAGCCGACTGACCCGTGAAGCGATGAACCGGACGCCGGACACGGGCGATCCAGATCCAGGGCAGGCGGCCTTGGAGAAGCTGATCCGTGACGCCCTGCGCCCGGCCCTGCGCGCGTGGCTCGACGAGAATCTGCCGCCAATCGTGGAATCGATCGTCGAGCGCGAGGTCGCCCGACTTATGAACCAGCCGAAACCCTCCTAGACCACGAACACCGTTGCGTTTTTCGCAAGCTGCTTGTCTTATCGCGGCCCGTTCTTTGGCGTTCATTGTGAAGTGGGTTCAGCGATGCTGGACAAGACCTATCGCCCCGCCGAGGTGGAGGCGAGACAGTATCAGGCTTGGGAAGAGGGTGGCGGCTTCGGCAGCGCGCCCGACAGCAACCGTCGGCCGTTCACGGTCATGATGCCGCCGCCAAACGTCACCGGCAGCCTGCATATGGGCCACGCCCTGAACATGACCTTGCAGGACGTACTTACACGGTACGAACGCAGGCGCAATCGCGACGCCTTGTGGCAACCGGGCACGGACCATGCCGGCATCGCCACCCAGATGGTGGTGGAACGGCAACTGGCCGCCGACGGCATCACGCGCCAGGATCTGGGTCGCGAGGCGTTCGTTGAGAAAGTCTGGGAATGGAAAGCGGAGTCCGGTGACACCATCACCCGCCAGCTGCGCCGCCTCGGCGCCTCGCCGGACTGGTCGCGCGAGCGCTTCACCATGGATGAGGGCCTCAGCAAGGCCGTCCGCAAGGTGTTCGTCCAGCTCCACAAGGAAGGGCTGATCTACAAGGACAAGCGGCTGGTCAACTGGGACCCCAAGCTGCGCACCGCCATCTCCGACCTTGAGGTCGAGCAGAAGGAGGTGAGGGGCAACCTCTGGCATCTGCGCTATCCCCTGGCCGACGAGCCCGACCGCCATATCGTTGTCGCAACAACACGCCCTGAGACGATGCTGGGCGATACCGCCGTGGCCGTGCACCCTGACGATCCGCGCTACGCCGATTTGATCGGCAAGGACGTGCTGCTGCCGATCGTCGGTCGGCGCATTCCGATCGTCGCCGACGAGTACGCCGACCCCGACCAAGGCTCAGGCGCGGTGAAGATCACGCCGGCGCATGATTTCAACGATTTCGAGGTCGGGCGCCGGCACGGCCTGCCGATGATCAACGTCATGGACGACCAGGCGCGCATGAACGAGAACGCGCCTTCTGACTATGTCGGGCTCGACCGCTACGACGCGCGCAAAAAGGTCGTCGAGGCGTTCGAAGCGCAGGGCCTGCTCGACCAGATCGAGGACCATGTCCACACCGTGCCCTACGGCGATCGCGGCGGCGTGCCGGTCGAACCCTGGCTGACCGACCAGTGGTATTGCGATGCCAAGACGCTGGCCAAACCGGCGATCGAGGCGGTCGAGGATGGTCGCACCGAGTTCGTGCCCAAGAACTGGGAGAACACCTATTTCGAATGGATGCGCAACATCCAACCCTGGTGCATCTCACGCCAGCTCTGGTGGGGCCATCAGATCCCGGCCTGGTACGGGCCGGACGGCACGGTTTTCGTCGAGGAGACGGAGGAGGCGGCCCAGGCCGCCGCTGACGCGCACTACGGCAAAGCCACCGCGCTGACCCGGGACGGTGATGTGCTGGACACCTGGTTTTCCTCGGCGCTGTGGCCGTTTTCGACGCTTGGCTGGCCGGACGCGCCGGAGATGGTGCAGCGCTACTATCCCGGTGACGTGCTGGTCACCGGCTTCGACATCATCTTCTTCTGGGTCGCCCGAATGATGATGATGGGGCTGCACTTCATGGGCGAGGTGCCGTTCCACAAGGTCTACATCCACGCCCTGGTGCGCGACGCCAAGGGCCAGAAGATGTCCAAATCCAAGGGCAACATTATCGACCCGCTGGAACTGATCGACCGGTTCGGCAGCGACAGTCTGCGCTTCACGCTGATCTCGATGGCCGCGCAGGGGCGGGACATCAAGCTGTCCGAACAGCGCGTCGAGGGCTATCGCAACTTCATCACCAAGCTGTGGAACGCGGCGCGCTATTGCCAGATGAACGACTGCGTACCGGTCGAGGGTTTCAACCCCAACAGCGCCACGCTGGCAACCAACCGCTGGATCGCTGCGTCCGTGAAACGCACGGCGGCCTCTGTCGAACACGCGTTGGCCGACTATCGCTTCAACGAGGCCGCCTCGGTGCTCTATCAGTTCACTTGGCACAGCTTCTGTGACTGGTATCTGGAGTTCACCAAGCCGATCCTGACCGGCGAGGATGCCGAGGCCGCCGCCGAGACGCGGGCCATGACCGCGTGGGCACTGGATCAGATCCTGCTGATGCTGAACCCGCTGGTGCCCTTCGTCACGGAGGAGCTGTGGCGGTCGCTCAGCCCCGATCGGGACGAGGCCCTGATGACCACCGATTGGCCGGACTACGAACGGCTGACTGAAGACACAGTCGCTGTCGCCGAGATCGATTGGCTGATCCGGCTGATCGGCCAGGTGAGGACCATCCGATCGGAAATGAACGTTCCGGCCGGCGCCCGCATCCCGCTTCAGGTGAGGGACGCCGGTCCCGAGACCCAGGCCCGGCTGGCCAGCCATGACGAGCTGATCAAGCGCCTGGCGCGGCTATCGACTGTGGAACCGCTGTCAAGCGAGCCACCCCGTGGCTCTGCACAAGCCATCCTGGACGAGGCGACGCTGGTCCTGCCGTTGGCAGAGGTGATCGATCTCGACCAGGAGCGCGCTCGCCTGCAAAAGGAAATCGGCAAGCTCGATGGAGAGATCGCCAAGATCGACAAGAAACTGTCCAACGACCAGTTCCTGGCCAAGGCGCCTGAAGCCGTGGTCGAGGAACAGCGCGAACGACGCGACGAAGCAGTGACCGTCCGCGATAGACTGGCCGAGGCGCTTGGCAGGGTATCCGCCTAGCGGGGTATTGCCACGCCCTTGTGATTGGCATGGTCAGGATGGTCGCGCCTAACGTGGGCAATGGACTTCGCGCGACCCCGTCTTCGTTTTCTCCCCCCGGTCTTGGCCCTCTTCTTGGCCGTGTTCGCCGGACTGACCGCCAAGTCCTCCTACGGCCAGATCGCCAGCGATGCGGTCTTGCTGCGGGCGTTCGAGGCCGTGGTCTTCGGCCAGGGCTCACGCGGCCGGGACAGCTTGATAAAGCCCGTCGATCCAATCCGGTTTGAGCTATACGGCGCGGTTACCGACGAGCGGTTCGCCCTGATGGAGAGGCAGGCTGCCCATCTTGCATCGGCGACCGGACTTGAGGTGCGGGCCGTCATCGGCACCGAACCGCGCGGACCGATCCAAGGGGCCGAAGGGCCGGAGCGCGTGTTTCAGGTCTACATCGTCGGCGAGGAGTACTTTGTCGGCCTGATGCTGCGCCCCTGGGTGCCACCAGAACTGATCTTCCCGATCGCGTCCCAGGCCTTGTGCTTCTTCGTCACGCTGGGTGGTAATGAGGTGGACGGGGCGCTGATCGGCATCAACTCTCGGCTTGCGGACGAAACCATCAATCACTGTTTGATCGAGGAAACCGCCCAGCCATTCGGCGCGTTCGATGATACGCGGCTGCTGGACCCGTCGGCCTTCAATGATTTCGGCGCGCTGATCGAACGCATGACCGCCAACGACGAGATCATCCTGCGCACCTTGTTTGATGAGCGGTTGCAGCCAGGCATGCCGCGTGAGGAAGCCATGGCTCTCGCTCAGTCGATTCTGCCGACAATTGCGGCCGAAGCGCGAGCAGACCAGCCCTGACACCGGAAAAGCTAGGCATTGCGATGCCTCGCCCCTAATCTTCTCGGCCGATCAAAACCTGAGGAGGTAAGGGAACCCCATGCCGCTTGACCATTCCGGCAAAGCCAAGTTCGACAAGTCCAAACTGCCGAGCCGGCACGTCTCGGTCGGTCCCGACCGGGCGCCGCACCGGTCCTACTATTACGCGATGGGAATGACGGAGGAGCAGATTGCTCAGCCCTTCATCGGCGTCGCGACTTGCTGGAATGAAGCAGCACCCTGCAACATTGCCCTCTCGCGCCAGGCCCAGGCGACCAAGCGTGGCGTCGACCGCGCCGGTGGCACGCCGCGTGAGTTCACCACCATTACCGTGACCGATGGCATCGCCATGGGCCATCAGGGCATGAAATCCAGTCTGGCCAGCCGCGAGGCGATCGCGGATTCCGTGGAACTGACCATGCGCGGCCATTGCTATGATGGCCTGGTCGGTCTCGCAGGCTGCGACAAGTCGCTGCCGGGCATGATGATGGCGATGGTTCGGCTCAATTGCCCGTCGGTGTTCATGTATGGCGGCACGATCCTGCCCGGACGGTTCAAGGGCAAGGACGTGACCGTCGTCGACGTCTTCGAGGCCGTAGGCAGCCATTCGGCCGGCAAGATGTCCGACGAGGACTTGCACGAACTGGAATGCGTGGCCTGCCCGTCGGCCGGATCCTGCGGTGGCCAGTTCACGGCAAACACCATGGCCTGCGTCTCCGAGGCGATGGGCCTGGCTCTGCCGGGCTCCGCCGGCGCGCCGGCACCCTATGAGTCTCGCGATGAGTATGCCGAGGCCTCGGGCGAGGCGGTTATGAAACTGATCGAGCTTAATCTGCGCCCGCGCGACATCGTGACGCCCAAGGCACTGGAAAACGCAGCCCGCGTCGTCGCGGCCTCGGGTGGCTCGACCAATGCGGGCTTACACCTGCCGGCGATCGCCCACGAATGCGGCATCGATTTCGACTTGCACGATGTTTGCGAGATCTTCAAATCCACGCCCTACATCGCCGACATGAAGCCGGGCGGCAAGTACGTCGCCAAGGATATGTACGAGGTCGGCGGCGTGCCCGTTTTGATGAAGGCCTTGCTGGATGGCGGCTATCTGCACGGCGACTGCATCACGGTCACGGGTAAGACCATCGCGGAAAACCTGGCCGACGTGACGTTCCCGACAGACCAGGACGTTATCTACCCGACCAGCAACCCGCTGACGCCGACGGGCGGCGTCGTAGGTCTGCGCGGCAACCTCGCACCGCAGGGGGCGATCGTGAAGGTCGCCGGCATGCTGGTTCAGCAGTTCAGGGGCCCCGCCCGCTGCTTTGACAGTGAAGAGGAAGCCTTCGCGGCGGTGCGCGCCCATCAATACGAAGCCGGCGACGTCCTCATCGTGCGCTATGAAGGCCCGCGTGGTGGACCCGGTATGCGCGAGATGCTGTCCACAACCGCGACGATCTACGGCCAGGGCATGGGCGGCAAGGTGGCGCTCATCACCGATGGGCGGTTTTCCGGCGCAACACGTGGCTTCAGTATCGGCCATGTCGGGCCAGAGGCGGCGGTCGGCGGTCCGATTGGGCTCTTGAAGGATGGCGACATCATCGCCATCGACGCGGTGAAGGGCACATTGGATGTCGAACTGTCCGATGAGGAGTTGGCCGAACGTCGCCGCCAGTGGAAGCCGAGAGAGCACGACTATCAGTCCGGCGCCTTGTGGAAATTCGCCCAGCAGGTTGGGGACGCGGAGAAGGGGGCCGTTACCCATCCGGGGGGTAAGGCCGAGAAGCATGTCTACGCGGACATCTGATCCGTAGCGGCCGGGCTCGACGAGGAGAAGCGCCGTGTTGAACGACCAGGTTATCGTCATCACCAACGCGGCGCACTTCGTCGGCCCAGCGACGGCCGCCGTGCTGACCTTCTATGGCGCCACAGTGGTGTGCCATGGCGGCGCGCCAGCTTCCGAGACTGTACCGGCGAAATCGACGGAGCCGGAAGCCCTCGTCGACGAGGTCATTGCCGCACATGGCAGGATCGACACTCTGATCTGCAACGATGCTTACCCGGCAGTTCGCGCGCCTGTCGACGAGGCCGATCCGGAGGACATGCGCCGTGCCCTGGATGCCTTGGTCGAATGGCCTTACAGGCTGATCGGTCGGGCCGTCCCGCACATGAAATCGGCGGAGGCCGGCCGGATCATCATGGTCACCTCGGCGGCGCCATTGCGCGGGCTTGCCAACTATTCGATGTACACAACGGCGCGCGGCGCGGCGAATGCCTTGGTCAAGTCCCTCTCACTGGAACTCGCGCCGTTCAACATTCAGATCAACGCCATCGCACCCAACTACATCGAAAACCCGACCTATTTCCCGCCCGAGCTGCTGGCCAACGAGACCGCCATGGCGAAGATGCTCGCCAACATCCCGGCAAAACGCCTCGGCAAACCGGATGAAGTCGCCGAGACGATCGCGTTTTTCGCGTCCGACAAGTGTGGCTTCATCACCGGCCACGTGGTGCCGATTGCCGGCGGCTGGGCGTAGCTGAGGTCGGTCAGGCGGCGTGGCGCAGCGTCACGATGACTGGGGTGTGGTCAGACGCCTTGGGCTTTGCGCGAGGCGTCCGGTCGATCTCACAGGCCTCCAGCCGGTCGGCGGCTTGCGCGCTGAGCAGGAAATGATCGATGCGGACGCCGTTATCGTGCTGCCACGCACCGGCCTGATAGTCCCAGAACGTGTAGTGCCCCCGCCCACTGTGTAGTGCACGAAACGCCTCGGTGTAGCCAAGATACTCAATGGCGCGGAACTTGCCGCGGCTTTCCGGCCTGAACAGGGCGTCACCCTTCCAAGCGGCAGGGTCGTAGCAATCCTCGTCGTCGGGAATGATGTTGTAGTCGCCGCCAAGCGCGACCGGCATCTCGGTTTCCAACAGTGCCGCGGCACGATCGCGCAGCCGGTCCATCCAGGCGAGCTTGTAAGGGAACTTTTCGGTATCGGCCGGGTTGCCGTTCGGCAGATAGATCGACGCGACACGAACGCCGTCAACCGTGCCCTCTATATAGCGGGCCTGGTCGTCATCACTGTCCGGCAGGCCTTCCAGCACATCCTCGATCGGCCGTTTGGCCAGGATGGCCACGCCGTTATAGCTCTTCTGGCCCAGGACGGCGGCGTTGTAGCCCAGATCCTCAATCTCAAGGCGCGGGAAGTTCTCCGTCGTGCATTTCAGCTCTTGCAAAAGCGCGATGTCCGGCGAAGCGGTTTTCAGCCACTCAAGCACGTTGGCAAGGCGCGCCTTGACCGAATTGACGTTCCAGGTGGCGATGCGGGGCATGGCGGCCCGCTACATCGAGAACGAGGTGCCGCAGCCGCACGACGCCGTGGCGTTCGGGTTCTTGACTTGGAAGGACGCCCCGATCAGCTCTTCCACGTAGTCGATTTCCGAACCGTTCAAGAGATCGAGCGACACATCGTCGACGACGACGCGTACGCCGTCGCGTTCGAAGGTGAGGTCGTCGTCGCGCACGGTGTCGTCAAAGCTGAAACCGTACTGAAAGCCGGAACAGCCGCCACCTGACACGGCAATGCGCAGCATCAGCCCGTCATTCTTCTCCGCGCGTATCAGTTCAGCGACCCGCCGCGCGGCGTTGGCGGACAAGCCCAGGACACGATCCGGCACAGGCGCCACGTCGGCTTCAGGCATTTCTCATCCTCGATCGGTTTCTAGCGCTCTCTTAATTTAGGAAACTGCACCGCCCTGTCAAAGGCAGGATGACCCGGCGGATGCGCGTTGATAGGGTCGGCGCCCATGTTGGCTGCCTACGCGACTCACCCGGACCGGAGCAGGGGACGGCTGGTCCCCGAACCCGAAAGTGCGACGAGAACCCCCTTTCAGCGGGATCGCGACCGGATCGTCCATTCCGGAGCCTTTCGCAAATTGCAACACAAGACCCAGGTCTTCGTCTTCCATGTCGGCGACTATTACCGCACAAGGCTGACCCATAGCTTGGAGGTCGCTCAGATCGCCCGGTCGATCAGTCGCTCGTTGGACTTGGACGAGGATCTTGCCGAGGCGATTGCGCTGGCGCACGACCTCGGTCACACCCCCTTCGGCCATGCCGGTGAAAGGGCGCTAGACGCTGAAATGGCCGCCTATGGCGGCTTTCAGCACAATGATCAGACGATCCGCATTCTCACCACCCTTGAGCAACGCTACGCGGATTTCGACGGCCTGAATTTAACTTGGGAGTGCATGGAGGGCGTGGCCAAGCACAACGGCCCGTTGACCGATGCCGTGTCGCCGACGCTTGCCGAACTGAATGAGATTTGGGGTCTGGAGCTGGGCGCCCACCCAGGGGCAGAGGCGCAGGTGGCAGCCCTTGCGGACGACATCGCCTACAACAATCACGACATCGACGACGGATTGCGCGCCGGACTGTTCACGGTCGATGATCTGGCCGAGGTGCCATTTGTTGCCGCGATCTTCGCTGAAGTGCAATCCAAGTACCCCGACCTTCATCGTCGACGCCTTGTGCACGAATCGATTCGTCGCCTGATCAATCAGATGGTGTCCGACGTCATCGTTGAGACGCAGTCGCGGCTTTCAGCCCTAAACCCTCGAAATGTCGAAGAAATCAGGCTGGCCGATCAGCCAATGGTCGCCTTTTCGTCCAGAATGGCGGAGAATAACCAGCAGTTGCGGTCGTTTCTGATGCGGCGGATGTATCGACACTACCAAGTCAATCGCGAGACGGCGAAGGCGGCGCGCCTGGTCGGCACGCTATTCCGGCTGTTCAACGAACGCCCCGACACGCTGCCGACCGACTGGCAGGAGGCCGCGCTCGACACAGACGAAGGGGGGCGGGCCCGGGTGGTGGCCGACTACATCGCCGGCATGACAGATCGCTACGCGCTGTTGGAACATCAGCGCCTTTTCGATCCGCAAGATCGACACTAGGCGCGCCATGGCGATCCTCTATCGCGTCGATGACGATGATGATCTGGCGGCATCCGGACGGGCGCCGCGAGCGCCGCGCCGTGCGCCCGCCTGGTGGCGTGTTGGTCGACTGCTGTTGACCTTGGCCGTTGCTGGCGGCGTCGTGTTTGCCGTCGTGACGATCTATCAAGGCGGCGACGGCTCGCCCGGCACCACCGATGTTCCGTTGGTGACGGCCAATCTTGGCGAAACAAGGGTGCGTCCGGCCCAACCCGGCGGTATGGACGTGCCACACCGCGACCGTGTCATCCTACAGCGCGGCCCCACGGAGGATCCCGAGCTGTTGGCAACCGCACTGCTGCAGGCACCGGCGGAGGAGCCGCTGCCCGAGGATGCGCTGCCAACACCGTCGTCCGATGGCCGCCTGGGCCGCAGTGATCCATCGGTTCCGGAGGTGTTTCTTGAACGGTTACCGCCCGGCACTGAGCCGCCGCTGCTCGACCCGCCTTGGGCAGAGGTATCGCCGCCGGAATTGGAACTGACCCTGGTGTCTCCTGAGCCGCCGCAAATGGCTCCCGCGATCGAAGAAGCGCTGGAAGCCGATACGTTGGACGACCTTGTCGCGGCGGTGCAAGAAGCCGAGGTTGAGCCGGAGACCGCATCGACAATCGAAGCGCTGATTGACGAGGTGGCGGACGAGCCGATTGCCGGCGACTACCGCGTGCAGCTTGCGGCCGTTCAAGACGAGGCAGCCGTTGCACCGGAATGGGATCGCTTCGTGCGCCTTTATCCGGATTTGCTGGATGGGCAGGAACGGCTGACCTCGCCCACTGAGCCCGGGCGACTGATCCGGGTTTCGGCCGGCCCGATGCTGGAAGCCGATGCAAGGCGCATTTGCGGCGCGATCGTGGAACGGGGAGGGGACTGCCTTGTCAGAGCCGTCGAGTAATCGCCCGCTTGCCGTCACATTCGGTTGTGAGGGACCCGAGCTGTCGGACGCTGAGTTCCGCCTGTTCCGCGAGGCTGACCCCGTAGCCTTCGTGATCTTCCGGCGCAACTGTAAGGACAGGGAGCAACTGCGCCGTCTGACCGACAGAATGCGCGAGGCCGTCGGGCGGACGGCCCCCGTGCTGGTCGATCAGGAAGGGGGCCGCGTTCAGCGGCTGCGACCGCCCACCTGGCCGAAGGACCCGTCGGCGCGCGTGATCGGCGACCTCTACCGGCGCGATCCAGAGCGCGGCCTGGCCGCCGTTCGGCTGCTCGCACGGGCGATCGCCAGCGATCTTCTGGCCTGCGGTGTCGATGTCGATGCGGTGCCGGTGTTGGATGTCGGTCATCCGTTCACGCATGACGTGATCGGCGACCGGTCTTATGCCGACGATGTTGAAACCGTCATTACCCTCGGGCGGGCCATGGCCGAGACGATGCTTGCTTCGGGCGTTCAGCCGATCATGAAGCACATCCCAGGTCACGGCAGAACGCTGTGCGACAGCCATCAGGATCTGCCCGTGGTCGAGGCCGATCTTGAGACGCTTGAGACCATCGACTTTGCCCCGTTCATTGCCATGGCGGACCTGCCTTGGGCGATGACGGCGCACATCGTCTATCGCGCGCTCGACCCCGAACACCCGGCCACCCAGTCCAGCACAATCATTGAAGGCATCGTTCGCGACTGCGTCGGATTCCAGGGCGTGCTGGTGAGCGACGACCTGTCGATGGAGGCTCTGTCCGGCTCCATCGAGCAACGCGCGGTCGCCAGCCTCCAGGCCGGCTGCGATATCGCATTGCACTGCAATGGTAAGCTGGACGAAATGGAGGCCCTGGCATCCGCCGTTCCCCGGATCACCGACGCGACAGTCGGCCGGCTGGAGGCTGCGGCGGCGTCAGTGGGGTCGCCGACGCCGATCGATACGGCCGATGCTCGCCGCCAAGTGGCGGACTGGCTGGCGGCCTAGCGCGATGACGATTGCCTCGACGGCACAAGTGAGAGCACAGTCGTGACAGAAATGACCGACGACGATTTCGAAGATCCCCCACCGGAACGCACGGTCGACGCCTTCATCCTTCGGCTGGATGCCTATGAAGGCCCGATCGACCTGCTGCTGGACCAGGCGCGGGAGCAAAAGGTCGACCTGAGCCAGATTTCGATCCTGGCCTTGGCCGAGCAGTATCTCGCCTTTGTCGAACGGGCCCAAGCCCTGCGCCTGGAATTGGCAGCCGATTACCTGGTGATGGCCGCTTGGCTGGCCTATCTGAAGTCCCGGCTGCTGCTGCCAGCGGACGAAAGCGAGGACGAGCCGACCGGGGCCGAACTCGCCGCCGCCCTCCAGTTCCAGTTGCAACGGCTCGAGGCGATGCGGGACGTTGCCGCCCGGCTCATGGCACGGGACCAAAAGGGACGCGACTTCTTCGTGCGCGGTATCCCCGAAGACGTCACGCGGATCCGCCGCGTTCATTACACCGCTACGCTTCTCGATCTGATGC
>JBCBSH010000156.1:0-11094 GCA_039819285.1 Pseudomonadota bacterium
GTGATGGTCACCGGCGGCGTCAAAGCCGGTCTTGCCGGGGCAGCCAAGGTCTCAGCACCCATCTTTCTCTCTCCCGCGCACCCCCTGGCGCGCTCTTCCGTCTATCCAGCGACCGCCGCTATTGGCGATCAATGGCTTCGTGATGGCGGATGACCTCCTTGATCACGAAGTTCAAGAACTTCTCGGCGAAGTCCGGGTCCAGTTGCGCCTCCTCGGCCAAGTGCCGCAGGCGGGCGATCTGGCGCCGTTCGCGGGCCGGGTCCGCCGGTGGCAGGTCGTATCGGGCCTTCAACTCGCCAACCTTCTGCGTGCAGCGAAACCGCTCCGCCAGCATGTGGATCAGCGCCGCATCAATGTTGTCGATGCTGCCGCGCAGCGACATCAACGCATCGACATGGTCGCCGTTCGCCTGCTGACCACCGTCGGCCGTCTCACGCCCGTTGCCAACAACCCCTTGCGCACCCTCTGTAATCGGCCCGCCCTTTCCTACTCGATCCACCGCATCGCGCATCTTACCATATCTGGCCGGCCAGCGAAGCGCGCAAGCCCAAACGTGCCTCAGAAGCCGAGCACCAGCCTTGCATCTTCGCTGGCCATGTCCAGGTTCCAAGCAGGGTCCCAGGTGAGCTCGACCTCGACCTTGCCAACGCCCGGCACCAGGCCGGCGCCGGTCTCGACCATGCGCGGCAAGCTTCCCGCCACGGGACAGTTTGGAGCGGTCAACGTCATCAGGATATGAACGGCGCCGTCCTCGCCCACATCGATGCGGTAGATCAACCCCAGTTCGTGAATGTTGATCGGGATTTCCGGGTCGTAGATCTGGCTGAGATTGTCGACCAGTTTCTGCTGCAGCGTGTTCGGATCGGTATCGGGCGTGCCGGACGCCACGCGCTTGTCGTGGATCCATTCCGGCTCCACCACCTCCAAATCGGGCATGAAGCTGGCCAGGCTGTAGCCCGGCGGCGGCGCCCGATTGACGGGTTCGTCGGCGGCCCTTGTCGGTGTGTCCAAATCCTTGTCCTCTGTCACCGCAGCCTCACGCGAAGATCCGTTTGACCTGTTCCAAGGCCTCTGCAAGCCGATCGGCCTCGGCCCGGCTGTTGTAGAGGCCGAAGCTGGCCCGCGCCGTCGCCGGCAGGTCGTAGCGCTGCATCAGGGGCTGCGCGCAATGGTGGCCTGCGCGCACGGCGACGCCGTAGCGGTCGACCAGCGTGCCGATGTCGTGGGGATGGATGCCGTCCAGGGTGAACGACAGGATCGACGCCTTGCGCTCCGCCTTGCCGACGATGGTGACACCCTCAACCGCCTCCAGCCGTTCGGTCGCGTAGGCCAGGAGATCGGCCTCATGGGCCGCGATGCGCTCAAAACCGATGCCGTTCAGATAGTCGATGGCAGCCCCAAGCCCAATCGCCTGCACGATCGGCGGCGTGCCCGCCTCGAACTTGGTCGGCAAGTCGGCGAAGCTGGTGCCATCGAAGCTGACCGTGCGGATCATCTCGCCGCCCGACTGATAGGGCGGCATAGCGTCCAACAAAGCTTCGCGGCCGTACAGTACGCCGACGCCCGACGGTCCATAGACCTTGTGGGACGAGAACACCATGAAGTCGCAGCCCAGCGCCTGCACGTCGACCAGGCCGTGCACGATGGCCTGGGTGCCGTCGACCAGAGTGGCGATGCCGCGCTGGCGGGCCGCCTCGACGATCGCCTCGATCGGGGTGATGGTGCCGACGGCGTTGGAGACGGCGGTGATGGCAACCAGCTTGGTACGCTCGGTCAGCAGGTCGACATAATCGTCGAACAGGAAATTGGCGTCCTCGTCGACCGGGGCGATCTTCAAGACCAGCCCCTTGGCTTGGGCCAGCAACTGCCAGGGCACGATGTTGGAATGGTGTTCCAGCGTCGAGATGACGATTTCGTCGCCTTCCTGCAACGCCATCGCGCCATAGCTGGCGGCAACCAGATTGATGCCCTCGGTCGCGCCGCGCGTGAAGATGATCTCCTTGGTCGAGGCTGCATTGATATGCGCACGGATGGTTTCGCGCGCACCCTCATACAGTTCGGTCGACCGGGTGCTGAGATAATGCAGCCCGCGATGGACGTTGGCGTAATCCTCGCGATAGTGCCGGTCGACAGCCTCGATCACCGATCGGGGTTTCTGCGCCGACGCGGCGTTGTCCAGGTAGACCAGCGGCTTGTCATAGACCGTGCGCGCCAGGATCGGAAAGTCCTGGCGGATGGCGGTCAGATCATAGTCGTTGACCGCGCTGACATGCAGCATCGCGGTCGCGCCCGCGTCAGCCCGTGCGGTCTGGCTTACGGCGGTCATGCCGCGTCCTTTCGAGAGAATTCCTCTGTCATCCAGATATCGACCATAGCGCCGAAACGGCCGCGAACGCCATCATCGCTGATCTCGGTCAGCGCCTCGGCCAGGAATGCCTGGACCAGCAGCCGCCGGGCGGCGGTCTCGGGTACCCCGCGCGAGCGCAGGTAGAACAGCGCATCGCCGTCGATTTCACCGGCCGTGGCCCCGTGGCTGCATTTGACGTCGTCAGCGTAGATCTCAAGCTCGGGCTTGGCGTCGATCTCCGCCCCACGGGACAATAGCAGCGATTTGTTGAGCTGATGGCCGTCGGTCTTTTGTGCCAGACGGTCGACCTTGATCTTGCCTTGGAAGACGCCGCGGGCCCGGTCGTCCAATACGCCCTTGAACACCTGCCGGCTAAGGCAGTTGGGCGCGTCGTGCTGGACCAGGATGGTGTTGTCGCGATGCTGACGATCCCGGCCCAGATAGGCGCCACCCACATGCGCCTCCGCCGCGGGCCCGGTGAGGGTGACCACGCTTTCATGACGGGTGAGTTGGCCGCCGATCGCCAGCGCGAAACTTTCAAAGCGGGCATCGCGCGCGACATGGGCGTGCACGCGCTGGACCTCCAGCCCCTGCACGGCGCCGTCGGCGTTGCGGTAGTGACGCAGCGACGCGCCCTCGGCCAGCGCGACCTCGGTAACGGCGTTGACGAAGCTGGCCGCGCCGTCGCCGCCAATATGATCCTCGATGATCGTTGCGCTGGCGGTCGCGCCCAGGCTGATCACATGGCGGGGGTGAACGGCAAAAGCGTCTTCTCCTGGCTGAATGACATGGACGATGCGGATCGGTCCCGGCACCGCGATCCCCTCTGGCACGTCGACCATGAAGCCGTCCTCCATCCAGGCGGCGTTCAGGCCGATCAGCGTATCCTCAGTCTCCCCGACCACAGTGCCGAGCAAACCGACCAGATCGGTCCCGTCCGGCTTGGCCAGCGCATTGGCGAGGCCCGACACCGTGACCTCGTGCGGCAAGCGCGGCAGCGCTGACAGATCGGCCACCAAGCGCCCGTTCAGGAAGACCAGCCTGGCGGCATCATCGTCAGAACCAAGCGCCGCGACCCGGCCGGCCACGTCGCCATCGACGAGACCTGTCGGTGCGGGGCCAAAGGCGTGGCGCGACAGAAAGCGGCGAAGATCGGTAAACTTCCAGGCCTCAAGCCGACGCCCGGGAACCCCTTGCGCTTGAAAAGCGGCCATGCCTTTCTGCCGGGCCTCGGTCAAGGCGCGGCCGGGCAAGCCCGACAGGGCGGCGTCGAAACCGTCGGCGAAACTGGCCAGGCTCGCTTCGTCCGCCATCACGCGGCCTCTCGGATCAGGTCCTGATAGCCCTTGGCCTCAAGCTCGACAGCCAGGTCCTTGCCGCCGGAGCGGACGATGCGGCCATCGGCCAGAATGTGCACATGGTCAGGCACGATGTAGGACAGCAGCCGCTGATAATGGGTGATCACCAGCGCCGAACGGTCCGGCGCGCGCAGGGCGTTGACGCCCTCGGCGACCACCTTCAACGCATCGATGTCGAGGCCGCTGTCGGTTTCATCGAGCACGGCCAACGCCGGCTCCAACAGGGCCATCTGCAGGATCTCGTTGCGCTTCTTCTCGCCGCCGGAAAAGCCAACATTGACCGGCCGCTTCAACATTTCGTCGCGAATGCCCAGCGCCTTGGTCTTGGCGCGGACCAGTTTCAGAAAGGCCATGCCGTCCAGTTCCGGCTCGCCATGCGCCTTGCGATGGGCGTTGTAGGCGGTACGCAGGAAGGTGTTGGTGCCGACACCCGGAATTTCCAGCGGGTATTGGAAGGCCAGGAACAGCCCGGCATGGCTGCGCTCTTCCGGCTCCATCTCCAGCACATCCTGGCCGCGGAAGCGGACCGAACCCTCGGTCACGTCGTAGCCTTCGCGACCGGCGATGATGTAGCTGAGCGTCGACTTGCCGGAGCCATTCGGGCCCATGACCGCGTGCACCTCGCCCGCGCCGATCGTAAGCGACAACCCCCGCAAGATCTCGCGCCCGTCAACGGTGACGTGCAGATTGTCTATTTCCAACAACGGTGCGGTCATCAGGACCCCTTGAGCTTCAAAGTTTCAAAAGTTTCAATCGTCGGCCGCCGTGCGACGGCGAACCAACAGGACAAACAGAAATGTCGCCAGCCCCATCACGGCGAGGATCGCGATCAGCGGCGTGGCAAACGCCATCGGTTCCAGGGCGTTCGGCTTCGGCATGGCCAGCGCCGCCGCCAGAAGGGCGGCGAGATAGGCAACGACCGTCGCCCAGCCCTGCCAACTGACCGGCCTGATGCCGCGCCCGGAAGGCCGGCGAGCGAACCAGATCGCACGCCCCGCGATATCGGGCCGGACAGGCATCAGCCGACGCTTCCCTCCAGGCTGATGGCCACCAGCTTCTGCGCCTCGACGGCGAATTCCATCGGCAGGACCTGCAGCACTTCCTTGCAGAAGCCGTTGACGATCAGGCCCAGCGCCTCTTCCTCGCCGATGCCGCGCTGGCGGCAGTAGAAGAGCTGGTCCTCACTGACCTTCGAGGTGGTCGCCTCATGCTCCACCTGCGCCGTCGGGTTCTTCATCTCGATGTAGGGGACCGTGTGGGCGCCGCAGCGATCGCCGACCAGCAGACTGTCGCACTGGGTGTAGTTGCGGGCGTTCTCCGCCTTGCCCTGGATGCGCACGAGGCCGCGATAGGTGTTGTCGGATTTACCGGCTGAAATGCCCTTGGAGATGATGCGGCTCGTGGTATTGCGGCCGAGATGGATCATCTTGGTGCCGGTGTCGGCCTGCTGATGATTGTTGGTGATGGCGACGGAGTAGAACTCGCCCACCGAATGGTCGCCCTGAAGAATGCAGCTCGGATACTTCCAGGTGATGGCCGAGCCGGTTTCGACCTGGGTCCAGCTCACCTTGGAGCGATCGCCCCGGCACGCCGCCCGCTTGGTGACAAAATTGTAGATGCCGCCCTTGCCGTCCTCGTCGCCGGGATACCAGTTCTGCACGGTGGAGTATTTGATCTCCGCATCGTCATGGGCGACCAGCTCGACCACGGCGGCGTGCAGCTGGTTCTCGTCCCGCTGGGGCGCGGTGCAGCCTTCCAGATAGGAGACGTAAGAGCCCTTGTCGGCGATGATCAGGGTGCGCTCAAACTGGCCGGTGTTCTGGGCGTTGATGCGGAAATAGGTCGACAGCTCCATCGGGCAGCGAACACCCGGCGGCACATAGACGAACGAGCCGTCGGTGAACACGGCGGAGTTCAACGCTGCAAAATAGTTGTCGCCGACCGGCACGACGGAACTGAGATACTTGCGCACCAACTCCGGATGGTTGCGGATCGCCTCTGAGATCGGACAGAAGATCACCCCGGCCTCGGCCAGCTTTTCCTTAAACGTCGTGGCGACCGACACACTGTCGAACACCGCGTCAACGGCGACCACGCCGGCCAGGATCTTTTGCTCGTCCAGCGGGATGCCCAGCTTGTTGTAAGTCGCCAGCAGCTCCGGATCGACCTCGTCAAGGCTGTTAAGCTGCGGCTTCTTTTTCGGCGCGGCGTAGTAGTAGGCATCCTGATAGTCGATCGGTGGGAACTTCAGCTTCGCCCAGTCCGGCGACTTCATGGTCTGCCACACGCGGAAGGCTTCGAGACGCCATTCCAGCATCCACTCCGGCTCTTCCTTCTTGGCCGAAATGAAGCGGATGATGTCTTCCGACAGCCCCTTCGGCGCGGTTTCCTGCTCAATATCCGTGACGAAGCCGTATTTGTAGCGATCGGTCGTGACCTGTTCGACCTGCCGGATCGTCTCGGTTACCGCTGCCATCGTGTTCTCCAACCCTTCGGGATCTATAACAGACTATTTAAGTCAGGTATTCCAAACAGGCAAGCGCCTAATTTGTCGCGATTCTGTCGCATCTGACTCTAAAAGCCCTACTATTTTGTTGGGTATTCACATCATCATGTTGTTGGTGCCGCTGGGAAGCTGGACGGTAAGACCGTTCAACTCGTCCGACATGATGATCTGACAGCCCAAGCGCGACGTTTTGGCCAGGCCGAAAGCCAGGTCCAGCATGTCCTCCTCGTCCTCCTCAATCGGCTTCAGCTTGCCGAACCAGGATTTGTCGACGATCACATGACAGGTCGAGCATGCCAGCGAGCCTTCGCACGCCCCTTCCAGGTCGATGTCGTGCAAGTGCGCAATCTCCATTACAGAGAGGCCGTTGGGGGCGTCGACCTCGCGCCTTGTTCCATCGGGTTCGATAAAAACCATCATCGGCATGGATCTGCTTCTGTTCCTCGTTCGTGTTGTTGGGCCGCAGGGCGGCCATTCCTTCGCAAGCTGCTGACGGAGATCAGCGCTGTTTCCCGTTCTTGTTCATTCGCCTATGCCACCGCCCTTCGCCCCTGTTGACCCCTGTCCGCGATCTGACCCCACACCGCCACGAACCGATCGATGTCCGCTGCCTTCGTGTCAAGACAAAGGCTGACCCGAATGGCGCATCGTGCCAGCGCATCGGGAACGCCCATGGCGCCCAAGACATGGCTGGATGCGACCTTGCCGGACGAGCAGGCGGAACCCGCGCTGACCGCGATGTCGGCAAGATCAAACGCCATCACCTGGGTCTCGGCGTCGACACCCGGCATGGCAACGCATGTAGTATTGCCCACACGGTCCGCGTGGGCGCCGAAGATCGCCGCACCGGCGTCCGCGGCGACCAACTGGGTCTCCAGCCGGTCTCGCAGGCCCGTCGAGCGGGACCAGGCGTCGATGTTGACGGCCTCGACGGCGGCGCCAAAACCGGCAATCCCTGCGACGTTTTCCGTGCCCGCACGGCGACGGCGTTCCTGCCCCCCGCCCTTCAAGAGAGGCTTGAGCGGCAGACCGTCGCGCACGATCAGGGCGCCGGCACCCTTCGGCCCGCCGATCTTGTGGCTGGAGATCGTCAACAGGTCGACCCCGAGAGCGTCAGGCGAAACCTCCAGGCGCCCCAGCGCCTGCACGGCGTCGCAATGGATCAGCGCGCCATGATCACGGGCCAGCGCAGCGGCCGCTTGAACAGGTTGAACGACCCCCGTCTCGTTGTTCACGAGCTGCAACGAGACCAGCGTCGGCGCATCCCCTTCGGCCAACGCGCGCTCAAGGCTGGCGAGATCCGCGACGCCGTTGCCGTCGACAGAAAAGGTCTCGACTGCGTCGGCGGCCAGCACGCTGTCATGTTCGATGGCACTGACCAGGCGCCTGGTTACGGCAACGCCGCTGAGCGCCGCCGCGTTTGCCTCGGTCGCGCCGGAGGTGAAGACCACGCGCTGCGGATCGACCGCCAGACGCACGGCAAGCTGCCGGCGGGCATGGTCCACCAGGCGCCGTGCATCGCGGCCAAACCGGTGCACTGACGACGGGTTGCCGACCACGTCCAACGCGGCCACCATCGCATCGCGCGCGGCCGGCAGCAGCGGCGCTGAGGCGTTATAGTCGAGATAGATCGACGCCGTCACGGAAACCCCCTGGAGAACGGTCGAAACGGCTATTCGGCCGCTACGGTTCCAGGCGCGATGGCGGGCCGCGGCCGGTGAAGCTCTTCGGCTTGAAGCCCGGCGAACACGCGGCTGGTGCCGAGGACACGGCGCTGAATGACATCTTCGAGGCTGACGGAACTGAGATAGAGGTGGATCTGGTTGCCAAGCTCCTCCCACAAATCGTGGGTCATACAGCGGCTCTTGTCGCTGCGGCAGCCAGCGCCCGAGCCGGACGGACACCGGGTCGCCCGGATGGGCTCGTCCACCGCGACGATCACGTCGGAAATGCGGGTGTCGTCGGTGCCGCGGGTCAAGAGATACCCACCGCCAGGGCCGCGCACGCTCTTGACGAGGCCCGATCGGCGCAGCTTGGCAAAAAGCTGTTCCAGGTAGGACAGAGAGATTTCCTGCCGCGCGGCGATGTCGGCCAGTGCCACCGGCCGTCCTTGCGCATGCTGCGCCATGTCGACCATCGCCATGACCGCGTACCGACCCTTCGTGCTTAGCTTCATGAAATCATCTCCCCCTACCCGCGACCTTCGGACCGATCGTCAGCACCGGCCTTCGCGGCGCTGTTCTCCAGCACCCTCCTCATCACTCCCATCAAGCGCCCGGTCAGGTGCGGCGTCCCTGTGATGGGCCAATTCGTCCTCCAACTGCACAATCCGCTGGCGCAGCGTTGCCAGTTCGGCATTCAGCCCGTGGACCGCTCGCGCGACCGGATCGGGCAGATCGTCCGTCGGCGTGCCGTAGGCGACAAATTCCGGCTTGGGCTGTTTCGGCATGCCCGCCGGCCGCGCCGGCACACCGACCACGGTGACGCATTCCGGCACATCCTTCAGCACCACGGCGTTCGAGCCGACCCGCGCGTTCTTGCCGATCGTATGCGGACCCAGGATCTTAGCGCCGGCGCCGACAATGACGCCGTCCAGCAATGTCGGATGGCGCTTGCCGCCGTCCGACGACGTGCCGCCCAGAGTCACACCTTGATAGAGCGTGACGTCGTCGCCGATTTTCGTCGTCTCGCCGATAACGACACCGGTGCCGTGATCGACGAAGAAGCGCCGGCCGATTGTGGCGCCGGGATGGATTTCGATGCCCGTTAGGATGCGGCCGAGATAGGACAGCCACAGCGCGAACCCGCGCATACCCCAGTTCACGAACCGATGGGACAGGCGGTAAAACATCACCGCGTGCAGGCCGGGATAGGTGAAGAACACCGTGACCCGGGAACGTGCTGCCGGGTCGCGCGCCATGATGGTGTCAATGTCTTCGCGAAGGCGCTTGAACATATGGGCTATCCCTATGATATACCACGCGACCTGCGCGGCCCGGTCTTGTCCTTCAAGTCACGCGTGCCGGTGCCGGACCAACCCGCTGTGCTCTATCGACGGTCCGGATCTCCGGTACTAGCGACAATCGGAATATAATTATCCGGGTAGTGCGGTCAAGTATTCTGGCTGGCTGGGCATGTTTCCTGGAAAAATGCCCCTCCGGCCAGATGAGGTTTATGCCGAATGCCGACGGGGCCGAGCCTAGCCAGCCTCGACAGCGGCAACCCGGAGGGAATACACGCCGATGCCAGAAGTCATTTTCAATGGCCCCGACGGCCGTCTCGAAGGCCGCTATCAGCACGGCAAGCAGCCGGGCGCGCCCGTCGCCCTGTTGCTGCATCCCCATCCGGAACATGGCGGCACGATGAATAACAAGATCGTCTATGTCCTGTTCCAGGCGTTCGCCCGCCGCGGCTTTTCGACCATGCGGTTTAATTTCCGAGGCGTCGGGCGCAGCCAGGGGGCGTTCGACCGGGGCGAAGGGGAATTGTCCGATGCAGCGTCCGCGCTGGACTGGCTGCAGACCTACAACCCGAACGCTGCCGGCTGCTGGGTCGGCGGCTTCAGTTTCGGTGCCTGGATCGGCATGCAGTTACTGATGCGTCGGCCGGAAATCGACGGCTTCCTGTCGATCGCCCCGCCGGCCAACATGTTCGACTTCAGTTTCCTGGCGCCATGCCCTTCATCTGGGCTGATCGTCAACGGCTCTAACGACGACATCGTCACGCCGGAATCGGTCGAAAAGCTGGTCGCCAAGCTGTCGCTGCAAAAGGACATCGTGATCGATCACCGCGTGATTGAGTCCGCCAACCACTTCTTTCACGGCAAGATCGACACCCTGGTCGACACCATAGACAGCTATTTGGACGAGGCCCTGGAACCGAACAAAGCCGTAGCCGAATAGGGCTGCTGCCCGCCTCCTCTCCTTCGACTGGTCCAAACCGCAATGTCACGCTTCAAATCCGACCTTCTCAACGTTCTGAACGAACGTCAGTTCATCCATCAGATCACCGACCCGGAGGCGCTGGACGCCAAGGCGGCGGCGGGTTCCGTCATCGGCTATATCGGCTTCGACGCCACGGCCGACAGCCTGCATATCGGCAGTCTGGTCCAGATCATGATGCTGCGCTGGATGCAGCAGCTGGGCCATCGGCCAATCGTGCTGATGGGCGGCGGCACGACCAAGATCGGCGACCCGTCCGGCAAGGACACGTCGCGCCAATTGCTGACGGCGGAGCGGATCGACGCCAACATCGCCGGGATCAAGGCGAACTTCGCCAGCTTCCTGACATTCGGCGACGGGCCGACGGATGCCATTCTCGCCAACAATGCCGACTGGCTGGACGGTCTCGGCTACATCCCGTTCCTGCGAGATGTCGGCATGCATTTCACGATCAACCGCATGCTGACCTTCGATTCAGTCAAGCTGCGGCTGGATCGCGAACAGCCGCTGACGTTCCTCGAGTTCAACTACATGATCCTCCAGGCCTACGACTTTCTGGAGCTGCATCGCCGGTATGGCTGCAGCCTGCAACTGGGCGGGTCGGACCAGTGGGGCAACATCGTCAACGGTATGGAGCTTGGCCGGCGCATCGACGGCGCTGACCTGTTCGGGCTGACCACGCCACTGATCACCACCGCGTCGGGTGCGAAGATGGGCAAGACCGCCGAGGGCGCGGTCTGGCTGGGTGCCGACCGGCTGAGCCCATACGACTACTGGCAATTCTGGCGCAATACCGAGGATGCGGATGTCGGCCGTTTCCTGCGCCTGTTCACCGATCTGCCGATCGCCGAGGTTGCGCGGCTGGAGGCGCTCGGCGGTGCCGAAATCAACGAAGCCAAGAAGATCCTGGCGACCGAAGCGACCCGGCTTTGCCATGGCGAG
>JBCBSH010000157.1:0-10964 GCA_039819285.1 Pseudomonadota bacterium
CAATGATGTCGGCCACACCGAGATGTCGGTCGGTTTCGACACCGCCGTCGTCGTCGCAACCGAGGCCTTGGACCGGCAAAGGGATTGCCCTTGTTCGTGGTGCCCAGGATGGTCCCGCCTTGGCGCATGACCTGGCCGGAGAACATCGTGGTTTTCAGCACTTCATATTGCAGGGGCCGGGATAAGAGCCCCATCGTGCCTTCCTTGATCCCGATGATCGTCCAACCCAACTCCGCCGCCCGGAAGACGGCGGCACGGATGACGGCGTTCAAACCCGCGCAGTCGCCGCCGCTGGTCAGAATGCCGATGCGCTTCTCACCTGCCATGTTCGCAACATCTTATAAGCTGGAGGGTCAAAAATCGGCGCTAGTGATACCAGAACGCCCGGGTGATGCAATGCCGAACGAACCGCATCGCCACGTGCAAAAACGGTTTGTCACCAGCCGCGATAATTGGATAATGCCGCCCAGGATGGCGGATCTGGAAAACCCGCAAGACCGATTGAAGGCCTTGCAACAGGAACATCGTGATCTCGACGACGTGATCGAGCGGCTGGCGGAGTCGGTGCCGTTCGATCAACTGCGCATGCAGCGGCTGAAAAAGCGGAAGCTGGCGCTGAAAGACGAGATTGCGCGCCTGGAGAGTCAGACGGTCCCCGACATCATCGCGTAACATCGTGCCCAGGCCGTTCAGCCGGGCCGGATCACCTTTTTTCCTCGTGGCCATCGCGCCAAACACGGACAAAGCCCATGCCCGACGAAACCGCATCGCCGTCGCCTGTCGTCGGTATCGCCATGGGCAGCCAGTCGGACTGGGAAACCCTGCGGCATGCGGCGGATACCTTGTCCCAGTTGGGCGTGCCGTACGAAAGCCGGATCATCTCCGCCCATCGAACGCCGGACCGGCTGTACGACTATGCCCGGACAGCGGCGGGGCGCGGCCTGCGCGTCATTATCGCGGGCGCCGGGGGCGCGGCCCATCTACCGGGCATGATGGCTTCCATGACGGCCCTGCCCGTTCTCGGCGTCCCCGTCCAAAGCCGGACACTCAGCGGGCTGGATAGCCTGCTGTCGATCGTGCAGATGCCTGCCGGCGTTCCGGTCGGCACATTGGCCATCGGCAAGGCGGGCGCGGTGAACGCGGCCCTGCTGGCGGGCCAGATCGTTGCGCTGAACGACCCGGCGGTTGCCAGCGCGGTTTCGGATTGGCGTCAGCGCCAAACCGAGAGCGTTGCTGAACACCCCTCGGACAATCCCTGACATGCCGCTTCCCGCCGGCGCCGTTATCGGCATCCTGGGCGGTGGCCAGTTGGGCCGCATGACCGCGCTCGCGGCCGCCCGCCTGGGCTATCGCTGCCACATTCTGTGCCCGGAGCCGGACGCCCCGGCCACTCAGGTCACCGACCGCCATCTTGCCGCCGGCTACGAGGACCGCGCCGCGCTTGACCATTTCGCCGATGTGGTCGACGTCGTGACTTATGAGTTCGAGAACATCCCCCTGGGGGCGGTGCGATATCTCGCCGAAAAGCGGCCGATGTATCCCGGCCCCGATGTGCTGGCCGTGTGTCAGGATCGCCTCCTGGAGAAGGACTTCGTTCGCGCTGCAGGCATCGAAACGGCGCCCTACCGGGCGGTTGACGGCATCAAGGATCTGGCCCAGGCCCTGCGCGACTTGGGTGCACCAGCGGTATTGAAATCGCGGCGGCTGGGCTATGACGGCAAGGGTCAGGTTCGGATCGACGATCCTGGCCAGGCCGAGGCGGCGTGGTCCTCGATAGGCGGCGTCCCGGCGATCCTGGAAGGCTTCGTGCCGTTCGTCGCCGAACTGTCGGTGATCGCCGCACGGGATGCAGCCGGCACAATCGCGTGCTTCCCCGTGGCCGAAAACCAGCACGAGAACCACATCCTGGCCGTCAGCACCGCGCCCGCGCCCCGCTCCGCACCAGTGTGCCGGCGCGCCGAAGAGATTGGCCGTACGCTGGCCGATCGCTTTGACAGCGTGGGCCTTTTGGCGGTCGAGCTGTTCTTGACCGACGACGATGGCTTGCTGGTTAACGAGATGGCGCCGCGGCCACACAATTCCGGGCATTGGACGCAGGATGGCTGCGCAACGGACCAGTTCGAACAGCTGGTGCGGTGCGTTACCGGGCAACCGCTTGGCCCTGTCGACGTGCTTTGGCCGACCGAGATGGAGAACCTGCTGGGCGATGCCGTGGATCGCGCGCCTTCCTTGCTTTCCGACCCTCGCGCCAGGCTTCATCTCTATGGCAAGGCCGAGGCCAGGCCCGGCCGCAAAATGGGCCACGTCAACCGGCGCTTGAGCGACTAGCCCTCGCGATTGCCCTTGCACCACGCTGTGCTATGACTGCCTCCCCTTAAAACCAGCCGATCGAAGGACCGTTCGTCAATGCCCGAGAAACCACCGACACGGATCGAAACCGACAGTCTCGGCGAGATGGAGGTGCCTGCGGACAAGTATTGGGGCGCGCAGACGCAACGCAGCCTGCAGAACTTCAAAATCGGCACGGAAGCGATGCCCCAGCCCCTGATCCGCGCGCTGGGCATCCAGAAAAAGGCGGCGGCCCAGGCCAATATGGAGCTGGGCGTTCTGCCGACCGATATCGGCAGCGCGATCGTCGCGGCGGCCGAAGAGGTGATCGACGGCACCCTGGCGGAACATTTCCCTCTGGTGGTCTGGCAGACCGGATCTGGCACGCAATCAAACATGAACGCCAACGAGGTCCTGTCCAATCGGGCGATCGAGATCCTCGGCGGCGAGATCGGTTCAAAGAGCCCGGTTCACCCCAACGATCACTGCAACAAGGGGCAATCGTCCAACGATACCTTTCCGACTGCCATGCATATCGCAGCGGTCGAGCAGATCGAGCATGAACTGATCCCCTCGCTGGAGCATCTGCACCACGCCTTAAATGACAAGACGGAAGAATTCCGCGACATCGTGAAGATCGGGCGGACCCATCTACAGGACGCCACGCCGCTGACCCTGGGGCAGGAGTTCTCCGGCTATACCAAGCAGGTCGAATACGGCATCGCCGCCGTCCGAAGCGCGCTGCCACGCTTGCTGCAGCTGGCACAGGGCGGTACCGCCGTCGGCACCGGCCTGAACGCCAAGATCGGTTTTGCCGAACTGTTCGCAACGAAGGTCGCCGACATCACCGGCTTTCCGTTTGAATCGGCGGAAAACAAGTTCGAGGTGATGGCCGCGCACGACGCCTTGGTCGAGATGTCGGGCGCATTGAACGTCCTGGCGGTGGCGATGCTGAAGATCGCCCAGGACGTTCGCCTGCTCGGCTCCGGGCCGCGCTGCGGCATTGGCGAGATCACCCTGCCGGCCAACGAGCCCGGCTCGTCGATCATGCCCGGCAAGGTCAATCCGACCCAGTCGGAGGCGATGACCATGGTCTGCACCCAGATCATGGGCAACCACATGACCATTACCGTCGCCGGCTCGCAGGGACATTACGAGCTCAATGTCTTCAAGCCGGTCATGATCTACAGCCTGCTGCAGTCGATCCGCCTGATGGCAGATGCCGCGCGCAGCTTTACCGATCTGTGCGTGGTCGGCATCACGGCCAACCGCGAGCGCATCGATACGCTGATGCATGAGTCGCTGATGCTGGTGACGGCGCTGAACCCCCATATCGGCTATGACAACGCCGCCAAGGTCGCCAAGAAGGCCTACGAGGACGGTTCTACGCTGAAGGCGGCGGCGCTGGCGCTTGGGCTGGTGACGGCGGAACAGTTCGACGAATGGGTGCGCCCGGACGACATGGTCGGCCCCAGCCCCTGATCGCGGTCGCGGTCGCGGGACGATCTGACGAACTGCGCGACGGAAGACGTGACGGTCAAGCGCAGCATCACCATCGCCGGGCACCGGACGTCTGTTTCCCTTGAGGCCCCGTTCTGGGACGACCTGCAGCGGATTGCCAATCAGCGCCAGATGTCCCTCGCGGCGCTGGTCGGTGAAATCGATGCCGAGAGGCTGAACGAGCCGGAGCCGGCCAACCTGTCTAGCGCCCTGCGCGTCTACGTGCTGGAGGCCGTGAGGCACGGCCGGGCGACAGATTAGATCTGGTCGGGCCGATCGATCGCGGCCCTAAGGCGATCGCCTGCCGGGTCAAAGCCGCGCTGCTGGGTCCTCAGATCGTCCGAAGGAGCCACACCGCCGGCGTCGGGCACCAGCGGACGCAGCGGTGCATCAGGTCCCGTTTCAGGCTCATCCGGCGCCCTTAGCCTGTCGGTCAATGCCTCTGCCGCCCGCTGGGCGACCCATGCGCTGAGCGCGTCGGTGTCGAGGCTGCGCTGCAGACGGTCGAGCGGCCCGGAGAATCCAATCACGAACGGCGGCGCCTCCGGGTGGGCGAACAGCGTGACCTCGAGCAGGGCGTCGAAGACAAGGCTGGTCAGATCCAGCGCCCCGCCGCCCTCGCCAAGCCCGGCATCGGCGCGCCAGCGGACAGCATCGCTGGCGACGACGCCATCCTGAAGGGTCAAAGGGGCGTTGAAGGCGGCGAAACCGGTCGTGCCGTCGACCAGCGGCCCGCGTACGACCTCAAGAAACTCCAGCGGGTCCTCCAGCGTTCCCAGCCGATCGCTCACGGTCGCAAGGTCCAGCCGATCGACGGTCCCGTCGCGGACCGCCAACAGCCCCTCGCCGCTCAGATCGGCGACAAGATCCGCCGGGCTTTCGCCGCGCCCCGCGCCATGCAGCGCCAGGTCGAGCGTGCCAGATGCCCCGTCGATGCCCGCCCCGTCGCTCAGCAACTGGTCAAGGTTGGCGTCCGCAAGCGCGAGATCAAAGCTGATCTCGGTCGGCTCGTCGAGTTCGATGTGACCCGAAAGCCCCGCCCGACCGCCAAAGAGCCCGGCGCTGGCCTGCGACAGGTGGAACACGCCATCGTCCAGATCGCCTTCGAGGGCGGGCGCATCCAAAACCATACCGGCCACCTCGACCGTACCGGCCGTTAGCAGCACATGGCCGTCGACGACCGATAGGTCCGGCCACGCGAACGGCCGCGTCGACCATCGATTTTCGCCGGGCGCGACGAAGCTTGGCTCCGGCTGGGGCAAAAACGGCTCGATCGCGACCTGATTGGTGCCAAGCGCGGCATCGAAGGCGGGCCTGGCGCCATCCATGTCGACCTGAACCTGGCCACCGACGCTGATCTCACCGAGTTGACCGACCAGATCGCCAAACGTCAGAGACTCGTTCGTTCCCTGGATCGTGGCGTAGAAATCCAGCGCGCCAAGATCGCCGCGCGGCGCGTAGGACGGCCACGCCACTTGGATCACCTGCAACAGGTCGTCGTGCGTAATGCGGGTCGCCAGGTCGTAGACCGGCTGGCCGATAGGGTCGGCGATCGATCCGCCGAGCGCAATATCACCGACATCGACGGCAAGCTGCGCCTCCAGATCCAGGCGATCGAAGCCGCCAACGACGCGCAGATGGCCGTCACCCGCACCCAGTCTTTCGATCGGCCAGTCCACATCGATGCCGAGCGTGTCCAGAGCGCGTCGCGCGTCAGCGGCGGCGACCTCGAGAGTTAGGTCGACGTCTTCGATCGGCCAAACCTGCTCGAAGCGCCCGCTCAAGCCCGCCGACGCGCCCTCGAAGTTCGCGATCGACGCGTCACGCAGGTCAAGCTGGCCGCGATTCAGCGTGCCGACCAGCGCGATCTGGTCCATCGACAAGCCGGCCGCCTGCAAACGCCCAAGGCTGATGTCGACATTGGCATCGAACCCGGCCAGCGCCGGCCAGATCGCGCCGAGTTCGTCCACGCCGGCCGCCAGGATGAGGTCAGGAGCGGCGAGTTGCGTTTCGACATAAGCGTCCAGGTTCAAATCGTCGACCTCTAGACGCAAGCCCAGGCCAGGACGGCCCTGGTTGCGATAGGCGAGACCGCCCGACACTCGCATCGTGTCGATCACCGCATCTAAACCAGTGATCTGAAAGTCGTCTGGCCGGCCTGCGATCGCGGCCCGTCCGTTGAACGCCCGCAGGCGTGTTCCCGGCACGGCCGAGACATCAAGGCCACCCCAGGTCAGCAGTCGCCGCAGATCGCCGGACGCCATTTCCAGGGCGATATCGGCCTGGCTGCGCCCATCCTCGCCAGGGCCGATCGTGCCCACCGCACGAAGGTCCGTGCCACCGGGCATTTGCGCCGTTAGGCGGCTGATCGAAAGCGCGCCGTCGCCCAGCGTCGCATTCAGGCGGACCTGCCGAACCGGCGTACCGCCAAGTCCCAGCGCCCCGATCGAGAGATCGGTCGTCAAACGCAGGCCTGACGGTAACGACCAGCGGTCCTTCGACAAAGCGGACAGCCACTGCCCTTCCACCGCAGACGCCGTGCGCGCCAAGTCGACGCGGTTGATGTTGGCATTGACCGCGATCGTGGGTGTCTCGGCTAGCGTGATCGACATCGCGCCGCTGGCCCGCGTCTCACCAACGGCAAATTCCAAGCCGTTGAATTCGACGGCGCCGTCGCGTCCCAGAAGGCGGGCGGAAAGCGAGAAGGGCTGTGCCCATTCCGGTGGCAGGGCGACACCGGAGAACAGATCGCCAAGTGCCTCGACAAGATCGCTGCCTTCCAGGCGCAGGTCACCTTGCAAATGGCCGTCGAGGCCGACCAGGCCGCTGTAGCGACCCTCCGCGTCACCGCTCTCAGAGCCAAAGGCAATCGTCATCGGCCAGGCACCTGCCGCCGACAGCCGTCCGGCGCTCAGCTCGACCGACACCGCGCGCCCATCGACATTAAGGTCGCCGACAACCGCGAAAGGACCGGCCAGACTCTCCGCCGAGATCTGCACCGATATCCCGTCGAGCACCATCTCGCGCGCAGCATCGGGACCCAGCCATCGCAGCGTGCCATTTTCGATGGTCATGCTGTCGAGGCGCACCCGGTCAGCCGATGCTGGCTCATTGAGTGCGGCGGTCAGGTCGAGCCCCGCCCCGCCAGCCATGAGGTCAACGATCGGATTGACCAGGGTCACCTGCTCCATGGCGAAGCGACCGCCGAGCAACGGCAGCAGCGCCATGCGCAGGTCGACCGTGTCGATATCCGCCAGCGTCTCGCCGTCTGCGGTCGTCAACCGGACCCCTTCGGCCGACAGGATGGGCGTGGGCAGAAGCGCAAAGTCCAGTTCGCCCGCGATCTCGACCTCGCGGTCGAGCATGGCCGAGAGCTGGCGTTCAACCCAGTCACGGCGGGTGTTCCAGTCAATGAAGCTCGGCAAGGCCAGCAAGGTGACGATGGCCAAGCAAACAATGACGAACAGGCCGAATAAGATCTTCTTCAAGGGCTGACCGCGATCTGGTCGGTTTCGTTGGTTAGGGTTGCGGGCCCAGCGCAGATCGGCGACTGCAGCCGATTTGGTGTCGGCTTGGCCGGATCAGCGCAGCAAACGCCCGCCGACCACCTTAAACCTGCACCACTTTACCCGGGTTCATACGGTTTTCGGGGTCGAGCGCCAGCTTTATCGCGCGCATGGTCTCAACCGCATCGCCGTGCTCCGCGGCCAAGAAACGCATCTTGCCGTAGCCGACACCATGTTCACCGGTGCAGGTACCGCCCATTTCGATCGCGCGCAAGACCATCCTTTCGTGCAGGGCGTCGGCCCGGGCGATTTCCTCGGCGTCATTGGGGTCGACGACGATGCTGAGATGAAAGTTGCCGTCGCCGACATGGCCGACCATCGGCGCCAGCAATCCGCTGTCCGCGATGTCCTGCTTGGTTTTGGAGATGCAATCAGCCAAGCGCGAGATCGGCACGCAGATGTCCGTCGGCATTCCCTTTCCGCCAGGCCGCAGGGCCAGCCCGGCATAGTAAGCCTCGTGGCGTGCACGCCATATCCGGTTCCGTTCCTCCGGCCGGTTGGCCCATTGGAAGTCGGCGGCGCCGAACTCTCGGGCAATTTCGCCGACCGTTTCGGCCTGTTCGGCGACTGAACTGGGCGAGCCGTGAAACTCAAAAAACAGGGTCGGCAGGACGGCGAAATTCAGCTTGGAGTATCGGTTCGAGGCGTCCATCTGGACCTCGTCCAAAAGCTCCATGCGGGCGACGGGCACGCCGGACTGGATGGTCATGATCACCGTGTTGACGGCATCCTCGATGGCAGGGAAGGAACAGACGGCGGCCGATATCGCCTCCGGTATGCCGCTGAGGCGCAGCGTAACCTCGGTGATGATGCCCAATGTCCCTTCCGACCCGATGAACAGACGTGTCAGGTCGTAGCCAGCCGCCGACTTGCGCGCACGGCCGCCGGTGTGAATGACCCGGCCATCGGCCAGGACGACCGTCAGGCCCAGCACACAATCACGCATCGTGCCGTATCGCACCGCATTGGTGCCGGACGCCCGGGTCGCCGCCATGCCGCCGATCGAGGCGTCCGCACCCGGATCGATCGGAAAGAACAGGCCGGTCTCGTGCAACTCGTGGTTCAACTGCTTGCGCGTCACCCCGCTTTGCACGGTGCAATCGAGATCCGGCACGCTGACCCGCAGCACCTGGTTCATGCCCGTCAGGTCGATGCAGATTCCGCCGGCAACGGCGGCAACGCCGCCCTCCAGCGATGTGCCGGTGCCGAACGGGATGATCGCGGTGCCGTACTCCGCGCATAGGCGAACGATCGCCGAAACCTCCTCCGTCGATTGGGCGAATGCTACGGCGTCCGGCGGCTCGGTCGGATGATAGCTTTCGTCATGCCCGTGCTGGTCGAGCACGGAAGGGTTCGTGCTCAGCCGCTCACCCAAGAGGTCCGTCAAGCGCCCGATCAGCTCGGGGGAGACAGGATTGAGATGCTGTACTGTCGCGGATACCGCCATGTTGGTGCGCCCCGTAGGCCCGATCCGGGCCGGAAATCGTGCCAGAAACCTAGTCAAGACCCCCGTGCAGGGCAATGCACAGCGATGAAATCCTAATTGCTGCCATGTTCACGCCCTGGTGGCATCGTTCGCTGCAATGCAGTAAGACCGGGCCGTCATGACCTGAAACGACATTCCGACCTTTTCCAGCGGTTTGAACGATGAGCATTTGGGGCGCCCTGATCGGTGGTGCGGCGGGTTTCGCCATTGGCGGCCCGTTGGGTGCGCTGCTGGGTGCGGCCGCCGGCCATGTGGTCGAGCGCGCCGGCCAAGAGGCAGGCCTGATCGAGGGCCCTCGTCCGGCGTCGGGGCCTGAGCGCGACAAGACCAGACATATAGCCTTCACCATCGGCGTGATTGCGCTGGGCGCAAAAATGGCCAAGGCAGACGGCAGGGTGACGCGCGACGAGGTCGACGCGTTCAAGCGCGTATTCAAGGTGCCACCCAACGAAACCCACAACGTGGCCCGCGTCTTCAATATGGCGCGGCAGGACAGCGCAGGCTACGAGCCCTACGCCCGCCAGATCGCCGGCCTGTTCAACGACAGGCCGGCCGTCTTGGAAGAGTTGCTGCTGTGCCTGTTCTATATCGCCAAGGCGGACGGCAAGATCCATGCCGACGAGCTGGCCTATCTGAAGAACGTCGCAACGATCTTCGGCTTTGACGATGCAACCTTCGACCGGATCCGGGCGAGCGAGATCGGCGCCGATCCGGACGATCCGTACGCGGCGCTCGGCGTCACCCGCGACACCGATGACGAGAGCCTGAAGAAGGCATATCACGAGCTGGTTCGCGAGCATCACCCGGATCGGCTGGTCGCACAGGGCATGCCGGCGGAGTTCGTCGAGGTCGCCGACCGGCGGTTGGCCGCGATCAACGCCGCCTACGACCGGATCAGGGCCGAGCGCGGTCTGAAGTAGCCCCGCTTCGATGGTCGGTGAACCACCCCTGTTGGCCGTTCGCCAGGCGGTGCTGGGCTTCGGCCCGCAACCGCTGTTCAATGGCCTCGACCTGTCGCTGGCGTCTGGCGACAAGGCCTGCCTGGTCGGCCGCAATGGTGCTGGCAAGTCTAGCCTAATGAAGGTGTTGGCGGGCGAGATCGCGCTGGACCGGGGCGAGCGCTTTCTGCAGCCCGGCACCAAGGTCGCCTATCTTGAGCAAGAACCTGACTTGACCGGCCATCCGACGGTGGGCGATTTCGTTGCGAGCGGATTACCGGCCGATCAGCGCGACGATACCTATCGTGTTGACAGCGCCCTGTCCGACCTGGACCTCTCGCCCGACCGGCCGGCCGATCCTCTGTCCGGTGGCGAAGCGCGGCGCGCGGCGCTGGCTCGGCTGATCGTCGGCGCGCCGGACATCATCCTGCTCGACGAACCGACCAACCATCTGGATTTGAAGGCCATCGGCTGGCTGGAGGCCTACCTGCGCGGCTTTCGCGGTGCTTTACTGCTGATCAGCCACGACCGGGTGCTGCTGCGCGCCGTCAGTCAATCGGTCCTGTGGCTCGATCGCGGCATGATCCGCAAACGCGAGAAAGGCTTTGACGGATTCGAGGACTGGGCGGAGCGGGTTCGCGCGGAGGAAGCCGAGGCCGCGCACAAGCTTAATCGCAAGATCGCGGCCGAGACGCGTTGGTCGGTCGAGGGCATCACGGCGCGGCGGAAGCGCAACCAGGGACGGTTGCGGGCGTTGGCGGCCATGCGGGCCGAGCGGCGCGAACGGCCGGCACCCGCCGGTGCGGCGAAGATCGATGTCGCGGCGGCTGAACGGAGCGGTAAACTGGTCCTCAACGCCAAGGATTTGGCGAAATCGTTCGGTGCTAATACGCTGTTTTCCGGCTTTTCGACCCGGCTGCTGCGGGGGGATCGGGTCGGCGTCATCGGCCCGAACGGTGCGGGAAAAACCACACTCGTGCGCTTGCTGATCGGCTTGGAACCGCCGGACGAGGGCTCCGTCAGGCTTGGCACGAATGTCGAGATCGCGTGGTTTGACCAGCGGCGCGAAAGCCTCGATCCCCCCGCAGCAGCCGGGTCGAAAAGCCGGAAAACAGCGTATTAGCACCGAACGATTTCGCCAAATCC
>JBCBSH010000158.1:0-10955 GCA_039819285.1 Pseudomonadota bacterium
CGCCTCGTAGACACCGCGCGCGATCGCGCGGGCCACCACGTCCGCCCCGAACGTACCCAGCCGCGCGAGCAGCCGCGGCCTGTCCCCTTCGGGAAGCCCTCGACGACCGGTCGCGATTGCGAACAGCACGTCGCCATCGAAGGGCGTGTGTGATGGTCGGATCGCCCGGGCAAAACCGTCCTGCGCCATAACCGCCAGTCTGTGGGCTTCCGGCTTTGACAGGTCGGCATCCGTGGCCACTACACCGATAACGGTGTTGGCGCCGACACTGGCCAGTGGATTGTCGAATTCGGCGTCCGCATTGGCCGCGATCGGACCGGTCGGGACGGGCTGACCGCCCAGTTCCCCCCTACGCTCCAAGCTCCAGGCCCACAGGCTGTCGCAACCCGGAATGACGGGACTGCCTAGCGGATTGGCGGCGATCAGTGCGGCAATCGTGACGCCGCTGGCTGGATCGATGAGCGACGCCGTGCCAAGGCCGCTTTTCAAGCGACCAGCCTTGGCGCCGAGGCCGGCGCCCACGTTGCCAAGCGCGAAATCGGATGCCGCCGCGTTCAGCGCAGCCACGCCGAGCGCACGATAGGGCGGCGTGGCGCCCCAGTTCTTGTCGCCGCCATAGGCGATATCGAACAGGATGGCGGCCGGCACGATCGGGATGGGTACGGGGCCGGCGTCGACCCCCCGCCCCCGGACCGACAGCTCCGCGCAAACGCCGGAGGCTGCCTCCAGCCCGAACTCCGAGCCGCCTGCCAACACGATCGCGTCGACACCGGCTGAGATCCGGCAGGGATCTAAAAGATCGGTATCCCGGGTTCCGGGCGCGCCGCCGCGCACGTCCACGGATGCGGTCAGCGGCCTGTCCGCAATCACAACTGTTACACCAGAGCGCACGTCAGTGTCGTGAGCATTGCCGACCAGCAGGCCGTCAATATCGGTCAATGCGTTACGAGGTCCCGGAGATGCCATCAAGGGCACGATGGGCAGACCGCGCGGCCGGCTCGGCTCACAGACCTTCCGCGATGTCTTCCAACGCCTCACGGTCGACGATCTGGATCTTGTGACCGTCCAGCAACCGGATGATCGAGGCCGTTTTCAACTGGGTGACCGTGCGGCTCACCGTTTCAGTCGTCAGGCCCAGATAGTCGCCGATGTCCGCCCGGCCCATCGGCACCGTGATCGGATTGTCCGGCTGGCCGCGCCTGACGGCCCTGCGCGACAGGTTCAGAAGGAAAGACGCCAGCTTTTCCTTTGCCGTCTTGCGGCCAAGCAGCAGCATCTGGTCCTGGGCCGACGCCAGTTCGTTCGATGCCATGCTGAACAGCCTGCGCTGCATCTTGGGGAAGTCGTCCAGCATCCGTTCCATGCGCTTGCGCGGGAAGCGGCAGATGCTGACCGGCGTGATCGCTTCGGCTGAATAGGCATACACGCCGCCAACCGACAGGCCCATGAAGTCGCCGCCGAACAGAAAGCCGGTGATTTGACGACGGCCGTCGGCCAGAAGCTTGTAAAGCATCACCGTTCCGCCGGTGACATTGAACAAATCCGTCGCCTCGTCGCCCTCGGCAAAAATCGTCTGATGCGGCGCGTGGTTTTTCGCGATGACGATTTCGGCCAGATGGTCCAACTCATGATGGTCGAGCGCCGCGCAAATCGAGAGGCTGCGCACGGGACAGGCGCCGCAGGGATGCATCGGCTGAACCGCTGGGTCTAGCTGGCGATTGTCGGCCGCAATTGGCCTGCTTACGGACATCGTCACTCCCTGCTCGAAGCCTCGCAAGCTAAGCCAAAACGACGCCTGAACGCAAGCCGAGGTGCGGTGAAATGCCGCCACGGCAATCAACGGCATTGGCCGTTGCTTGATATGGATCAAAGAACCGGCGCGTGGAGTTTGATGGGCTGTCGAGCCAGTCAGAAACAAGGCAAAGGTCCATGGCGGACGCGCGCGATTGGCTCATCACCCCCTTGACGTCGGATCGGATCGATCAGGCCTTCCCGCTCGTCCAGGCTGACGACGCCACGGCGACGCTGGAGGAATGGCGCCGGTTGGCACGTTCCGCGCTAAGCGCCGCGGAGGACAGCGCCGGCATCGTGACGGTCCAGTTTCGCGGCTATCTCAACGGCCTGTTTCTCTACCGCATCGATGACGATTTCGACGATGGCCGGGTCTTGACCATCGATATGATCCGCGTGCTGGACATTATCGACCCGGCAAAGGTGAACCGGGTCCTGCGCCAGGCGATGTCCGCCACCGCCGAACGTTTTGGCTGCATCACCATCAGGCCGCCCTTGGGCGGTGACGCGGTGGCGTCGCACACGGCCGCGCCGTCGATGGAACCCTGCCCGGTCGTCTGGCTCAGCGAACGGAAGACCTCCTAGCGATCGAACCTCAGCGTTTCGCCAGAAGAAAGAGGCGGCGGAACGGAAACAGGGTGATGCCGTCCGCGCGCTTCGGATAGGCCTTCAGCAAACGCTGACGATAGTCCGACAGAAAGGCCTCACGGTCATCGCCGGTCAATGCCTCGAGCACCGGGCGCAGCCCGGTCGCCTTCACCCACTCATAGACCGGTTCGTCGCCGGTCAGCCGATGCCAATACTCGATCTCCCAAACCTCGATCTCGTCAACCAGAGGAGACAGAAGCGCATCATAGAAACCCGGATCAGCCACGGGCTCGCTGCGCAGATTCGTCCGACCGGAAAAGCGCGGCTGACCTGCCACATCGCGCATCAGGGCGTGCGACGGTGCGCCGAAGTTCCGCGGCATCTGCACCGCCAAGAGACCGCCCTTCGTCAAGCAATCGACCAGAGCCGGCATCAGGCGGTCGTGATCGGGCAGCCACTGCAAGGCCGCGTTGGAGTAGATCAGATCGACAGGTCGCTCGGGTCGCCATTGCGCGATGTCGCCCTCGACCCAGACGCGGTTGGGAAACTGGCCGCGCGCCTGTTCCAGCATGGCGGTCGACGAATCCAGCCCGGCGACGGAAGCCTCGGGAAAGCGATCGGCCAGCAAGGCGGTCAGTTCGCCGGTGCCGCAGCCCAGATCAACCACCGCTTGGATGGGACCGTGCTGAGGCAGCCGATTGATCAAGTCGAGCCCAGGCTGCAATCGCGGCCCGGCGAACTTGGCATATTGATCGGGATTCCAGGTCATCGGATCTACAGAATCCTAGCTGGTCGGAACGGTCAGTCTGAACGTCGTGCCTTCCGCGCCGCTGCTGGCCAGGGCGAGGTCGCCGCGATGGGCCATGGCGATTTCTCGCGCGATGGCGAGGCCCAAGCCGGTGCCACCGGGTCGCGCGGAGCCGGCAAAGGGCTTGAACAGGTGTTCGCGCGCACGCGGCGGCAGGCCGGGGCCGTCATCCTTGATCAAGATATCGACATTCCTTCCGCTTTGCCTTGCGTTAATCGTGACTATCGTCGAGTCCGCTTGAAAGGCGTTGCGGATGACATTGTCCAGCGCCCTTATCATCTGGTCGCGATCGACGGACACCGACAGATCGGCCGGGGTCTCGTCAATCAACTGCCGCTCCTCGTCCAACAGATCGGTCAGGTCGGCACGGACGCCGTCGAGCAGATCGTTGATTGCAATCGCCTGGCGCTGCAACGGCGCGCCGCGTTCGCTGATGTAATCCAGCGTCTGGCCACAGAGGCCGACGGCGCGGTCCAGCGATTCCAGCAGCCTCGGCGCCGTGCGGCGCACGGACGGGTCGTCGCTTTCGACCAGCCGTTCGGAGACCAGACTGGCGGTGGCCAGAATGTTGCGCAGGTCGTGGTTAATCTTGGTCATCGCCGTGCCGAGGGCGGCAAGTCGCGCCCTTTGGTGCAACGCCTGGCGAAGGGCGACCTGCATGCTGCGCAGTTCGCGCGCGGCGACGCCCAGCTCGTCACGCCGGCGCGTGTCCGGAACCGTGGCGTTGTCGTCCTCCGGATCGTCGCGGAATGCGATCATGCGATCGGTCATCTGCTCCATCGGCCGCACCATCAGCCAGCGCAGCGACAGGAAAACCAGCGATGCGGTGATCAGCGAAATGATGATCGACAGTGCCAGAATGCGATAGGAAAACGCGATCATGCCGGCGCGCATCGGCGCGTCGTTTAAGACCACCATGACGAACGTCTCCGGATCGTTCGGGCTGTAGCCCTGAACCCTGATGATACGGTCCTCGCCCTGAAACAGCGCCTCAAACGCGTCGACGATCAAGCTGACCACGGACTGGTCTTCCAGATCTATGGTCTCCGAAATCGGACCGATCGGCTCATCGCCAAGCATGTAACTGATCTCATCGCCGCGAATCATGTCGATCATCGCGGCCCCGACCTGGTCCAACAGCTCGCGCTCCAGGTCGACCGTCACCATACGCTCCGGCGCCGCCGCCACCGACAGGGCAGCCAGATGCCCGGCGGCCAGCCTGCCCTGCAGCCATTCCTCGCGATAGCGCGCGATCGATGGCGTGTAGATCAGCACCTCGGACAGCATCACGAAGAAGACCGTGAGCACCAGCAGACGTGCCGACAGGCTGCGGAGGAAAGACAAGCGCCCCATATACCTTTACGCGCAGATCTCCATCAGAAGCGGCCTTATAGCAGGCAACGGAGCGACCGCCTAACCCAACCGCAGCAACAGCTTGACCAGCCGGCGCGTCCTCACGCTGAACAGGGCGGGCGCGAAGTAGTTACCGGCCGCACGCTTGGAGATCTCACCTAATGTCGGGTAGGGCGCAATCATGGTCGCGACGGCGCCGATCTTCAGTTTTCGGGCGATCGCCAGAGACCACAGGTGGATCAGTTCTCCGGCATGGGCGCCGACGATCGTAGCGCCGATGATGCGGCCGCGCTTGGTCGTGATGATTTTGGCAAAGCCGTCCGTCCGCGCCTCGGTCAGGGCCCGGTCGTTTTCCGCGAAGGGGTGGCGCAGAATGCGGATGTCTTCGTGGCGGTCGCGTGCGGCCGCCTCGGTCAGGCCCGCCTGGGCCAGTTCAGGATCGGTGAACGTCACCCATGGCAAGGCGGCTAGGTCGATCTTGGCGGGCCAGCGGAACAGGGCGTTTCGCAGGACGATGCCGGCGTGATACCCGGCAATGTGGGTGAATTGCGGCCCGCCCGCCACGTCGCCGGCTGCATAGATGCGGCGGTTCGTCGTGCGCAGCCTTGCATCGACCGTTACCCCTGAGGCGGTCGCCTCGACACCGGCTTCGTCTAGCCCAAGCGCGTCGATGTTGGGCTTTCGCCCGGTCGCGACGAGCAGATGGCTGCCATCGATTTGCGCCCCGGCCGCCAACTCGACAAGGATGCCACCGCTGGACTGTCGAACGCCTGCGATCTCGACGCCGTCACGCAAGGTGACGCCTTCGTGCCGCAGTTGGTCGCAAACGACGGCGGCGGCCTCGGGATCGTCTTTAGACAGGAACTTGCCGACCTCCAGAACCGTGACCTGGCTGCCCAGCCGTCTATGGGCCTGGGCCATCTCCAGCCCGATCGGACCACCGCCGATGATCACCAGATGCTCGGGCAGCTGACGATTGCCGAAGATCGTCTCGTTGGTGAGAAAGGGAACCCGGTCCAGACCTTGGATGCCTGGCAAGGCGGCCCGCGACCCCGTCGCGATCACGAAGCGCTTCGCCTCGACCGTGGTCGCACCGGCGACGAGCCTGTTGGGGCCGGTGAAGCGGGCCTCTTCCTTCAGGACCGTAACGCCCAGCCCCTCATAGCGTTCGATGCTGTCGTTGGGTTCGATGGCGGCGATGACCCGGCGAATATGGTCGTTGACGGCACCGAAATCGATCGTCGGTTCGGCCGTTCGAATGCCAAATCGGCCGGCCTGTCGAACGGTGTCGGCCGCTCGCGCGGCGGCGATCAGGCTCTTGGACGGCACACAGCCGGTGTTCAGGCAGTCGCCCCCCATCAAGTCGCGCTCGATCAGCACGGTGCGCGCACCCATCTGCGACGCGCCGGCGGCCACCGTCAAGCCCGCGGAACCGGCACCGATCACGCATAGGTCGGTCTTCATTGTCTCCGCCATGGCTCGTCTCTCGCACGAGAAATGCTTGGATTAGCCAGCCGCAAAGCAAAGCGGCCAGCATAGCGCATAGGGCTATTGTCGCCGCTGGCGGACCCGCTTGTACACCACCGGCAACAGCGCCAGCACGGCCAGCCCGATCAGCGGCAGCAGGATTGGCGGATCGAAAATGATCGACAAATCCGGTGTTCCGCCCTGGTCCAGTGTCGCGCCCAGCCCGTTGCCGACCGACACGAAGACGATGGTGCCCGGGATGATGCCGATGAAGGTCGCCAGGACGAAGGTCACAAGGGGAACTCCCAACAACGCCGGCACCAGGTTGACCAGCCAAAACGGCACAATCGGGATCAGCCGCAGGGTCAGCAGATAGCTGAAGGCACTGTCACGAAAGCCGCCCTCCAGACGCTTGATCCAGCCGCCCGCACGGCGCTCGACAACGCCGCGAAGGGCCGTTCGCGCGGCCAGGAAAATCGCGGTCGCGCCAACCGTCGCCGCGGTAACGACCAGCAGCCCGGCCCAAACGACACCAAACAGGAAGCCGGCCGCCAGACTGAGCAGCAGGCCGACCGGAATGGATCCCGCAATCGCGATCGCATAGACCACGAAAAACACGGCCGACGCCAACACGGCGTTATCGGCGACGAACCCCATCAGCATCTGCCGGTGTTCGCTCAGCATCTCGAATGTGAAGAACCTGTCTAGGTCGAACGCGAAAAACGCGATCAAGGCGGCGACCAGCAGACCGAGCGGCACAAAGCGCTGCCAAACAGGCCGTGGCGCGGCGATACCAGTGATGGCCTGGCCGTCGGTGGTGCTCACAGTGTCCTCGTCAATTGTCGCCGTAGACTGGTGCGGTGTCCCGCGATCGGCGTTCTCAGATTTTTGGTGCATGGCGCTGTTTTCTTAGCTAGCAGCCCATCCGCTCAACAACCAGTCACCATTGGGTGAAAAACAGGACGTGCAGAGGGTTCGGACCATCCTATATGACCGTTGACGCGGGTGCGGCGAAAGGCTAAAAGCCGCGCCTTCTTATTCACCGATCGGCGGTTGGACCGGCGGTCACTGCGTTTTGAAGGAGATAGAGCCGTGAAACGGACCTATCAGCCGAGTAAACTGGTTCGCAAGCGCCGGCACGGTTTTCGCGCCCGGATGGCCACTGTCGGCGGCCGTCGCGTCATTGCCAACCGCCGGGCCAAGGGCCGCAAGCGCCTCAGCGCCTGAGCCGCGCGACCCCAATGTGCCACTAATGGCCCAACGCGCGGACAGGCTGAAACGCAGGGAAGACTTCCTGCGGCTGGCCGGCGGTCGACGCAAGGCCGTCACGCCGGGCATGGTTATGCAGGTGGCAAACACCCCCGAAGGGCCCTCGTCGCCGAATGTGGTCCGGCTGGGCTTCACCGCAAGCCGCAAGGTTGGTGGCGCGGTGGCCCGCAATCGGGCAAAACGACGGTTAAGGGCGCTGGCGCGGTCGGCGGTGCCCAAATTGCCCGGCGGTTTGGACATTGTCCTGATCGCCCGCCGCACCACCGTCGATCGACCCTATCAAACGCTGAAACAGGATCTCGCCGCCAGCCTGACCAAGCTGGGGCTCGCTGAAGGTCGCGGCCGATGACCAGCCCGCTTGCCTGGCTGATGAAGGGTGCGGTGCTGTCCTACCGCTACACGCTGTCGCCTTGGGTGGGACATGGGTGCCGTTTCCGGCCCACCTGTTCGGAATACGCCTTGGAGGCTATCGACCGTTACGGGGCCTTCAAAGGGGGGTGGCTTACGCTGCGGCGACTGGCGCGCTGTCATCCGTGGGGGGGCCACGGCTATGATCCGGTGCCGGATCGCCCCGCTAGATCAGCCGACCTTGGCAAATAACCGCGCGCCGCCGCCGGCCAATGGTTGAACCGGCCGTGCGGTACGGTTAGGAATAGCGCGCCCCGGACACTGGCGGTGACCGGCGCCCGTCTCCTGGAGCAGTCATTTTGATGGATAACCAGCGTAACCTTATCATAGCGGTCGTATTGGCCATCGCCATCCTGCTGGGATTCCAGATCTTTGTCGAGGGACCGCGCCAGGCTCAACAGCAGGCCGTCAACCAGGCAACCGACATTGCGGAAGGCATAGCGGGCGAAGGCCTTACCGGCCTGCCGCCGAACGCCCAGGTGGCGCCCGGCACCGACACCCAGGCGCTGGTTCAGGAAATGCTGGCCCAGACCGTCGATCGGGACGAGGCGCTGGCCACGGTGCCGAGGGTCATCATCGACACGCCGCGTTTGCACGGGTCGCTGTCGCTGGTCGGTGCGCGGATCGACGATCTGACCCTTGCCGATTATCGCGAGACGGTCGACCCCGACAGTCCTGAAGTGACCTTGCTGTCGCCTCCGAACGCGCCGGACCCGTACTATGCCGATTTCGGCTGGGCACCGACGGACCCGTCGATACCGGTTCCGACGAACGATACCGAGTGGACGGCCAGTACCGACCTGCTGACATTTGACCAGCCGGTAACCCTGACGTGGGACAATGGCGCCGGACTGACGTTCGAGCGGGTTGTGGCGGTCGACGAAGACTACATGTTCACCGTGACCCAGCGGGTCACCAATCAATCCTCCGACGGTGTCGCCCTTCGCCCCTTTGGCCGCATCATGCGTTTTGGCACGCCCGAAGTGCTGGGCTTCTTCATCCTGCATGAAGGGCCATATGGGGTCTTCAACGGTACGCTGGACGAGTACGACTACGGCGACCTGGTCGATGACGGGCAGATCGTAACCGACAGCACCGGCGGCTGGCTGGGTTTCACCGACAAGTACTGGATGGTCGCCCTGGTGCCAGACCAGCAGACGGCGATCCAGGCACAGTTCGCCCACTCCCAACCCGCATCGCGCGACCAGTATTTCGCTACCTTTGCCGCCGACACGATGGTGGTGCCGGCCCGTGGCAGCGTCGAGATCACCAATCATCTCTTCGCCGGGGCGAAGGAAGTCGATGTCATCGACATGTATGAGACGACGCTGGGGATCGACAATTTCGACCTGGCGATCGATTGGGGCTGGTTCTACTTCCTGACCCGGCCGGTGTTCTGGGCGCTCAACATCATTCACGGCTTGATCGGCAATTTCGGCGTCTCGATCCTGGTCTTTACCGTCTTCATCAAGCTGCTGTTCTTCCCACTGGCCAACAAGTCCTACAAGTCCATGTCGCGGATGAAGGCGCTGCAGCCGCAGATGACCGAGATCCGCGAACGGTACAAGGACGACCGCCAGAAAATGAACCAGGCGGTCATGGAGATGTACAAGCGCGAGAAGGTCAATCCGGCCTCTGGCTGCTTGCCCATATTGCTGCAGATCCCGGTGTTCTTCGCGCTGTACAAGGTGCTGTTCGTCACCATCGAAATGCGCCACGCACCGTTCTTCGGCTGGATTCAGGATCTCTCGGCGGTCGACCCGACCTCGATCTGGAACCTGTTCGGCCTGCTGCCGTGGACGCCGCAGGACTATCTGCCGTCCTTCATGGTGCTGGGCGCCTGGCCCATCATCATGGGCATCACGATGTACCTGCAGCAGAAGCTGAACCCCGCACCCACAGATCCGATACAAAAGCGCATCATCGGCGCCTTCCCATTTGTCTTCACCTTCCTGCTCTCGACCTTCCCGGCCGGCCTGGTGATTTACTGGGCCTGGAACAACACCCTGTCGATCCTCCAGCAGTGGGTGATCATGAAGCGCATGGGCGTGAAGATCGGCGGCGGGCTGGAGCAGTCGGCCCTAGCCACGAACGCACCGCCATCCGTGCAGCGCAAGAAGTCCAAGGACGAGGACGACGAAAGGCCAGCCAACGGGCAACGCAGGAAAAAGCCCGCGGCGAAGGCCGCCAATGGCGGTGCCTCCAAGACCCAGACGAATGCGCAGCGCAAGAAGCGGCCGGCGGCGAAGGCCGCCAACACCGGCACGGCAAACGCCCAGGCAAAGAAGAAGGCACCGGCCAACGCCGACAAGCCGGCCGGAACCAGCGGCGGCGCCCAGCGCAAGCGCAGCGGTTCGAACGCCAAGCGCACGTCCGGCGGCGGCAATCGCCGAAACGGGCGCCGCACCGGCAGCCGCCGCACTTAATCTTCTGCACCGTCACCGGCCTTGAACCGGCCAACTGATGATCGATCCGACGACCGAAACTGAAGACGCGCGGGAGAACGGTCGCCACCTGTTCGCTCAAGCCTGCGACTTTCGTTTCGCGGTTGCCGATGTGGCCCAATTGCCTTCGGCGAACTTGCCGGAGGTGGCCTTTGCCGGCCGGTCCAATGTGGGCAAATCGTCTCTGATCAACGCGCTGACCGGGCGCAAGACCCTGGCCCGGACCTCGAACACGCCCGGCCGCACGCAGCAGCTGATCTTTTTTGACCTGGGCGGTCGTCTCACATTGGTCGACCTGCCCGGCTATGGTTACGCCAAGGTTTCCAAAAGCCTTGTCGCGCGCTGGACCAGGCTGTTGCGCGCCTATTTGCGGGGCCGGGTCACCTTGCGACGCGCCTACGTGCTTATTGACGCGCGCCATGGTCCCAAGGCGACAGACGAGGAGATCATGGCCCTTCTCGACCAATCCGCCGTGCCCTATCGGATCGTCTTGACCAAGATCGACAAGGTTTCTCAAGCAGACCTGGATGCGGTCATGGCGAGTCTTCGCGAGGAGCTGAAACGCCATCCCGCCGCTTTGCCGGAACCGCTTGCGACCAGCGCAGCGAAGTATCTCGGCCTAGATCAGATGCGCGCGGACGTCGCAACGTTAGCCAACGAACCGGCGGCGCCCGGCTGATTTCGTCCGCGCAAGCTGCTAACCTTTACCTCCTTCGTCACCAGTCTCGGCCGTTCCATGACAGACAAACCGGTATTCGCTGACGCCGCCCCGGGCGACGAATGGCTGCAAAAGGCCAAAACCCTATCCGAGGCGCTGCCCTTCATGC
>JBCBSH010000159.1:0-10858 GCA_039819285.1 Pseudomonadota bacterium
TGACAATACGCTCGCGACGTTGGCCGAGATGGTGCAACCCCGCA
Source organism: Pseudomonadota bacterium (assembly GCA_039819285.1). GTDB lineage: Bacteria > Pseudomonadota > Alphaproteobacteria > DSM-16000 > Inquilinaceae > JANQGH01. The sequence goes on from JBCBSH010000159.1 coordinate 45, forward strand.
GCGGCAACCATCTCGGCCAACGTCGCGAGCGTATTGTCATGGAACCGCCAGACGCGGTCGGCCTTTTGCTCGATCACCAGCCCGCGCTGCAAGGTCGGATCCTGGGTCGTCACGCCGGTTGGGCAACGGCCGGTATGGCATTTCAGGGATTGCACGCAGCCCAGTGAGAACATGAATGCGCGCGCCGCATTGCACCAATCAGCACCCACGGCGTAATTGGCCGCAAGCGAGAATGCGCTCGTCACCTTGCCGCTGGCGGCAAGCCGAACCTTGCCGGCAAGACCTGTGCCGACCAGCGCGTTGCGGACCAGGATCAGACCCTCGCGCAGCGGCATGCCAATGCTGTTGGAAAACTCCTGCGGTGCGGCACCAGTACCGCCCTCGGCACCGTCTACGACCACGAAGTCGAGCAAGATGCCGCTGTCCAGCATCGCCTTCATGATCGCGAACACCTCATGCGCGTGGCCGACGCAGAGCTTTATACCGACCGGCTTGCCGCCTGACCATTCGCGCATGTTCGCGGCGAATTCGACCATCTCGCGCGGCGTGGAGAACGCCGTGTGATAGGCGGGCGAAACACAGTCCTGGCCTGCGGGCACGTGCCGTGTCGCCGCAATTTCCGGCGTAACCTTCGCGCCCGGCAAGACCCCGCCATGGCCCGGCTTCGCGCCCTGGCTGAGCTTGATTTCGGTCATCTTGACCTGGTCTGTGCCCGCCTGTTCGGCAAACATGCCCGGATCGAATGATCCGTCCTTTTGGCGACAGCCGAAATAGCCGGAACCGATCTCCCACACCAGATCCCCGCCATGCTTGCGGTGGTAAGGGCTGATCGAGCCCTCGCCCGTGTCGTGATAGAAGCCGCCGCGCTTGGCGCCCAGGTTGAGGGCCTGGATGGCGTTACCGCCTAGCGCGCCAAAACTCATCGCCGAGATGTTCAGGATCGAGGCCGAATAGGGCTTGCCGCATTGCGGCCCGCCGACATCCACCCGGAAAGCCTCGGTGTTCTTGTCCTTCGGCGCAACCGAATGGACGATCAACTCATACTGGCCGGAATAGACGTCGAGTTCGGTACCGAAGGGGTGGGCATCCTCGTCACCCTTCGCCCTGGCGTAGATGAGGGCCCGTTGCATGCGGCTGTACGGCTTGCCGGACAGATCGTCCTCGACAATGTATTGCCGCATGAACGGACCCAGATCCTCAAACAGCCAGCGGAACCGGGCAAACAGAGGAAAGTTCCGACGCAGGCTGTGCCGGCTCTGATTGCGGTCGAAAGCGCCGATCGCCAGCAGCGGCACTAGAACGATCAGCAGCCACAGCCAGCCGGGCCACCAGATCGACAGCATAATGGCGAGCAGCGTCAGAAACGCGATGGCAGCCACCAACCCAAACCGCATGAAAACGAGCGGCAACGGGTGACGAAGGGGACCGACATCAACGGGCATGCCAGAGGCTCCTGCTGATCGGGGGTGCGGCGGGCGTGGTCGGCGGCCCGGACTCTACCCCAGACCGACCGTCAGACGAGAAGGAATTTGGTACGCCAACACCGCAGCGTCCCTCTAACTCGCTTCTTTGCGCGACAGCATGATCATCGCGATGCCGGTGCACAGGAAGTTCACGCCGACAAGAAGGCCCAGGATGAAGACCGACGCGCCCGGCAGGTTCGCCGCGATCAGAATGCCCGCCAGAATGGCAACGATGGCCGAAAAGATCATCCAGCCTCGGCCATCGCCCGATTTCAGCTCAAAGGCGAAGGCAAGCTGCATCGCGCCCTCGACCATGAACAAAACGGCGACGACGAGGGTCAGCGCGACCACGCCGGCGGCCGGATTGATCAGAAGGAAAACGCCGGCGACGAGTTTCAGGAGCGATAGAAGCAACGCCCCGAAAAACGGTCCGGTGCCGTGATAGGAAAAGGCACCGACGAACCCGATGATGCCGGCAAAGATGAACAGCCAGCCGACAAGCAGTTCAACCGACAAGGTGGCGACAATCGGAAAGGCGACCGCCAAGAAGCCGATCACGGCCATGGCGATGCCCGTCCACAGCACGGTTGTCTTGTTCTTGCTCAGCTTGCCGAGCAGCTCTTCGGCGGAATCGGGCAACGGGTTCAGGTCACGATTTTCGCTCATGGTCGTTTGCCTCTCGATCGTCAAACTGCTGGTAGATCAACCGGTTTTCGCCTGCCTTGTAGCGACGCTCCCCCGAATCAACGTGAAATAGTCTAGCAGAATCGTGAATTTGGCGCGCGCCCAACCCGATACCGCCGGCCCCACCCGGCCAGCCCGCTGGAACGCTGGTGCCCGATCGTCCGCCTCGGCACGTTCTCGTCCCGCATTGCCGCGTCACGCCAACGCGGCCTGCCACGCAGCCAAAACGCCCTGCCAGCGCTGGCGCATGGCTTCGCGTTCGTCGCCAGACGCCAACCGTTCGTGATGAAACCGCAGGGCGGTCTTGCCTTCGCCGACGGGGGTGAGTGCAATTTGCAAGGTCGACGGCGCGGCCCCGGCCGGCTGCCAGGTCAAACGCACGCGGTCGTTCGGCTTAACAATGCGGATTTCGCCTTCGATGCCGTCGCCGGTGCGGTACCGGTTGCCCGGCTCGAGGCGCGTGTCCCCGATGTCGCCGAGCCAATTGCGAACACCCTCCTGCGACGCAATCAGGCGCCACGCCGCGTCGAGCCCTAACGGCAGGGTGCGCTGAACGCCGACTTGAAAGCCGGCGTCGGCCGTCTGACCGACGATGCGACGGCCATGCATCTTTTCGTAGCCGACGGTGACCGTCTGTTGCCACCAGCCGGACAGGTTTTCGGTCTTGTTCAGATGCGCGACGATCTGCTTGTGCGACCAGTCCTGGGCGCCGACGCTGTCGAGATGCGCGCGCCACCCTGCCCAATCGCGGCCCGTGGCCTTGTGCACGGCCGCATCCGACGTGGTTTCAACCCGTACGGCCACCCTAGTGCCCTCCCCAATCACGCCGCCAAACGCGGCCAGTCTAACACCGAATTGACATTCAATCATTTGCTTGAATATAATCTCGGCCACTCATCGAACGAAAGGGAGCATGGTCAATGTCCGGCAAAAGCTTTGAGGTGAAGGTGGCTTTGAAAGCGCCGCCGGCGAAGGTCTACGAGGCGCTTACGACCGAGCGGGGCGTGAGCGGCTGGTGGACGCCCGATTGCGAGCTTGGCGACAAGGTTGGCGACAAGGCGGTTTTTCGCTTCGGCAAAATGGTCGATGTCATGCGCATCGATGCGCTGGATCCGGACCGGGAGGTTCGCTGGCATGTGCTGGAGCAGCACAACCATTTGTCGGACCTCATGGCCGACAATACCGAATGGGTCGGAACCGACATTATCTTTGCGTTGACGGCCAATGCAGGGGGCGGCACGGACTTGCATTTCCGCCACGAGGGGCTGACGCCCAACCTGGCCTGCTATCAGATCTGCAATGACGGCTGGAACCATTTTATCAAGACCAGCCTGCCGGGGCTCCTGGACCAAGGCACAGGCCGCCCCTACCAGGCAAAGGCAGCGGCCGAGGCCAGCTAGCCCATAGCCATGCTGTTGGCGACGGCACGGCGTGGCTATAGGTTTGGGTATGCAAGTCGATCGAGCCTCGGCCTCCAAGGTCGATATCTTCCACGCCGTCGCCGACGCCAACCGCCGCAAGCTGCTCGATCTGCTGGCGGCGGGCGAGCGACCGGTCCAAGAGCTGGTTCCGCACTTCGACATGTCGTTCCAGGCGGTGTCGCAGCATCTGCACATCCTGGCGGAGGCCGGCCTGGTGACACGGCGCAAACAGGGACGCTATCGCATCTATCGGGCGCAGCCCGCCGCGCTGCGCGACATTCATGACTGGGCCGGACAGTATCGCGCCTTTTGGGAGAACCGGCTGGAGCGGCTCGGCGGCTATCTCGACGAGACATGACCTTTACCCTCGACTTCGAAAAGCATTTCCCACACCCGCCAGCAAAGGTCTGGCGCGCTCTGGTGACGTCCGAGGCGCTGGCACGATGGCTGATGCCCAATGATTTTGAGCCGGTGATCGGCCGAACCGCCCGCTTCACCTATCCGCGCGGAGACTGCGGCGAAGAAGACGGCCTTGTTCTGGTCGAGGTCGAGGAGTTGGACCCGCCAGCCCGCATGGTCTGGCGCTGGCAGAATGCTGACCTTGGCGAGACAACGCGGGTCGTGTTTTCGTTGGAGGCCATCGGTGATGGAACACGGCTTCGTCTCAGCCATACAGGCATCCCGACGGAACAAGAGGCCAGAAGCCTCAGCAGCGGATGGCCCGGTAAGCTGGAAGGCTTGGGCCAAGTGCTCAAAAACTAGAACGACCGGCCCGGAACAGCGCGATCAGTCAGCGCTGTTCCAAATCGGTCCGGGTTGATCAGATTTCAGCCGAAACCGGGCTTCCGCCGACCGCGTCACAGATTTCGAAGGATGCGACCGCGTGCTCGGTGCCGTCAATGTTGCAATGCACGACCAAGTTGGCCTGATGGCTAAGGTCGAAAGGCAGGACGACGTCCCGGTCGTCGGCGACCTGTGTCTGCAGATCGAACGTGTCGTTCGTCGCCATGGGATCCGTGTCCATGGCTTCGCTCGACTGCGCCGCCAGAACTGCCCCGCCGACAAGCGCGCCCGCCAACGTGGCCGTGAGTACTTTGATCCCCAGTGTTGTCATGTCGTTCTCCAATCTCAAGAGGTTAGAGGTTGCATGCCATGCCGGCGATACCGACACGCAGCAGTGCCTCAACGTCCAAAAAATCGGCGAGTCATGTGCCTTGCGGCAACCGAGGACAATCCACCGGCGAAATCATGACTCGCCGAAAACTGAAAACACAACAAATTTTATTTCTCTATATTACAATTACTCTATAATCACGCTATGTTTCAAATTACTTCAAACTAACCTTACACTATTTATGTGGGTCGAATACTTTGGATTGTCAATAGGGCTTACCGAAAATTCTGGGGTTTGCCAACGGCTGTATCGGCCGGCCGAAGTCTGTTAGCTTTCGCCGCGCTGGCGGATCACTCCCGCACCCCATATCGAATAGGCACGGACAATGAAGCGGATTGTCGGTTTGGCATGCGGTCTGTTTGCCCTGCTGGCCCTCGCGGCCTGCGTTCAGTATCCGCTGGGCATGACCGAGGAAGAGTGGCTGTTGCTAACGCCGGAACAGCAGCAAGAGGCGCGCCTTGCCGACGCCGAACTCAGGCGCGCCCAGGCGCTTCAGGCGGCGGCCGAGGCCGAGGAGCGTGCCCTGGCGGAACGCAATCGGCTGATCGACGCCTACCGCAACGCCCGTCCCGGAGACATCGCCTATTGCGACATCGACCCTCCGGACAGCGGCTATGGCCGCGTGCTGGTGCAGCCGTCCAGCGTCACCTTGGTGAATGGCGAACAACGGCGCCTTCAAGTCTTTCTGGAGAGCCCAAGACGGTCGGAGTATGTCTGGCTGACCCGGGATGGCGGCGGCCGCATCGAGCTTTGTGGATCAACGGCCTCCGGCAGCGGGCCGGTGGGCGCCTGCGACAGCATCTGGTCGATTGACCTGCAGTTCAACCGCGATGCATCGACGCGGATCAGCTGGACGACACCGCTCAGCGGCGGCGAGCTGATCTGCAGCACGGTCGGCGGCTTCGGCTCGCCATTCGGGGTGCCGGACTATCTGCTGTAGCGGCGGGCGGGCCCATGCCGCCACACACAGCCGACGACGCCGCGATTGCGGTCATCGACGAAGCAATCGCGGCGTTCGACGGCACGGGTGTCGAGCCGCTGCGCGAGGTTGCGGGCAAAGCGGAGGCCTCGCCTGCCGTCATCGACCACCTGATTAATGTCGGTTTCGGCAACGAACAGAACCCGCAGATCGCGGCGACATGGCTGCTGAAGCATTATCTTGATCAAGGGTTCGCGTTGACCGATGCCCAGAACCGAGCGATCGCCGACAGCCTCAACCGTCTGACGGACTGGCAGGCTCAGCTTCATCTAGCGCAATCGTTCGGCCGGCTTCGCTGCACCGATGAGCAAGCCGCGAAAGTCGTAGAGGTTCTCAAGGCGTGGTTTCAGTCGGACCGCAAATTCCTGCGGGCCTGGGCCTGCGATGCGCTTTGGCAGCTTGGCAAGCACCATGAAGGCGTGCGCGATACCGCGTTCGCGACGCTGCTGGCGGCTGAAGCCGACCCTGCCGCCTCGGTCAGGGCGCGGGCGCGGAATCTGCTGAAGATGAAATAGCCTTGCCCGAAGCCGCCTCTGCCAGCAGCGCCTTTAGGGCCTTGGCGTCCGACTTCAGATTCCCGACGCTGTCGTCAGCCACGAACTCCAACAAGGCGTAACGCTGGCCCGCGAAGCGGCCGTCCGGGATTGCGGCAAAGTAAGCGCGCCAATCGGCGGCGCCTTCCGCCAAAGGAAAACGATGGCAATCGGCGTCCCAGTGGAAGACGTGCACGAACGCGATATCGGTTCTAACCGCCGCAAGCTCCACCAGCGCCTCGGCCTGTGGGATGCCTGGGCGCGGCTGCCAGTAGAGAAACACCGCTGGGCTGTCGATCGCTTGCATCAGTTGGACAGCAGACGCCGTGCTGTCGGTCAGCGTGCCGGGATGAAACTCCAGCCCGATGGCGACGTCATGGGCCTGGGCGGCAGCACCCATCGCGGTGATGGCGTCGACCGTCGCGCGCCTGTCGGCGGCGCTGTAGTCGGTCGACACACGGTCTTGCCATCCCGGCCAGATGCGGATCATCGGCGCACCGAGTTCCCGGGCGGTTTCGAGCACGCGATGAAACGCGTCTATCGTATCGCCCGGGGGCCGCAGGTAGCTGCCGTACGAGCAGACCGTCAGTCCAGCCTCGCGCGTCCGCTGGCTGACCTCACGCGCGGTGTCCAAACGGCCCGGTGGCACATGGACATCCGCCCCCCACTCGATGGCGGCAAGGCCGGCATCCGACGCAATCTCGACGATCGAGGAGGGTGTGCGATCGCGAAATGTGACCGAGCACAGGCCGGGCAGAAAGCGCACGCTCACGCCTCGCGGTCCAGAAGGTCGGGATTGACCAGATGGCTCAGCGTCTGTCCCGACACGAACCGCTCGATCTGGTCGACGATCAGGCTGCCCAGCCGGTTGCGCTCGAGCCCCATGGCGCCGGCGATATGCGGCGTGATCAGCACGTTGGGCAGACGATAGAGAGGGCTGTCGGCCGGCAGCACCTCGGGATGGGTGACATCGATGACCGCGTCAATCCGGCCCGAGACCAGTTCGCGCTCCAACGCCGGCTGATCCACGATCGCCCCCCGCGCCGTGTTGATCAGCGTGCCGCCGTCGGGCATGCGCGCCAGCGCGTCGGCGTCGATCATGCCCTCGGTACTGTCCAGCAAGGGCGCGTGCAGGGTCACGACATCACAGCCCATGACGGTCGGCAGGTCGCAGGTCTGTGCGCCTAACCTTTGCGCCTCTGCGGCCTCGATCCAGGGGTCGTAGACGAACAGGTCAAGATCGAAGGGTTGCAACAAGTCGATCACCCGCCGGCCAATGCGCGACGCGCCGACGATGCCGATCCGCTTGTGGTAGTTGCCGATCGGGCCATCCGCGAGCGTCCGCATCTCGTCGTTGATGCCCCGCTCGGTGGTGTAGAGGTGATGAAACCGGCCGATCCTCTTGTTGGCGAGCAGCACGGCGGCGACGGTATATTCCGCGACCGGCAGGGCGTTTGCGGCGGCAGCATGGCAGACGCTGATGCCCCGCCGAAAGACCTCGCCCCCGACGATGCGCTTCACCGAGCCGGCGGCGTGGGCGATCAGGCGCAGTCGCGGCGCCCGGTCCAGCACCGCGCCGTCGATGCGGGGACAGCCCCAGCCGGTGATCAGGATTTCGGTGTTGCCTAGCAGATGCTCGGCATCCGGGCTGTCGAAGCCTTGGAGCGGCTGGCTTGCGGGCAATTGGCACAAATCCGATAGCCGACGCATATGCTCCGCGGTGAAGACATAGCGCGTCTTGTCCGGGTCCATGGCAAAGACCACGACCGGCCTTGAACCGGCATCGGCCGGCTTTCGATCGAGCCCTTTCGACGTCGTGTGATCCGGCATGACGGCCTGCCCCATCAGATGAAGGGCCGCCGGTCCAGGACCAGCTTCAGCGGCTGGTCGTTGCGCAGCAGGCCGGGCAGCGCTTGCTGAAGTTCCGCCAGGGCGCAGAGGACACCGAAGAGGGTATGCAAATCGTTGAGCCCAGGCTCGCCGTCGAAATCGAGGTTCAGGAGCCATTCGAGGTAGTGGGCCGCGAACTCGTCCAGCGCTGCTTGAGCCTCGCCGAACCGGTGATGGCACTGGCGGGTTGCCCGGTTCAGGCAGTAGACCCAGTCGATCTCCGCGAAGCTGAGCGTGCGGCCAAGCGGAAAGGGGTCGGCCTGCCGAAGATCCAGGCACGTGTCGATAAGGGCTTCCGGCGCCGGCAGTGGCGCACGGCCATGCTGTTGATTGAACAGGTAATGAAAGCTGCCGGCCAAATGCGGGAAGCGGGTGGCGATGCCATCATGGTCGACTGGCGCCACGCACTCGCGGCGCCACAGCCCGGTCTCGGGATCATATTCGGCCGACAGCCAGCCGAAATAGGCCTCGCGCCATTCCAATGTCACCTGGCCCGCCAGAACCAGCGCGGCGTAGAGGCCGGCCCCTTGATGGGACGCCCGCCAGGGATCGGCTTGCCAGTCCAACCCGTCGAGGAACCGGGCCATGCTCTCCGGACGCCGATAGTCGTTCAGCGCCACCGGCGGCCGGATCGGGCCGGCATCGAACAGTTCCAACGCGCCGAGGCAATGGGCGGTGGTGTGGATCGGATGATGGGTGGCTTCGTGCCACAGCCCGTCCATTGGGTCTTGCATGTCGCGCAGCGCACCGACCCAAGAGGCACGTTCGTCCGCATCCCGCGGAAACCGGCCGATCGTGTAAAGGATGTTGGCGGCGTCCGCGCAGCCATAGGGGTTTTCCGACCGCTCCGGCGCGTCGGCATACCGGCAATAGCGGCCGGGCGCGAGCCTCGCGGCGTCGACGACGCCGGCCGCCCGATCCACAAAGCCGCGCAGGTCGAACATGGTCAGGCCGCAGCCAACGGGGCCGTGGAATCGCGAACCACCAGCCGGCAGCCGATATGGATGTCGACCGGCGTCAGTGTCGGCGTGCGCAGACGATCGAGCAGGCGCGCGACGCTCAAACGCCCAATCTCGCGCTGATCGACCGCAACCGTCGTTAGGCTCGGCTTCAGGCGCGCGGTGATCCTGGTATCGTCGAAACCGACCACCGAATAGTCGTCCGGCACGCGCAAGCCCCTTTCGGCGAGCGCCCGGATGACGCCGGCGGCCACCAAATCGTTGCCACACAGGATCGCCGTGGCGTCGATGCCACCGGATGCCAGGGCCGACCGTGCCGCGGCGTAGGCCGCCTCCGGTTCCAGCGTTTCGATCTCGATGACCAGGCTGGGATCGAAGGCCAAGTCGGCCTCCCGTAGGGCGGATTTGAAGCCCTCCAGCCGGTCGCGCAGGGTCGGCCGGCCCAGCCACGTGACGTTGGCGATCCGCCGGTGGCCAAGCTCGATCAGGTGCTTGGTGGCCAGCACGGCGCCGCGCCGGTTGGACGGCGTGACACCATCCAGGCGCATCAGCGGGTCGACGCCGTTGACCAGCAGGGCCGCCCCTGCCCGCTCGGCCGCCACGCCCAGCACCTCCGGATCGTCGATGCCGATCAGCATCACACCGGCGCCTGCCTGCTCGTCGCAATGGGCGGCGACGCGCTCGACACCCGATCGATCCCCCTCGACGAAGACGGTTTCCATAGGCACGCCGCGCCGATCGAGTTCCTCTTGGATGCTGTCGACGATTTCCTGATAGAAGCCCGACGAGGTTGTCGGAAAGACGTTCATGGCCACAAACAGCGCCACTTCGGTCGACGGCCCGACCCGCTCGCCTGCCGCATAGCCCAACTCGGCGGCCAACGTTGCAATCCGCCGGCGCATCTCGCCGCTGATGCCGGCCGAATTGCTAAGCGCACGCGACACCGTGCTGACCGAAACGCCGGCCGCGCGCGCGATATCGCGTTGATTGGGTGTGCGATCCGTAACCGCCATCAACTCCCCACGTTCCGTTGCAAAACCCGCCTCGACCAGCCGGCCGGATTCTGATTCGCGGCCAAACCACTATGCGGCACGCCCTGCGTTCCGACCACCATACCTGACGCAATTTGCGTTGTTGCGCAACACAAGAAATTTGCGCTTGACCATGCAACAGGTTTCGACCACCGTGGCGCCAGGTTCATCGGTCCAGGCCGAGGGCGGGGACCGTTATCGGTGTCCAGCCCGGAGAGAAAAGGGCCAACAATCAGTGGAGGGAACGACATGAAGGGCACGCTGGGGATCACTGCATGTGTCGCGGCGCTGATGGCGGCGAACGCGGCAACCGCGCAGGAACTGGTGATCTGGCACGACAAGGGCGATGACGGCCTGGCCATGATCGAGGAGATGTCGGCGCTCTTTGAAGCGCAGCATCCCGGCGTCACGGTCACGTCCCTGTCCTATCCGACCGAACAATGGTTCAACCGGTCAATCGCCGGGCTGAACACCAATACCGGACCGGATATCCTGTTCAACGACAACAACCGCATCGCGACGATCCAGCAATCGACCGGCCGGCTGTGCTCCGTGGCCGATCTGGTCGACGCACTGCCGGAAGGCGACCGCGCCTACATCACGGACGGCGACATCGCCGCATCAACCTTGGAAGGCGATATCATCATGATGCCGTTCCAGCGGGTTGTGATCGGCTGGGG
>JBCBSH010000160.1:0-10774 GCA_039819285.1 Pseudomonadota bacterium
TGTTCCGACTTCTCCGGCGGCTGGCGTATGCGGGTTGCCCTGGCGGCGACCCTGTTCGCCCAGCCGGACCTGCTGCTGCTGGACGAGCCGACCAACCATCTGGATCTGGAATCGACGCTTTGGCTTGAGGGCTTCTTGAAGCGCTATCAGGGCACGGTCCTGATCATCAGCCACGATCGCGACCTCTTGAACCGCGCGGTCGAGCGGATCCTGCATCTCGATCGGCAGAAGCTGGTTTCCTACGCCGGCAACTACGACCGGTTCGAGCGCACGCGTGCCGAACGTCAGGCCCTGATGGCCGCCGAAGCCAAAAAGCAGGAAACACAGCGCAAGCATATGCAGGCATTTGTTGACCGCTTCCGCTACAAGGCCAGCAAGGCGCGTCAGGCCCAAAGCCGCCTGAAGGCGATCGAAAAGCTGGGCCCGGTCGTGGCGATCGACGAGGCCCACGCCCGCCGCTTCGACTTTCCGGCGCCGGACAAGCTGGCACCGCCGATCATCGCCTTCGATGACGCGGTCGTCGGCTACGGCACCAAGCCCGTGCTGCGCGGCCTGACCGAACGCATCTCAATGGACGACCGCATCGCCCTGCTGGGCGCCAATGGCAACGGCAAGTCAACCCTGGCGAAATTGCTGGCCGGTCGTCTTGAGCCGATGGCGGGCGAGATCAGGCGGTCGACCAAGCTGAAGGTCGGCTATTTCGCGCAGCATCAGACCGATGAGCTGTCGCCCGCCGCCACGGTGCTGGCCCAGGCCCAAGCAGCCATGCCCGACCACAAGCCGGAAAAGGTGCGTGACTATCTGGGTAAGTTCGGCTTCACCCAAAACGCTGTCTCGACCGTCGTCGGCGATCTTTCGGGCGGCGAGAAGGCCAGGCTGCTGCTGGCCATGATGTGCCGGGACGCGCCGCACATTCTCCTGCTGGACGAGCCAACCAACCATCTCGACATCGACAGCCGTCAAGCGCTGACCGACGCGCTGAACGACTATGACGGCGCGGTGGTCCTGATCTCGCACGACGCGCATCTGATCGAATTGACCGCTGACAGGCTGTGGCTGGTGGCCAACGGTACGGTGCAGCCGTTCGACGGCGACATGGACGACTACCGCCGCGTGCGGAAAGAGGCCAACAGCGGCAAGCCCAAAGAGCCCAGCAGCACCGGCGGCGAACGCGGCAAGGCCAAGCGCAAGCAAGCCGCCGACGCGCGCGCCGCGACCGCGTCACTGCGCCGGGCGATCAGCCAGGCGGAAAAGACCGTGGAGCGTCTCACCACAGAGCAAGGCGCGTTGAGCAAACGGCTAAACGATCCCGCGCTGTACGAGCCGGACGCCGATCCGGCGCAGATCACCAAGCTGCAGGGCGACCTGCATCGGCTCCAGGCCAAACTGCAAAAGGCCGAGGCCGAATGGCTGGAGCTTCAGGCCGAGCTGGAAATGCGGGAGGCCGGCTAGGGCCTAAGTCCGTTGGGCCTCGGTCCACCGACCTGCATTGTCCTGTTGCCAATAGGCCAGCACGTGGCCGGCTTCGCGATAGGACTTCCAGCGCCGTCTCGCCTCGGCCACCGCCTCCTCGTCATTGCCGTCGAACAAAAGGCAGACCAGTTCGAACGCCTCCGCATTGGCGGTCTCCGCGCCATCGGTCAGAAACAGGACGTCGGCCCCGTTTGGGGCCTCGTCCGTCTCCGTCAGCCAAATCGGCTGGCGCTCCGCGTGGCCGTCGGCCGCGCTGCCGTGCGGCAGGAAACCGCGATCATCATAGGTCCACAGCAGATTGTTCAGGGCCTCGGTGCGCTCGCTCGATCCGGTCACGACCACGGCGCGCCAGCCGCGCTTCAGCGTGCGTTCCAGCAAGGATGGCAGGGCCCGCTCAAGCCCCGTGCGCACCAGGTGGTAGAAACGGATCTCGGTCATCCGACCGAACCGTCAGCTTTCGTGAACCTCGGCAACATATTGGTTCAACAGTCGCACGCCGAAGCCCGTACCGCCCTTCGGCGCCAGCGGCCCGCCCTTCGACGACCAGGTGACGCCCGCAATGTCGAGATGGGCCCACGGCACGTCGTTGACGAACCGCTGAAGGAACTGGGCCGCCACGATCGATCCGGCGGACCGGCTGCCGGCGATGTTCTTGATGTCGGCACCGTCGGCATCGATCATCCGGTCGTACGCGTCGCTCATTGGCAGCCGCCATACCTGCTCATCCACCGCCTTGCCGGCGGCCGCAAGCTGCTCGGCCAGCGCGTCGTCATTGCTGAACAGGCCGGCATTGTACTCACCGAGCGAGATGATGATGGCGCCGGTCAGCGTCGCCAGATCGATCATCGCCTTGGGCTTGAAGCGGTCCTGGGTGTACCAGAGCGCGTCGGCCAGCACGAGCCGGCCTTCGGCATCGGTGTTCAGCACCTCGATCGTGGTGCCGGACATCGCCTTGACGATATCGCCGGGCCGCTGGGCATTGCCCGACGGCATGTTCTCAACGAGACCGATGACGCCAACGGCATTGACCTTGGCCTTGCGCCCGGCCAGCGCGCGCATAACGCCCGCCACCACCCCGGCGCCGCCCATGTCCCATTTCATATCCCACATGCCGGCGGCGGGCTTCAGCGAAATGCCGCCCGTGTCGAAGGTGACGCCCTTGCCGACGAAGGCGACCGGTGCCGCCGACTTCTTACCGCCGCGGTAATTCATGACCACCAGCCGGCTGTCGCGCGCCGAGCCCTGGCCGACGCCCAGCAAGGCACCCATGCCCAGCTTGGCCATCTTCTTTTCGTCCAGGATCTCAACCTCGACCCCGAGATCGGCCAGTTCCAGGCACCGCTCGGCAAAGGTCTGCGGATAGAGCTCGTTCGCCGGCTCCCACACCAGGTCGCGGGTGGTGAAGACGCCGCTTGCGACCTGGTCCAACGCCGCGAACGCCTTCTTGGCCGCCGCGCTTTCCTTGGTCAGCAGCTTAAGGCCCTTCAGTCGCGGCTGTTTTTCCGGCTTTTCGCTGGTCTTGTACTTGTCGAAGCGATAGCTGCGCAGGCGCGCGCCATAGGCCAGGTTCGCCGCCAACTCCGCCCCATCGAGATCGACACCGTCGATTTGCACGGCCGCCTGCGCGTCCCGCGCCGCCAACAACTCTGCCGCCAAGGCGCCGCCCAGGCGTTGGGCTTTATGAGCATCAAGCGCGTCCGGCGCGCCCAGGCCCAGCAAAACGATCCGGTCCACCGACAGGTCGGTCGGCGCCGGCACCGACAGGATCTGTTCCGCCTTGCCGGTGAAGCGACCGCTGCCCTTCACCGCCCGGGCGAGCATGCCCTGGCTGGCATCGTCGGCGGCCTCGGCGGCGGGTGTCAGCGTCCCCCCTTCCAAGACGCCAAGGCAAAGCGTGCCCGATTTGGGCAAGGAAGGTGCGGCAAAACTGATCTTCATTCCGGTCCTCGTCATTTGCGGAATAGCGCGAAGCGCGGTAGACGTTAGCTGCCGCGGCTCGAACCAATGGTCGTACGCCCGGCCACGGGCCAATGGGGCCGCGACAATCAGCGAACCTAGCAGCGCCTGCTCAGGTCGTCACGGTTTGCTTGACCGACAAGGGATCAACCGACGGGACCATCATGCCCATCACCAGCATCTTGTCGCGCTACATCGCCCGACAGTTCTTGGTCGGGTTCGGTGGCCTGCTGGTCGTTCTGACCGGCCTGATCTGGCTGATCGAGTTCATCGAGCTTGTGCGACGGGTGAACAACCAGCCCGACGGCACCGTCAGCCAAGCGCTGCAACTGAGCCTACTGAAAGTGCCGGAAACGCTGAATCTTCTGTTCCATTTCGCGGTTCTGTTTGCGGCCATGTTCACCTTCTGGCGGCTGACCCGCAGCCAGGAACTGATCGTGGCGCGCGCCGCCGGCATCTCGGTATGGCAGTTCCTTAAGCCCGTTATCCTGGTCGCGGTGGCCTTAGGCGTCTTGAAGGTGATGATCTTCAACCCGATCGGCGCGGCACTTCAGTCGCGCTTCATCGAATTGGAGAACCAGTATATTCGCGGTTATTCAAGTGTCTTGGAAGTCTCGCCGTTCGGCATCTGGCTGCGCCAGGAAGACGAGGCCGGGGTCCAGGTTCTGTATGCCGAGCGGACCGCGCCTGACCGCATCCTGCTGCAAAACGTGATCATCTTCCGTTATGGCGCCGACGGCATGTTCGAGGATCGCATTGATGCCGGGACGGCCGAGCTGACCGGGGGCGAATGGCTCGTTGAAGGCGCTTGGCGGACCGTCGGCGTCGCCCAGCCAGAGTTCGTCGGCGGCTTTACGATGCCGACGGAACTGACACGGGAATCGATCGAAAACAGTTTCGCGCCGCCTGACACGCTGTCGTTCTGGGACCTGCCGGAGTTCATCGACACGCTGGAAGAAACCGGGTTTTCGACTGTCAGGCACCGGCTCTACTTCAACTCGCTGTTGTCCCAACCACTGTTGATGGCGGTGATGATTCTCTTCGCGGCCGCGTTCTCGTTGCGTGTGAACACTCGGCGCGGCGGGGGATTGCTGATGGTCTTGGCCGGTTTGACGACAGCCTTCGCGCTTTTCGTTTTCAGCGACGTGGTTTTTGCACTGGGCCTGGCCGAGACCATTCCCACGCTCCTGGCTGCCTGGACGCCTGCGGGGGCCAGTTTCCTGATCGCGATCGCCATGCTGCTGCACCTTGAGGATGGCTGACCGTCAACGTGTTTGACGCGACCGGCCCTACGCGAGATACAATGACGAAACGATTTCACCGGCTATCGACATCGGGGGCGGCTTGGGCCGCGGAACCAGCTATGCACAGACTTTCTCTTGCGCCGATTGCCATCGCAATTCGACGATTGGCAATCATTTTCGGCATTCTTGCCATCTCAATGACGATGGCCCAGGCCCAGGCCCAGGTCGAGCGGATAGCGGCAGTGGTCAACGACGACGTGATCACGACGTCGGACCTCCGCAATCGCCTCGCCCTTTCCCTGGTGGCTTCCGGCCTGCAGCCGACGCCGGAAAACCAGCAGCGGCTTGCACCGCAGATCCTGCGTTCGCTGATCGACGAGCGGCTGCAAATGCAAGAGGCAATGCGGCTGGGCGTGACCGTGCAGCAACAGCAGATCGAGCAGGCGATCGTGACGATTGCGCGCCGCAATGGTCTGGCCCCGGCCGAATTCCTAGGCCGATTGCAAAGGTCGGGGGTCCCGACAACGACCTTGGAAGAACAGCTCGAAACCCAGATCGCATGGCGCAGCGTCGTGCGCAACACGCTGCTGCCCACCGTGCAGGTCGGCGACGGAGAGGTCGACGACATGGCCAGGCGGATGGAGGCGACGACGGGCCTGCGCGAGTATCTGGTGTCGGAGATCTTTCTTGGCATCGACAGCCCCGATCGCGAGCCAGAGATCCGGCAGTTTGCCAACCAGCTGGTCTCGCAGCTGCGACGCGGCGGCAATTTCCCGGCCGTGGCGGCACAGTTCAGCCAGGGCGTCGGGGCTGCCCAAGGTGGCGATATCGGCTGGGTTCTCGAGGGACAGTTGGCGCCCGAGATCGATGCCACGCTGGTGCAGATGAGCCCGGGCCAGGTGTCGGACCCCATCCGCACCCTGGCCGGGTATCACATCATCGGATTGCGCGAGGCGCGCACCGCCAGCGGCCCTAGCCCGGAGGATCGTGAGATCACGATTGCCCGGCTTGTGTTGCCCTTCTCAGGCCCCCCCAGTCAGGAGGAGGCGGAGCTACTGGTCGTCGAAGCCCGCGACGCGGCGCAGGGGGTGATCAGCTGCGAAGGATTGGCATCGGTTGCCGAAACCTACGAAACCGGGAGCTTGGCGGCGCCCCAGACCGTGGCTCTACGGCAGTTGCCGGACGGGCTGCGACCCTTGGTCGAGGAACAGCCCATCGGCGTGCCGACGGAGCCCGTGGCTAGTCAGGACGGGGTAATCGTGTTCATGGTCTGCGAGCGCGAGGGCATGGAGGGCTTTGCCCGCAACGACATGCGCGAACAGCTGATCAACGAGCGCATTGACATGCTGCAGCGCCGCTACTTGCGGGACCTGCGGGCGGCCGCCTTTGTCGACGTGCGGCTCTGATCGCCGACACAGACCCAACATCCAGGGAGACGGGCCTGAGCGGCGCCATCGCCGCCCTGCCCCCGCTGCGCGAGGTCATCGCGCGTCACGGTCTCGCCGCGCGCAAGGCGCTGGGCCAGAATTTCCTGTTGGATCTGAACCTGACCGCGCGTATTGCCGGCGCAGCGGGCGACCTGAGCCAGACCCATGTCATGGAGGTCGGCGCCGGGCCGGGCGGCCTGACCCGGGCGCTGCTGTCGGCCGGCGCCAAGCAGGTCAGCGGCGTCGAACGCGACCCTCGCTGTCTCGAAGCGCTGCAGCCCCTTGTCGATTCCAGCGCCGGCCGACTGACACTTGTCGAAGCCGATGCCCTGACCATCGATCCGGCGGCGATCACCGGCGCACCGCGCGCCATAGTCGCCAACCTGCCCTACAACATCGCCACGCCCCTGCTGATCCGCTGGCTGCAGGACATAGAGAGCTTCTCGGTGATGGTTCTCATGTTTCAAAAGGAAGTTGCAGACCGACTTCTGGCAACGCCTCGATCGAAGAGCTACGGCCGCCTGTCGGTGATGACGCAATGGCGCGCCGACATCGGGCACGTGATGACCCTGCCCGCCCGCGCCTTCACGCCGCCGCCGAAGGTTGCGTCCAGCGTCGTTCGCCTGACCCCGCGCGCCAATCCCGAAACCGCGACTTGGGCCGCGATGGAGGCAGTCACAAAGGCCGCGTTCGGCCAGCGCCGAAAGATGCTGAGATCAAGCCTTCGCGCACTCGGGCCGGCCGAGGCGCTGTTGGCGTCTGCTGGCCTCAACCCCACAGACCGCGCCGAGGCCATTGACGTCGCCGGCTTTGCCGCCTTGGCGCGAGCCTTCGAGGCCTACAAGGCGGACTGAAGCGAGCGGACGAAGTCGGAAAGGCCGAGCTGACGGTCCCGACGCAGGCGTTCGCACTCCAAAATGGCGTGCACCCGGTCCGCGCTGTCCGCGATGTCCCGGTTGATGATAACGTAGTCGTATTCCTGCCAATGGCTCATCTCGGCACTGGCCTTGGCCATCCGGTCGGCGATCACGGTTTCGCTGTCCTGCGCCCGGCTGCGCAGCCGCTTCTCCAACTCGGCCGCCGACGGCGGCAGGATGAAGACGCTGACCAGGTCGCTGCGGGCCGCCTCGCGCAACTGCTGGGTGCCCTGCCAATCGATGTCGAACAGAACGTCTCGCCCAGCCACCAGCGCCTTTTCGACGGCCGACCTTGGCGTACCGTAGTAATTGTCGAAGACGTGCGCGTGTTCCAGCAAGTCACGGTCGGCGACCATGGCGTTGTAGGTCGGCTCGTCGATGAAGTGATAGTCGCGGCCATCCTGTTCGCCGGGCCTCGGCGGCCGCGTCGTCACCGATACGGACATATCGATCATCGGGTCTCGCGCCAGCAGCGCCTTTGAGATGGTGGTCTTGCCGGCCCCCGAAGGCGACGACAGGACGAGCATCAGTCCGCGACGCTGCAGGCCCTGGCGGCTGTCTATGGCGTCCTTCATTCGACGTTTTGAACCTGTTCGCGCAGCTGGTCGACGGACGCCTTCAGGGCCAGACCGATTCGCGTCAGGCCGACATCGGTGGATTTCGAACAGAGCGTGTTGGCCTCGCGGTTGAACTCCTGACACAGAAAGTCGAGCCTGCGGCCGACCGGCTCGCCGGCGGCCAGCAGGTCATGCGCCTGTTCGATATGGGCGTCCAATCGGTCAAGTTCCTCCCGAACATCCGCCTTGACCGCCAGCAGGGCAACCTCTTGGACCAGCCGGTCTTCCGGCAAAGGAGGGCTGGCCGCCAGGACCTCAGCCACCTGTTTCTCTAGTCTCTCGCGCAGCGCCGCCGGCTGGGTTGCCGCCAATGCCCGTGCTTCGGCGACCTTTGTGGCAATGTCGGACACCTGACCTGACAAAAGGGCCGCCACCCGGGCCCCCTCCTCCGCCCGCGCGGCCGCAAGCGCATCCACGGCCCCGTCGAACCCGTCCATCAACGCATCCTCGATCGTATCGTCGATGTCACCCAACTGCTCGTCGACCGTCTCGACCACCCCGCGGACCGCCAGCAAGGCATCCAGCCTTGGCCGCTCGGCGCCGGCCTGTTCCAGCTTCGTGGCCAACTGGAGGACCTGCTCCAACAGTCCTTGATTGATGTCCAGGCGCTGGTCGGACGCGGCGCGGTCGACCTGCAGGTTGATCGTGGCATTGCCCCTGGCAAAGCGTGCCTTCATGCGCGCGCGGACGGGCCCATCCAGCCGGTCGAACCCGGTCGGCAGGCGTAGCCGAACGTCCAGCCCCTTGCCGTTCACGCTGCGGATCTCCCAGACCCAGCGCAGGCCGTCGATGTCGCCCTCCGCGCGGCCGAAACCGGTCATGCTGTTCAGGCGCGGCGAAAGGTTTGGGCTGGACACGGAAGGTACCTTGGCGCTGGATGGAAGCTTCTTGTAGCCGGCCCAAGCGTCCTCAACAACCACTGTCCGATCGTCCATGCGTCATCCCAAATCGATCCTGATCACCGGCGCCTCCAGCGGGATCGGTCGGGCGCTGGCGCTCAGCTACGCCGCCCACGACGTGCACCTGACACTGATCGGTCGCGATCTCGCGAGGCTGGACGCCGTCGCCAAGGCGTGCGAGCTGAAAGGGGCGGCCGTCCGCAGCGCGACCATCGATGTCACCGATCGCGCCTTCCTGGCCGACTGGCTGGTCTCGGTCGACCGCATGACGCCGATCGACCTGGTCATCGCCAATGCCGGCATATCGGGCGGCACCGCCGGCCTGGACGCGGCGGAGAGCGAGGCCCAGGTCCAACGCATCTTCGCGGTCAATCTCGACGGTGCGATGAACACGATCGGTCCGCTGCTGCCGCGTATGACCAAGCGCGGTCGCGGTCAACTGGCGCTGATGAGCTCGCTCGCCGCCTTCAAGGCGTTCCCGGGCGCGCCCGCCTATTGCGCGGCCAAGGCCGCCGTGCGGTTCTATGGCGAGGGGCTGCGCGCCGTCATGAAACCGTCCGGCATCGAGGTTTCGGTGATCTGCCCCGGCCATGTCCGGTCGCCGATGACCGACATCAACGAGTTCCGCATGCCGTTCCTGATGGATACCGACAAGGCCGCGCGACTGATCAAGCGGCGCCTGGCCAAGGGTCGCGGGCGTATCGCCTTCCCGCTGCCGACTTACCTCGCGGCGCGCTTGCTGGGCTGCCTGCCGAACTGGCTCACCGATCCGCTGCTGGCGCGGGCGCCGCGCAAGGCGCCGCTCGGCCGTCGAGGCGGCTGATCTGGCTAATTGTCGCCCTGGGACTGCTGAATGCGCCGCCATTCGGCAACGTTGGCATTGTGCTCGTCCAGCGTACGGGCAAAGGCGTGGCCGCCGGTACCGTCGGCCACGAAATAGAGATACTCGGTTTCCGTCGGGTTCAGCGCCGCCTCGATCGATGCGCGGCCCGGATTTGCGATCGGCCCCGGCGGCAGGCCGGTCACCTGGTAGGTGTTGTAGGGCGAATCGACCTCAAGATCGGCGCGGGTCAGGGCGCGACCCAGGCGCACGCGGCCAAGCGTGATCGCATAGATCACCGTCGGGTCGGTCTGTAGCCTCATGCCCTCATTCAGCCGGTTGACGAAGACCCCGGCGACCTCGCCCCGCTCTTCCGGTACCCCGGTTTCCTTCTCGATGATCGAGGCCAGAACAATGGCCTCCTCCGGCGTGTCAAACGGCAGGCCCTCGGCCCGCGCCGGCCACAACTCCTCAATCGTGGCGTCCATCGCCGCGGTCATCTGGTCGACCAGCGACTGGCGGGACGCATTGCGCACGAAGCTGTAGGTCTCCGGCAGCAACGTGCCTTCAGGGGGCACCGCGTCCAGTTCGCCCGTCAGCCGCTCGTCCGCGACCAGCAGGGCGAAGATCTGCTGGCTGGTCAGGCCCTCCGCCACCGTAAAGGGATAGGTCACCGAGCGGCCGGATTGCACGATCTCCATGGCCTCAAAGCCGGTGACGGAGGCGGGAAACGCGTATTCGCCGAACCGCAAGCTGCCTTGGGCGCCATTCAGCATGACACCGGCCATGAACAGGTAGGGCTGATCGATAACGCCGGCCTCCGCCAGCCGATCGGCCACGGCGGACAGGCCCGCGCCGCGTGGGATCTCTACGATCGTTTCAGACTGCAAGGGGCCGGGCCGATCGAAGTGCCAGAAGACAAAGGCGACGGCGGCGCCGATCAGCAAGATCAACGCGAACAGCACCCCAAAGAGCCGTCCTAGCCAACGCAGCATGGTGGGGGGCGTCTAGTCCGGTTCCTTGAAGATCAGGCTGGCATTGGTGCCGCCGAAGCCGAAGCTGTTCGACAGGGCAGCGCGAACAGGCCGCTCCTTGGCTTTCAGGGGCACCAGATCAACGCCGGAGCAGCCCTCCGACGGGTCGTTGAGATTGAGCGTCGGCGGCACGATGTTGTTCCGAACCGAAAGGATCGAATAGATCGACTCCACGGCCCCCGCCGCGCCGAGCAGGTGTCCGATCGCCGATTTGGTCGAAGACATTGACACGTCGTCGATCGCGTCGCCGAACAGCCGCTTGACCGCGCCCAGCTCGATCTCATCACCCAGCGGTGTCGAGGTGCCGTGGGCGTTGATGTAGTCGATATCGGCCGGCGTCATGCCCGCCCGGCGGATCGCCGCCTCCATGGCCCGATAGGCGCCATT
>JBCBSH010000161.1:0-10584 GCA_039819285.1 Pseudomonadota bacterium
CGGCAGGAAATAGCGCATCTGGTTCATCAGATCGACGCGCAGATTACCGTCCTCGATGCCGACATGGACATGGTTGGCGCAGATCAGCAGGCGTCGGGCTGGCGCGCCGATATCATTGCGCAGCTGCTCGTACCGCTCCCGTTCCGTGGTTTTCTGGGGCCGCCATGAGCCGAAGGGATGGGTCGACGCGGCGATGATCTCCAAATCGTGCGCCCTAGCGATGTCCGACACCGTGCGGCGCAGCTTTGCAAGCTCACGGCTCGCCTCGGTCAGATCGGCACAGACGGGCGTTCCGACCTCGACCTGGCAGCGCATGAACTCGGGCGACACACGCTCCGGCAATTGCCGCGCGCATTCCTCGATGACCGTCTTTGGGGGGTCGGCCGCCAGATCGCGGCTGACCGGATCGACCAGCAGATACTCCTCTTCGATACCGAGGCTGAACGACGGCTCCGGAACCGGCATTAGGCGTTGACCGCCTTGTTGTTGTCCTGCGTGAAGCCGGTATTGCCATAGCCGCCATTCGACAGCAACGGTTCAAGGCAGTCGGCAAGCCGGTCGCCCCACGCCTCGGCCTTTTCCTCGGTGTCAACCAGGTCTTGGCGCACCTCGATCAGCGTGTTGGCCAGGTCGCGCGGATAGGCGTGCGTCTCAACCGTGTAGCCATGGCGATTGCGTCCCGAATAGGGCTGGTTGTCGCCGATGCATAAGTCGGGCTCTTGGCGCAGACGGTCGATCAGGGGCAGCGACAGCCCGCCCTCATCGCCCCAAAGAATGCCGACATGCCAGGGCCGGTCGACGCCTCGAAACTGTTCGGTGAAGCTGTGGACCGAAATCACGCTGGGCGCCACGCCCCGGGCTGCGAACCGGTTCAGCCAATCGTCGATCGCCTGGTGATAGGGGTGAAAGAACTCCGCCGCGCGCGCCCCGGCGTCTTTCGGCGTCAAGGTCCTGTTCGCCGGTACGATCACGCCGTCGCTGACCGCGCAAATCGATGTCGGATCATCCAGCGAGCGGTTCGGATCGATCAGCAGACGCGAATAGTTGTAGATCAGGGCCGGCGCATCGAGCCTCTGCGCCAACCGGCGGGTCATCACCTCAACCCCGATGTCGTAGGCGATATGGCGTTCGAACGGCGCGTCACCCAAGCCAAGCCTGTTGAGCGACGCCGGCACCTCGCGGCCGGCATGGTCGGCCAACAGGAGAACGGGCGCCGAACCGTCCGATCTGGCGACCTCGAAGACGGGGGGATCCTGGGTGGATCTTAAGTTGGTTTGGGATTGCGTGCCGGCGAGCCCGGCTGATTCAGCAGTAATGTCCATTGTCATGGCTGCAACTATAGAGATTTTTCCCCTTACGAGAACGACTTATCCTGCCTTGCTGCTGTTGTAATGCCTGATGCGCCCGATTGCGGCTTTCGGGCCACGGATACCTCCCCTATAAGCCGCCGTCATGACCCAGACCTTGCAAGCCCCTGACGGTGCCGCAGAACGTGCCGCGCGCCTTGCCTTCGTCGCGCTGATTGCCGGCGCGCTCGCCATCTCCTTTTCACCGATTTTCGTGCGGGTGTCCGAGCTGGAGCCGACGGCGACCGCATTCTGGCGCGTGTTTCTGGCGCTGCCTTTGCTCATCGTCTGGACGGGTGGACAACGCGGCCGCGTCGCCCCGCCCCGCCGCACGAGGCTGCGCGTTCGCGAACTGTGCCTGCTGGCCCTGCCGGGCGTCGCCTTTGCCGGGGATCTGTTCTTCTGGCATTGGTCGATCCAGTTCACCTCGGTTGCCAATTCCACCCTGTTCGCGAACCTGGCGCCGATTTTCGTCGTTCTGGCGGCCTGGCTGCTGTTTGGCCAACGGTTCAGCCGGCTGTTCCTCGCCGGCCTGGCCACAGCCGTCGCGGGTGCGGCCCTGCTGATCGGCGGCAGCCTCTCGCTGGGCTGGAGCCATCTTTTGGGCGACGGCATGGCGACGATCACCGCCCTGTTCTATGCCGCGTACATCTTGGCCATCGGGCATCTCAGCCGCCGCTATTCCACGCGTTATCTGATGATCGTGAGCGCAGTGGTCAGTTCGCTGATCCTATTGCCCGCGGCGATCCTGGCGGGGGAGAGCCTGATACCGCAGACTGTGCGCGGCTGGCTGATATTGATCGGGCTTGCCTGGATCAGCCAGGCGGCGGGCCAGACGCTGATCGCGCTGGGGCTGGCGCGCCTGCCGGCCGCATTCTCATCGATCAGCCTTTTGATCCAGCCGGTCGGCGCGGCCGCGCTTGCCTGGCTGCTGCTCGCTGAAGGCCTGGCGCTGCATCAGATCGTCGGTGGCCTGATCGTGCTCTACGGCATCTTTCTGGCGCGTCGTGGCTCGCGACCGACACGGTCGCGGGATTGACGGCGCCGAACAGCTGTGACACGCCTGACCGCAATGGACAGTCCAACCGACACGACGACGAACGGTCCGACCGGCGGCAAGGCCGACCAGGTCGCCCGCACGATCACCGACCTGATCGCCGGCGGCAGCCTGTCGCCGGGGGAGCGTCTGCCGGGCGAGCGCCAGCTGGCCGAACGCATGGGGGTCAGCCGCGTGTCGGTCAGGGCCGCCTTGCAGAGGTTGAAGGCCCAGGGGATGGTGACCTCGGTGCAGGGCGGCGGCACACGGGTTGCCTCGGCGTCGGCCAATCTGGACGCCGGGCTGGCCGTTCTATTGCGAGGCAAGCTGGACAATCTGCACGATCTGGCCGAGATCCGGATGGCCCTGGAGACCTGGGCCGCTGGCCGGGCGGCGGAGCGCGCGACTGACATCCAGATCGCCGAGATCAAGGGCCACCTTGACGCCATGGAAGCCGCCGGGCCGCGTCGGGGTGCGGACAGCAATGTCGCGCGGGAAGACGCCCTTTTTCACATGGCCATAGGCAAGGCGTCCCAAAGCCCGGTTTACACCCACATCTTGGCGACGATCCGGTCGGTGCTGGTCGATATGCTGGACTTTCATCGCTACGAGCTGTTTTCGGAGCCCAATGACGACGCCATTGTGCTGGAGCAGCATCGCGCGGTCTTCGAGGCGATCGAACGGCGTGACGCGGCCGGTGCACAAACCGCCATGCAAGACCATCTGCGCTGGGTGCTCGCTTACTATGCCCGCCACCGCGAACCGGAAAGCTCCGGCTAATCCTTTTTCTGCTTGGCCCGTTTCTTGTTCAATCGGATCTCTTCGGGTCCGAAGAAATCGTCAACACCCTCGCTGACGGCGAAGCAGGCGAGGCGCACGGCCTTCGGCACGGACACGGCTTCGCCGTTGCGCTCGCCCTTTTCATAGTACTGAACAATGCGACGCTTCAGGCCCAGCGCGTCCGCCGCCTCCTTTTGCGACAGGCCCAGCGACCGACGCCAACGTCGAAAGTCGTAGTCGTGCATGGTTCCTCGATCGTCCGGCAGGCTGAATGGCGACAATCTAGCCCCTCGCCGGCCGATCGCCAAGAAAAGCGCACCAAGTGCGCCGACATGAGCGTCCATCGACCCTTGCCAGCTACCTTTCGTTCATTTGCGATTGGTATCGTTTGGTTTGGCTTGGCGGCCGGGACGCTATGTGCTTTTCTCCGCCGCGATGGCAGTCTTGCGAGCCTTGGCCCCCAAGAGACATCCCCCAAGATACACCGCCCAAGAGATACCGCCATGACAGCGAATTCGGCCGAGATCAGATCTCTGAACCGCGGACGCCAAACCAAGATCGTAGCCACGATGGGCCCGGCCTCCAGTTCCCCGGGCATGATCCGGGACCTGTTCATCGCCGGCGTCGACGTCTTCCGCCTGAATTTCAGCCATGGCAGCCACGAGGACCACCATGAACGCTTGAAGGCCATCCGGGCGCTGGAAAAGGAGTTCGACCGGCCGGTCACGATCATGGCCGATCTGCAGGGCCCGAAGCTGCGCATCGGCACGTTCGGCGAAGGACCGGTCGCGCTTGAAGAGGGTCAATCCTTTCGGCTTGACCTGAACAAGGCCCCCGGCGATCGCACCAGGTGCTGCCTGCCGCATCCGGAGGTCTTTGAGGCACTGAGCCCCGGCCAGCGCGTGCTGCTTGACGATGGCAGGGTCCGGCTTGAGGTGAAGAGCCACGGCGACGACTTCGCCGAGACCGTGGTCATCGCCGGCACCAAGCTTTCCGACCGCAAGGGGCTGAACCTGCCTAACGCCATCCTGCCCGTCTCGCCGCTAACCTCGAAAGATCGGGATGATCTGCGCTTCGCCCTGGATATCGGCGTCGACTGGGTGGCCCTGTCGTTCGTCCAGCGGCCGGAGGATGTGGCCGAGGCGCGGCGCCTGATCGGCGGCCGGGCCAGCCTCTTGGTGAAGATGGAAAAGCCGTCGGCGATTTATCATCTCGACGAACTGATCGTGCTGACCGACGCCATGATGGTGGCGCGCGGCGATCTGGGCGTGGAAATGCCGGTCGAGGACGTGCCGGGCCTGCAAAAGCGCATCGTCCGCCACTGCCGGCGGGCCGGCAAGCCGGTGATCGTGGCGACCCAGATGCTGGAAAGCATGGTGAGCGCGCCCATGCCGACCCGCGCCGAGGCCTCGGACGTCGCCACGGCCGTGTTCGACGGTGCCGACGGCATCATGCTGTCGGCCGAAACGGCGGCGGGCGATTATCCGATAGAGGCGGTGTCGACCATGGACCGGATCGCCAGGCGCGTGGAGGGCGACCCGCTCTATCGCACGATCCTGGATCACGAGCATTACGATCCGGAAGAAACCGCCGCCGACGCCATTACCGCCGCCGCCCGGCAGGTCGCCCACACGATCCGCGCGGCGGCCATCGTCACCTACACCACGTCCGGCTCAACCACCTTGCGCGCCGCCCGCGAAAGGCCGGAAGTCCATATCCTGTGCCTGACCTCAAGCCTTGAAACCGCGCGCCGGCTGGGCATGGTCTGGGGCGTGCATACGGTGCATACCGAGGACGTTGCCAGTTTCGACGAGATGGTGAAAAAGGCGGTCGACATCGCCAAGCGCGACGGTTTGGCCGATGAGGGCCAGCGCCTGGTAATCACCGCCGGCGTCCCCTTCGGCACCCCCGGCAACACCAACGTCCTGCGCATCGCCTGGGTGGATTAGCGCGCGGCACCGCCACCGGCCCGGACAGGCTTCCCGGCATAGCCCGGCCCCGGCTAGATGAACAGCTGGTCGTAGGAATAGACACCGTCGTCGAACCTGAAGAACTCGACCGTGTCGACCGCGAGCAACGTGGCATCGCCGCCCTGATCGTCAATATCGACCCCGGTCGTGCCCTGCTGGGTGAAGCTGAAATCGTCCTTGTCACCCGACAGGATCAGGAGATCGGTATCGGCACCACCATCGACGACGCCCGTGCCGCTGTGCAGGTCGAAGACGTCGTCGCCGGCCTCGCCAAACAAAAAGACGTCTCGCACACCCTCGGACCCGCCGCGCGCCTCGACACGATCATTGCCCGCGCCAAGTTCGATGCGGCTGTCGAAGATGCCGGAGGACGTGCCCCCGATCGCGACCTCCGCGCCTGTTCCGACGACGGTATCGTCGCCCAAACCGGTCTCGATGGTCGCCAGGCCGATCCCGTTGCCGAACCCGGCGGCAAGTCCCACGCCAGACACGGTCGACATGCCCTCGACCCGATCACTGCCGTCGCCGGTGTCGATTTGGGCAGACAGAATGCCGTCGACGGCACCCAGGCTGCTGCCAGCCTCGCCAAGGGCGGAGGCCCTGCCCGTCACCGTGTCGTCATCGGCGCCGGTGTCAAAGGCGCCGGCAAGGCCAGCCGCGGTCGAAACGAAGGTCGCTGCACCCACCGAAACCTCGGCCTCGCCAAGTACCGTGTCGGCGCCGGCCCCGGTCTCCACGCTGCCCGAGATACCGACACTGGTCGTCGCGCTGCCGCCAGGGCCGGTGGACAGGACGACACGGCCCGTGACCGAGTCGTTGCCGTCCCCGCCATCAACGGTTCCGACGATGCCGAAATTGGCTGTCCAGGAGCTGTCGACGCCGCCGGACCCGGTGACCTCGCCGATGACGGTATCGTCGCCATCGCCGCTGTCGACAAGGCCGAACGCCCCGATGATGTTGAAGATGAAGCCTGCGTCGCCGCCGGAGACCGAGGCCCTGCCCTCGACCGCATCGTTTCCATCCCCGCCATAAATCGCCCCGGAAATGCCGTGATTTGAGCTGGCCAAGGCGAAGTCGCCGGTCGCAACGACGACTTCGCCCGTCACCGCATCGTTGCCGCCTTCGGTTGATATCTCGCCCGAAACACCTGCATTGCCGCCGACAACGCCGGACACGCCGGTCGTCACCATGGCTCGGCCGATGACCAGATCATCGTCTGCGCCGGTCGTCATCGGGTTGGAGAGGCTGCCGCCCAGAATGCCCGCATTCTCGTTGGCGGTACCCCGCGCGCCCAACGAGACATCGACCGCGCCCATCACCGTGTCGGCGCCGGCGTCGGTCTCAACCGCCCCGTCCACTCCGGTATTTCTGTTGGCCGTGCCGTCGTCGCCGATCGCTACGCTGGTCTTACCAGTTATGGCGTCGGATCCCTCGCCGGTCTGAACCTTGCCGTCAATGCCGCGATTCCCTTTAACACTGCTTGAGTCGCCGCCTGTCACCGAGACTTCACCTGTCACCCCGTCGTCACCGTTCCCAGTGTCGGTGCGAAGGCTGAAGATGCCCGAATTCTCTTCGAGAACACTGTTGGGGCCGGCCGAGAGCACCACCTTGCCAGAAACCGTGTCGTCGTCCTCGCCCGTCTCGATCGGGACCACGACGCCAAAGTTATCCCGCACCTCGCTATGCGCTCCCACCGAAACGGCCGTCTCGCCGACGACGGCATCATCGCCGGCCCCCGTCTCGATGACGTCGCCGTCGAAGAACTCGGAGACCCCGACATTGGCCTCGACATAAGCGCGGTCGCCCATATGAATGGCGGTTTTTCCGACCACCATATCGTTTCCGTCGCCGAGCTCTATGGGCCGGGGAGCGACGCCCACATTTCGGATGGCCGTGCTGTCGGAGCCGATCGCGATGACGACTTCACCGCGCAGTGTGTTGTCACCGTTCTCCGCCTCAAATTCGGCGCCTAGTCCGATATTGCGCTCCGCGTTACTGTCGGAACCGACCGAGACGTTGACTTCACCGTGCAGTGTGTTGTCACCGCTCACCGCGTAAAAATCGACGGACAGGCCAGCATTGCGCGCCACGCTGCTGCTGTCGCCGGCCGAGACAACGAGCGTTCCGGTCACCAGGTCATTGCCCGCGCCCGCGTCGATGGAGCCAAAAAGGCCGACATTGTTTTCAGCCTCGCCATTGGCGCCCAAATCAATCAAGGCCTGTCCCGAGGCCCGATCATCACCCTCGCCCAGATCGAGATTAGCGCCAACGCCACTGCTCAATTCCACGGTGCTGTTTGCTTTTGCCGATATCGCGATCTCGCCGCGGACCTGGTCATCCCCAATGCCCGCGTGAACATCGCCCTGCACGCCCGAACTCCGCGCGACGACACTGTCCGCGCCGGTCTTTACGCCGAGCTTGCCCTTCAGCCGATCGTTTCCATCGCCCATGTCGAAGTTGCCGGCGGCGCCATGGCTATTGGCGATGTCCGCGCGAGCACCGGCCAGAACCTTGATTCTGCCGTCAACCGTGTCCCGACCGTCACCCATGTCGATGCCCGGTTCGGAGATTGAGGACACGCCGTTGCCCGTGAAGCTGACATCGTCGCCCAACAGGGCGTGGACGGAGGCCGATACCCGGTCATTGCCCGTTCCCATATCGATCGACGACGCATTGAACAGGCCGTTGGCCACCAACTCGGCTCCATCAACCGCAAAAGCGATCAACTTGCCGATCAGCCGGTCATTGCCTGATCCGGCGTCGAGACTGGCGAGATTACGAATCCCGGCCAGGTCGACCGCGTCCGTGGTCGCGACCTTGGCCAACATCACGCCGATTATGCGGTCATTGCCGGAAAGCGCCTCGGCACCCGGCCCTTCGTTGACGATGGCGGCGACCTGGCCACCGGCGATCATCCATTCAAAGTCAAAGCTGATCGCGAAATCGCTGAACACAGTGAACGGATAGTCCTGCAAGTAGAGCATATGCGTCTGTCCCCCTTAGTGCCGGGAGGACGGAGCGGCGACGCCCCGTTCTGCCCGGCGCCGGACGCCCAGGCGTCAACGGCGCCACCTTCTTCAGGTGACTGCTATCTCAGATAGCAAATTAGACGCCATGCTAGGGTTTTGGCTGGATACCTGTCCAACAACGTTCTGATTAAGATCGATAACCAAACCGCATCAACGACAAAATGCGAAACATGTGGGTATGGCGGCTTCGTCGCCCGCCAATTCAAGCCTTGGAGAAATTGGTCTAAATCGCCTCGCCAACCAGGTCGCGCAGCGTTTCCGCGTTGGCGCGGGCGCCGGACAGATGCGGGTTCACTGCCAGCGCCGCCTCGAAGGCGGCAAGCGCGCGCTCCGGCTCGTTCAGCGACAGATAGACCAGGCCCTGGCCGGCCAGGGCGCCAAAATGTCTTGGCTCCAAGGCCAGCGTTCGCTCGATATCGGCTAGTGACTCCTCAAGCGCACCGCGCAGGTAGTTCACGGTCGCCCGACGGTTCCAGCCCTCGGCGAACTCCGGATCGGCTTCGATGACTTGGGAATAGAAGGAGTGTGCGAGGTCGATGAAGCCGCTGCGGTTGGCGAACTGGCCCATGGCCATCAAGCGGTCGACCTCTTCGTTGTCGCCGTCATAGCCATACCAGATCTGCCAGATTTCATTCTCAATCCGGCGTGCCTCTATCGCCGTAAGGTTGCCCGCAAGTTGGGCGAATAGACCGTCAAGGCGCGGATCGTTCTGGTCGGCAGCGGCCATCACCGACCAGCCAAGTGCCAAGGCCGCCAGGAACCCGCACACTCCATGCCGCAGGCCGCGATCAGGCACCGTCCAGACCCCTTCCCATGCTTGCCAATATCGGTCGAAACCGGAGCGAAGGAAACTAAACTGGTTGTGAAGAAATCAAGCCGCAGCCGGCGTTTGTGCCTGGGCGCTTTCGCCGGCACGGTCAATGGCCGGTTCAAGACCCTCGGGCATCGGGCCGCCGGTGGCCCAGTCCAAAAGCGTGGCCGTGTGGAGGATCGGCAAGTCCGTGCCGCCGCCAATCTGCGCCATACAGCCGATATTGCCGGTGGCGACGGCGTCGGGCGCCAGGCTTTCGATGTTGGCGACCTTCCGTTCCTTCAGCTTCCCGGCCAGTTCCGGCTGCATCAGATTGTAGGTGCCGGCGGAGCCGCAGCAGAGATGGCCCTCCGGCACGTCCATCACGCCGAAGCCGGCGCGGGTCAGCAACGCCTTGGGCTCGGCGCGGATCTGCTGGCCATGCTGCATGGAACAGGCCGAGTGATAGGCCAGGCGCAATGGCGGCCGTTCGACGGGTTCCATCAGGCCCAAACTGTCCATGAACTCACTGATGTCCTTGGTCAACCCGGAGATCGCTTCGGCCTTGTCGGCATAGGCCGGGTCGTCGCGCAGCATGAAGCCGTAATCCTTGACCGTCGTGCCGCAGCCGGAGGTGTTGATGATCACGGCGTCCAGCCCCTCGCCGCCCTGTGCTGGCAGTTCGCGCGACCAGGCGTCGATGTTGGCCTTGGCGGCGCGATGGGCCGCGCCTTCCTTGCCCATGTGATGGGTCAGCGCGCCGCAGCAGCCGGCGCCCTTGGCGACCACGACCTCGACACCGTGGCGGGTCAATAGGCGAACTGTCGCTTCGTTTATGGAGGGGTCGAGCACTTGCTGCGCACAGCCGTTCAGCAGGGCGACGCGGGCGCGTCGTGGCCCCTCTGCAGGAATTGTCTGGGGCCGGTCGACCGGGCTTGGTCCGTCCAGTCGTTTGGGCGCCATGGCCATGATGCCCTTCAGCCGCCCGGGCATAAGGCCGGCGATCGGCCGCGCGATCTTGGCACCGACCAGCGCCAGGCGGAACAGGCCCGGGCGCGGCAGCACGATCGTAAGCATCGTGCGCAACGCCCGTTCGGCAAACGGTCGGCGGTGGGTTTCCTCGATATAGGTGCGGGCGTGGTCGACCAGGTGCATGTAGTGCACGCCGGACGGGCATGTGGTCATGCAGGACAGGCACGACAGACAGCGGTCGATATGGGTCACCACGCTGTCCGGCGCCGGCCGGTCATTTTCCAGCATGTCCTTGATCTGATAGATCCGGCCGCGCGGGCTGTCCAACTCATCGCCCAACAGCGTATAGGTCGGGCAGGTCGCCAGGCAGAAGCCGCAATGCACGCAGGTGCGCAGGATCTTTTCCGATTCCGCGACGGCAGAGTCGGCCAGTTGGGCGAGCGTGAAGTTGGTCTGCATGTCCCTGTTCCCTCCCCGCCTCGCTAGTCCATGCGCCCCGGGTTCAAGATGCCCTTGGGATCGAAGGCATCCTTGATCCGCCGTGAGAGCGCAGCCAGCGGTTCCGGCTCAGGCTGAAACACGGGCACGGCCGCGCGCACCGGCTCGAGCGCTCGGATCAGCGTCGCATGACCGCCAACGCCATCGACCGCGGCCCGCACAG
>JBCBSH010000162.1:0-10544 GCA_039819285.1 Pseudomonadota bacterium
GGAGGGGCGCAGGATGATCCCGCCATGGGTGTGATAAGCGCACATACCAGCAATGTTGGGATGATCGAGGATAAATCGTCCCATGCCCATCGCCTCGGGCTCTGAGAACGGGTATTCTCCGGCGCCATACTCCCGTGGTGACCAGTTGATCGGGAAGTTGCGGTTCATGTTGCCGTCTTGCTGCGGATCGATCTGAACATGTACGCCGTCATAGTTCTCGATCACGCCCTCGGGGTAGACCCGGTAGTACTCACCGCCCTCTTCCCCCGGCTCGCGCAGCACCAGGATGCGCGGCTCGTCCGGATCCGCCTTCCATTCGCCCTTGGGGTCGGGCACCCGCATTTGCACGATATAGCCGTCGCCATTGATGTCCTGGGCGATCAGGCCATCGATCCGATCCTCGCCCGGCAGGCAGCGACCGTTGCCGCACCAGGGATAGTAAGGCGCGGTCAGCGCGTATTCCGCCCCGTCAGGATTGATGCGGGGCAGGATGTAGAAAGCTTGGCTGTCGACCAGGCGCGTCACCTTGGGGTCGGTACCGTAGTTGGTCAGGAGATACCAGACGGCGTAGAGCGCCGTGGCACTGGTGGCGTGTTCCTCGGCATGGATCTGGGCATCGATGTAATAGCCCGGCTTTTCCGCGGCCGGGCCAGTGTCCGGGTTGGTGATCTCGACAGCCCAGACATCGCGCCCGCGAAAGCTCGTCGCGATCGACCGCAGCGTGCAGAGCTTGGGATAGGCCGCCGCCAGCGCTTGAAGATGCGCGGTCATCTCGTCGTAGGTGTAGTAGCTGTCGAAGGCGATCTCGACCTTGGGCATCGTGGGTCCTTTCGTGAGGCTATGGCTGGCCAAATTGTCCAAAACAGGTGGCGGCGCTTGCGATGGCCGGCATCAGGCGGCCTCGGGCTCGGACATGGTCCAGGCGTTCAGCCGTTGCCCGCTCAGCGCCATGTCCCGCCTTGTCGCGATCTCGATGAAAGCAGGCGCGAGCCGTTCCGGGTCGATCCATTCCGCCTTCAGTTCGGGCGGGTAGTTGTGTTCGGACATGGGCGTGTGCATCGCCTTGCCCGGCGTGATCGTGCACGACAGGATGCCATGCGCAGCACCTTCCAGGGCGAGGCACTTGGAAAAGCCCTCAAGCGCATGTTTGGCAGCGCAGTAGGCGGTCTCGTCGACGAAACCCTTGATGCCCGACTGCGAGGACACAAAGACCAGCGCGCCGCCGCCCTTCGCCTTCATGCCAGGCCAGGCCGCCTGGGTGAGCTGGAACGCGGCCTGAATGCCGACGTCGAGCGTCGCGCGAAAGGACGCGAGGCTCTCCGCGTCGATCGGCTTGGGCTTCAAGATGGCGGCGTTGTGGATCAGCGTGTCGACCGGGGCGTCGAGTTGGGCAATTGCCGCCTCCGTCGCTGCCGCGTCGGAGAGATCGACATCATGGGTTTCGACCGTTCCGCCGATAGCGCTCGCCACCGACACAAGCCCTGCTTCGTCCCGATCCATCAGAATCAGCCGCACGCCTGACCGGCCGAAGACCCGCGCAACGGCGGCGCCAAGGCCCTGCGCGGCACCGGTGATCAGGACCGTCTGTTCGGACAGGGCCGGCATCAGCCGACCGCCTCGAGGTCCAGATCCTGCCAGCGCCGGTCCTTGGTCGAGCGGACGACCGCGTCCAGCACCGTTTGGTTGCGCAGGCCGTCGACGAACGTGGCGCCGTGCCGCAGCGCGCGCCCTTCGGTGATAGCGCCGACCAGTTCTTGCAGCGCGGCCAGAACCGAGACGTTCCAGATGCCCTTGTTCAGCCGGTCGAGCCCGGCATGCGGGTCCTCGACGCTGATATCCTCGAAACCCTGCCCGGACTTGGCGAAATAGAGTTTCTCGTCGCTGTTCGACAGAGTCAGCGTTCCCTTCGAGCCGAAAATCTGGGTTTCGTTGCCCATATTCGCGGCGGCGACGCCGCTCATGAAAACCTGCGCCAGGGCGCAGGAGCGCATCTCCAGCGTCAGATAGGCGAGATCATCGGCGGTTGCGGTCCAGGCCTCGCCGGTCGCCTTGTCGATCCGGTCCGGCACGATCGTTAGCGCCTGCCCGATAACGGCGGCCGGTTCGCCCAGCCACCAGCGCAGCATGTCCACCTGGTGCGAGCCATTAGCGCCCAGCCGGCCGCCGCCCATGGCCGCGTCGGACCACCAATCCCCCTTTGGCCGGCTGGCCGGATCGTTCCAGGAGGCGCCGATATTGGCGATGTTCACATGGCGAACCTCGCCCAGATCGCCGCCATGGATCAGCTCCGCAATGCGCATGCGGCTGGGGTTGAAGCGCAGTTCGTGATCGATCATGTGAAGCCGCCCCGCCGCCTCGGCCGCACGCAGCATCTCGCCCGCCTCGCCCGCGTTCATGGCGGTCGGCTTCTCGCACAGAACATGCGCGCCGCGTTCCAGGGCGGCGAAGGTCATCGGCGCGTGCATCACCGTCGGCGTGGCGATGCAGACCAGGTCGAGGTCGTGCGCGGCCAGCATCGCCTGCCAATCGTCGGTGACATGGGCGATGCCGTAGGGTTCCGCGGCGGCGCGGGCGCTGTCGATCCGGCCGGAGGCGAGCGCGACCACCTCAGCGTCGTCGATATAGGTGAAGGCGGGCAGATAGGCGTCGCGGGCGAAACTGGCCCCGATGATACCGACTTTCAGCATGAGATCTCCTTTCCTTCGGCGGCCAGGTTTTCCACCTCGTCGATCTCGACCGCCGCGCGGCGGGCCGAGGCGAGAATGCAGGCCTGCAGCATGTAGAGTGATTGCAGATGATCGCGCCCGGTGCAGGCGGGTGGTGCCGTGCCCAGGCAGATGGCGGTGAAGTTTTTCAGGAGCGCCGCCGCGTCCGTAATCCAGGGCTCGTGCGGGGGCAGGTCGACCGGCGTCAGTTCTTGCTGCATGCGCGGCGCATAGCCCAGATCGCCGAACATCGCGCGCTGTTCGACGATGCCGTCGGTGCAGTCGGTGCGCCAGTTGAAGTGCATCGGCTCATGCCCGGCCTGCCACGTGCCCTGATAGTTGACCGTCATCCCGTTCCTAAAGGCGATCAGCGCAGAAACGTTGGTGTCGTCCCGGTACATGGTCCAGGGCGGGTTGAAGGTGTGGGCCTGGATATGCAGCGGATCGGTCACGTAGACGAAGCGCATCAGGTCGAAATGATGGATTGACTGCTCCCACAGCATCGGCTGATCCATGGTCAGCGGGTAGCTGTTCAGCCGGCTTTGCGTGCCGTCGCGCCAACGCTCGTACGTGAAACGCGCGAAACCCGGCGTACCGACGATGCCTGATGTCAGAAGACGCTTCTTCGCCTCCGTCACGGCCAGGTAACGGAAATTCAGCCCGACGATCAGGTGAACACCGGCCGCCTCCGCCATCTCGACATAGCGATGGGCGACCCCGACATCGTCGGCCAGTGGTTTTTCGGCCAGGATCGGCAGGCCGGCGTCGCAGGCCGCAGCGATCTGCGCCTCGCGGCCGCCGGGTGGCGTGGCCAGCAAGATGGCGTCCGCCGCAACACCAACCACCT
This sequence comes from Pseudomonadota bacterium, assembly GCA_039819285.1. Lineage (GTDB taxonomy): Bacteria > Pseudomonadota > Alphaproteobacteria > DSM-16000 > Inquilinaceae > JANQGH01. The sequence goes on from JBCBSH010000162.1 coordinate 3,553, forward strand.
CGTCCAGCGCGGCGCCGATGGGCAGACCGGGATGCGCGGCCTTGGCCTTGGACCGCGCGGCGGGGTCGGGGTCGCACACGGCCACGATCTCGACCCCCGGATCGGCGGCGATGACCTGCACCCAAGTGCGCGCACGGGCGCCCAGGCCCACAAGGATCAGGCGCAATGGGCTCATGACAGCGCCTCCGCCGGGACCAGCCGGTCAAGAATTTCCGGGATGGGGGTCCAATCGAGCGTGGCGAAGAGCCCCCTATCGGCCTCGGTCCCCATGGGCGGACGCGTGGCCTCCTCAAACGGCGCGATGCGGATATCGGTCCCCGGTCTTCGTTCGGCTACCGCGCGCGCCAGATCGAGGTCGCGGATCGCCGGGGGTGAGCCTGCGTGAATGACCGGGCGGGAACCGAACGGCACCGCGAACAACGCGACGATGCCCCGCGCAAGATCCGGCAACCAGGCCCATTCCCTTCGGGCCTCGGGAGAGGTCAGTTCGATCACACCGGAACCCTCAGCCGCATCGATCATGCGGCGCAGCCGCGAGAGGATTTGACGGGTTGGGCGGGACGCCTCTTCTGGCCCGCAGATATTGCCAAGTCGCAGGCTGATTGTTTCGAAGCCATTTTCGGCCGCGGCCTCGGTAACGATCTCGCCGGCACGTTTGGCCGCGCAATAGGCACAGTCGGCAGTGGGTAGGGTGGCCTCGGTTAACCGTTTGTCTCGAACGGGGCCGTCGTCGGGCGCGAACACGCCCATCGAGCTGAGAAACAAGAACCTGCTCGCCCCAGCTGATCGCGCCGTCTCCAGCGCTAGCGCGAGCGGCTCCATGTTGCCGCGCAGATGCGCCGCCCGGCTGATACCCAGCGCCTCGGGGTCGGCGGTCGTGGCGGCGCCGTGGATCACGGCTGAAAGACGCCGCCCGGACAGTCCGGCCAGCACGTCGCTCAACGGACCCCCGATCCGTTCGACACGCTCAAGTCGGCTGGCGGTTCGCGCATCGAAATCCCGATCTGTTGCGATGACCGATTGGCCCGCCCGCGCGAACGTCGCGGCGATCTCTGAACAGACAAACCCACCGGCCCCCGTAACCAGGATTGGGAAGTCGCTCATTGCGCGCCGCAGGCGTGGTGTCGGGTCGTCATTCAGGCGGCTTCTTCATCGCGGCGTCAGGGAACCAGCGTCAGCGGGGGAATCGCCTGCACCGCGTCATCCTGCTGCGGGCCGCCGCGCCACATCAGGACGATGAAATTGCCCGGCCGCTCCAGCACGGTCGCGCCCATATGCCATATGCCGGCATGGTAAATGACGCCCCTGGTGCCCGGCATCAGGAAGGCAAGCGCCTCTCCGGGCACGGGGCTTCCATCCGCAGCGGAGGGCATGACCAGGGCGACATAGGCCGCTACGTCCAGCGGGAAGAAGCATTGCGCGGCGTGCGGATGCCGTTCCACTTCGCTGACCTGAAGCGGCAGCGCACTGGGCTCCACCTTGTTGACGTGCAGAACGGGCGCGGTGCCTTCGGGCGGTTCGCGCAGGCAGTCGCTGTAAAACGCCCGCTCGCCCGCCATCTCGGGTGGCTCGACCAGCCGGCCGAAGGGGGCGAAGTCCGCGCTGTCGGGCGGGCGCAGCCGCAAGACCGTGTCGCTCACCCCGCGCTCACCCCTGTGCAGGTGCGTTGGGTTTCGAGGGCAGATGCAGGTCCGGGGTGACGAGACCCTCCGGGCGGACATGGGCCCGCCAATGGTCGGCGATGTCCACCCGCCGGCAAACCCAGACGCCGGGCTTTGCGTCGATATGGTCGAGAAAACGGACCAAGGCGGCAACACGCCCCGGATGCCCGATGACGCGCGAATGCAGTCCAATCGACATCATCCGAGGCATCTCGGCACCCTCTTCGTTCAGGACGTCGAAGGTGTCGATCAGGAAATCGGCGAAATCGGCCGCCGCGAAGACGTCGCCCGACAGGAACTTCGCGTCGTTGGTGACCATCGTGTACGGAATGACCAGATGCGGCGCCCCGTTCACGTCGGTCCAATAGGGCAAGTCGTCATTATAGGCATCGCTGTCATAGTCGTAGCCGCCATGGGCAACGACCAGACGGCGGGTTTCCAGCGAGGCCGAGTACCGGCAGTACCAACCGCGCGGCGGGCGGCCGAGGCTTTGCGTCAGGCTTTCGTGGGCACGGGCAATGTGCTCAGCCTCGGTTTCAGGATCGAGCCGGTAGTGTTCGACCCAGCGCCAGCCATGGGCGCAGACATCCCAATCGGTCTCCGCGATCGCCGCGGCGACCGCTGGTGTGCGTTCCAGTGCCAAGGCGCTGGCGAAGACGGTGAGCGGCAGGCCACGATCGCGGAACAGCCGGTAAAGCCGCCAGAAGCCGACCCGACTGCCGTACTCGTACATGCTTTCCACGGCCAGGTCGCGGTCGCCCGGCGGTACGCGAGACGCACGTACTTCGCTGAGGGCCGACTCCGACTGTCCGTCGCCGTCGCCGATCGCGTACTCCGACCCTTCTTCGACGTTCAGCACGAAGTTGACGGCCAGCCCGGCGCCACCCGGCCAGCGGATGTCGGGCGGATGCGCGCCGTAGCCGACCAGATCGCGAGGCCGAGTCATATCGCGACCCAGTCGTTGCAACGCCGGTCAGTCACGTAACCCCTCCACCTTGTTGAAGAAACAGCACCAGTCGCCGAGATTGACGTTTGGCAACGCTCGTAGACCGAAGAACATCCCGTCAGCGGGCGCGTGAAGCGCGGCCATCTCATCGCCGAAGATGTTGACGATGGTCGCAATCCGGTCGCCCTTGTTCATCATGGTCAGGAACTGAACGCCGGGTTCGGGCAGGAAGATGCCCGAGGCGGGGGCAAGCAGCGCTTCCTGCACACCCTTGTAACAGGGGTCGGGATAGGTCGCCTGTCCGTCGAGCATGCCGTAGTGGTAGCAGATGTTGACGATCGACTTCGCCAGCTCCTCACCGACCCAGCGAAAGCGCTCCGGCGAGGTGGCCGACCGGCCGCCGAGCTCGACCGTGATGCCGGTCTTGCCGGCACCGTTCAGGGCGGCCATAGGGCTGCCGGTCTTCGAGAAGTTCGACATGATGCAGCCCCAGCCGTCGCCCATGGCCTTGGCCAGCTCGACACTCTCGGGGCGCTCGTCGACGAAGATCGCCTTGTCGAGGAAGGAATGGGCGCCGCCGGAATGGATCGAGATTTCGATGTCGGCCACGTCCTTCATGGCCTGCCAATGGGCGTCCGCCAGCCGGTCGGTGAAATAGCCGTTCGGCTTGCCGGGATAGACCCGGTTCATGTCGTAGGTGAAGGTGTCGAGCGGGTTGCCCCGCTCGGCCGCCGAAAAGGCCAGCGGGTTCAGGCATGGCACCATGACGACCGCGCCCTTGAGCGCTGCCGCGTCGATCTCTTTTTGTGCGAGCATGCAGGCGAGCGGCCCCTCCGGCTCGTCGCCATGGATGGCCGCATTCACCCAGAACGTCGGCCCGGGGCCGGCGCCGTTGATGACAACAACCGGGATCTCGACCTTGACACCGCCCGCCAAATCGCCCGCGGGAATTCCCCCACGCGCGACCTCGCCCGGTGCCGCTGTCGCCGTCCCGACAGTCAGCGTTTCGCCATCGATGGTGCTCATACCGCCTCCGTATTGCTTGCTTCCCAGGCCCTCAGCTCGGCTGGTGTGTAGACCTGCATGAACTCGATCTCGATCCCGCCGACGTAGAACAGCGCGACCTTGTTGCCCGATTTCTCAAAATGCGTGATTTCTGTGTCGGCCGGCACGTGTAGGAATTTGGCATCGGTCCGAATCCGTCTAAAGCAGAAGCCGTATGATCAGCGCCCATCATTCGGCTCCGATCCACGACACTAATCCACGAGTAAATAAACATAGAAACATCGGCAAATCTTGATCTGATCCAGGGCGCGAAAATCTCTACGTTACTTGAGGAACGTGGAGTAGAACTGAATTTACAGGTCGAGGGGACCTTCGCGGTACTCTTCGGGGATTTCTTCGGGCTTGTAGACCTGCATAAACTCAACGCCTGCGCCTGGTACGCCATCCTCCTCCAGAAAGGCAACCCACCCCTCGGGGTGTTCGTAGCGGCCTTTGATACCGCAGTTGTGACAGACGGTATCGTCGTTCACACTGGCATCCCAGGCCGCGATATCCTCAGCGTCATTGGAGATGCGGCAACTCTGCTGAAGCATTCTGGCACCTCGCGCCTCCGCATTCTGGATGGTGGCTTTGAGGTTATCCACCGTGTAGCAGATGTGATGGATGCCTTCGCCATGTTCGGCGACATGCTTCGCGTATCGGCCATCGGGATCGAGTGACTCGACCAGCTGGTACTGCACATCACCAACCATAAAAACAGCGGCGCGCTGGCGGGTGACGTCCGAGGTTTTCAGCACAGCATCTGCCGCCGCGCCCAGCATGGTCTGATAGCGTTTGAGGGCCGCCTCAGCATCGGCGACAGCGATAGCGATGTGTTTAATGCCGGTAATCATGACGCACCTCCTGGGCTGGTGTGTTCAGAGCCCGAACGAAAACTAAGTTGAGTGATGTCAGCGGTTTATGAGGCGCGGCCTCGGCATCGCGCGCGGCGAAGGCCATGTGCTTGATGCCCTTGGTGTTGGGATTGTCGGATTTCACGGTCATCGCTTCTGATCTCCGTCTCAACTGGCCAGCGCAGCCTTTTCGGCGCGGATGGTGTCGACGACGCCGGCCATGCGCACCATTGCCTCTTTGATGCGCGGCACGGGCTGGGTCATCGACATGCGCACGAAATCGTCGGTGTGGTCGCCGTAGATCGTGCCGGGATACATCATCACCCGGCCCTCGGCCAAAAGCCGTTCGCAGAAGGCGCCCGCCCCCATACCAAGGCCCAAGCTCGCAACGTCGGCATAAACGTAGAACCCGCCCTGCGGCTCGGCATAGGACATGCCGATCGCGTCTAGCCCGGCGAGGATGGCACGGCGGCGCTGATCATAGGTTCGCTGCATCTCCTCTACGCATTCGTCGCCGCCGGTCAGGGCGGCAAGCGCCGCATGCTGGCTGGCCGCCGTCGTCGAAATTGCGAAGGCGTGGTTCACCTCCGACATCGGTTCGATCAAGGCACGCGGCCCGGCGAGATAACCGATCCGCCAGCCAGTCATCGCGTAGGCCTTGGAAAAGCCCGACAGGGTGATGGTGCGCTCGCGCATGCCGGGCAGCGGGGCGACCGGCTGCACGGTGTTGTTGCCGAAGGTGAGCCGGGCATAGATCTCGTCGGAGATGACGATCAGGTCGTTTTCCCTGGCAAGCTCGGCGATCTTGCGGACCTCGTCGGGCGGCGTCACCGTGCCCGTTGGATTGTTGGGGTTGATCAGGACCAGGATCTTCGACCGCTCCGTGATGTGCGGCGCCACAAGGTCGGCCGTCAGAGTGAAGTTTGTCTCCATGGTCATGGGGACCTTGCGCACCACGGCATCGGCAAGGTCGGCGGCCTGATGATAGGGATTGTAGCCGGGGCATGGCACGATGATCTCGTCGCCAGGGTTTAGAAGCGACAGCGCAATCACGAACATGCCGTGCTGTCCGCCCGGCGTGACCATGATCTCGTCGGTGGCGTAGTCAGCGCCGCCAAAACGGCTTATGTTCTCCGCGATTGCCGCGCGCAGCGGCTCAATGCCCAGGGGATGGGTGTAGTGGGTGGCGCCGTTTGCCAGTGCCTCTTGCCCCGCCTTCACGATATGCGCCGGCGTATCGAGGTCCGGGTCGCCGCGACCCATGCGGATCACGTCATCAAGCCCGTTTGAGATGTCGAGCATGCGCGTGATCAGGGCACCGTCCGCCATCTTGACGCGCTTGGCTATCCGCGGGTCGACGTCGCTGCTCATATCAATTCTCCCATGTCGCGGCCCGTGGCGGCCTGCTCAACCAAGTGCATAGATCTCCGAATACTTGCGGGTCAGATGGGCGATGTAGGGATCGGGGTCCAGCGGACGACCCGTGGCCTTTTCCAGAAGCTCGTCGCGCGTGAAACGGCGGCCGTGACGCGCGACCTTGTCGGTCATCCAGTCCCGCAAGGGGGAGTAGTCGCCAGCGTCGAGCGCGGCCTGAACCGACGGCGTTTCCCGCGTCGCAGTGTCGAACAGCTGCGCCGCCATGATGTTGCCGATGGTGTAGTTGCAAAACGTGCCGATCTGGCCGGAGGACCAGTGCACGTCCTGCAGCACGCCCTGTGCGTCATCCGGAACGTCGATGCCGAGATATTCCTTGATCAGCGCGTTCCACGCCTCGGGCAGGTCGGCCACGTCGAGGCTGCCATCGACCAGCCGCGCCTCGATCTCGCAGCGGACCATGATGTGGAAATCGTAAGTGAGTTCGTCGGCCTCGACCCGAATGAAGCTGGGGCGCGAGCGGTTGACGGCGCGATAGAACTCCTCCGGGCCGACATCGTCGAGCACGCCGGGGAAGGCCGCGCGGATGTCGTCCATATGGTTGAGCCAAAAGGCCCTACTGCGGCCGACATGGTTCTCCCAAAGGCGCGACTGGCTTTCATGGGCGCCGAAACTGACGCCGCCCACGGCGTAGAGGCTGACCAGATCAGTGGCCAGCGGCGTACGCGTATAGGCCGGGTCGACGCCTTGTTCGTAGAGGGCGTGGCCCGCCTCGTGCAGCGCGCCGAACAGGGCCATCGGCATGTAGGTGCGCGAGACGCGGGTCGTGATGCGCACATCGTTGCGGGTGAAGGACACCTCGAACGGGTGCACCGTCGTGTCCAGCCGCCCGCGATCCAGGTCGTAGCCGACCCGCGCCGCCATCGCCTCGCCAAAGGCTAGCTGCGCCTCGGCCGGAACGTCGCGATAGAGGAAATCGGCGCGCGGCTCCTCCGCTTCGGCGATGCCGCGAACCAGCGGCAACATGCCTTCGCGCAAGCGGGCAAAGAGGGTATCGAGATCGCGCTTCGTAACCCCCGGCTCGAACCGGTACATCAGCGCGTCGTAGGGATG
>JBCBSH010000163.1:0-10524 GCA_039819285.1 Pseudomonadota bacterium
GGAGGATCAGATGAGGGCGGTCCGGTTCCATGGGGCCAAGGACATTCGGGTCGAAGACGTCGCCGAGCCCAGCGCCGCGCTGGCGCCGGACGATGTGCTGATCGCCCCGATCGTGACCGGGATCTGCGGCACCGACCTGCACGAATACATCGCCGGCCCCATCGTGACCCCCGAAACGCCGCACGCCTACACGGGCGCCAGCAATCCTCAGATCCTAGGCCACGAAACATCGGCCGCCGTGCTCTCGGTCGGGGATGGTGTGTCCCACGTCGCGGCGGGCGACCGGATCTCGGTCCAGCCGCTGCTGTCGCCGCGCAACGACTATTACGGCAGGCGCGGCCTCTATCACCTGTCGCCCGACATGGCTTGCGTGGGGCTGAGCTGGGCCTGGGGCGGGATGGCCGAAAAGGCGATCGTCAAGGACTACAATGCGCAGCCCGTCCCCGACGGCATCACCGACGACCAGGCGGCGATGATCGAGCCGGCGGCGGTCGCGCTTTACGGTGTCGATCGCGGCGGCGTAACGGCGGGATCGACCGTCCTCGTCTCGGGCGCCGGGCCGATCGGCGCGCTCACCGTACTGGCGGCCCATGCCGCGGGCGCGTCGACCATCATCGTGTCCGAACCGAATCCGAACCGCCGGCGCATCCTGTCGGAGTTCGCGCCTTACGCCACCGTCGTCGACCCCGTCACCGGCGACCTCCCGGCCTTGGTTGGGGACCTAACCGAGGAAGGTGTCGGGGTCGACGTCGCGCTGGAATGCGTCGGTCTCGAAGCATCGCTGAATGCCTGTGTTGAGGCGGTGCGCCGCCAGGGCCGGGTCGTTCAAGTCGGCCTGCACATGAAACCCGCACGGGTCGACGCGATGCTCTGGGCGCTGAAGGACCTCACCGTCGAGGCGACCTGGTGCTATCCGACCCAGATCTGGCCGCGCATCGCGCGCATGATCGCCGCTGGTGATTTCCCCGTCGAAAAGGTCATTACCGCCCGGATCGACGCGGACGATGTGGTCGAGGAGGGCTTTGAGGCGCTGCTCGACCCGGCCGGCGTGAACCTGAAGATCCTGGTGAGCCCATGACCGGTTCGAATGTCGCCCTCATCGTCGGTGCCACCGGCCTGTCGGGCAGCTATGCCGGCAGGCACCTGAAAGACGCCGGCTGGACGGTTGTCACGGTCTCGCGTGGGGCGGCGGATCTGTCTTGGTCCGACTGCCACATCGCCGCGGACCTGACCGATGCCGAGGCCAGTGCCGCGGCGCTTCGCCAGGCGTTGGACGTTACCCACGTCTTCTATTGCACCTGGTCTCGCCAGGCGACCGAAGAGGAAAACGTCGCCGTCAATACCGCGATGATCCGCAATCTCTTCGACGGCATCGCGGCCGCGCCACTGCGCCATGCGGCCCTGGTGACGGGCCTGAAACATTATCTCGGGTCCTTCGACGATTACGCGCAGGTCACGCCCTACACGCCGTTCCTGGAAGACAGCCCAAGGCTGCCGGGGCCGAACTTCTATTACGATCAGGAAGACGTGCTGTTTGAAATGGCCGACCGGCGGGGCTTCACCTGGTCGGTCCATCGCCCCCATACGATGATCGGCTTCGTCGTCGGCAATGCCATGAACATGGCTGTCACGCTCGCGATCTATGCCTCGATCTGCAAGCACACAGGTCGGCCCTTCGTCTTTCCCGGCTCGCCCGACCAGTACAACGCCGTCACCGATGTCACCGACGCACGACTGCTGGCCAAGCAACTCCATTGGGCCGCGACCACGCCGGAGGCCGCGAACCTGCCCTTCAACACCGTTAACGGCGACGTGTTTCGCTGGACCTGGCTGTGGGCGCAGATCGCCGCCTATTTCGACCTGGAGGCTGCGCCTTATCCCGGCCATCCAACCCTTCTTGAAGAGCAGATGGCCGATGCCCATGCGGTTTGGTCAGAGATCGTGGCCAAGCATGGGCTGGAGGACATTCCCGCAGGCCGGCTGGCCTCCTGGTGGCACAGCGATGCCGATCTGGGCCGCGATCTGGAATGTCTCACCGACATGACCAACAGCCGTACGCGCGGCTTCACGGCCCATCAGCGTACACCCGACAGCTTCTTCGACGTGTTCGACGAGCTGCGGGCGCGCCGGATCATTCCCTCGTGAAGACCGCAGCCTAGGGGAAGCACCATGCATTACGTTGTTCACTGTCTGGACCATGACGGCGCGGTCGAAAAGCGGCTGTCGCTGTATGACGCCCATAAGGCCTACCTCGCCCAGGCGCCGGTCAAGACCGTGATCTCCGGGCCACTCTTGGCCGACGACGAAGAGACGATGATCGGCAGCTGCTTCGTCCTTGAGGCCGACACCATTGCCGAGGTCGAGGCCTTCAACCGGGACGATCCCTTCGCACAGGCGGGCCTGTGGAAGACCGTGTCGATCCGCCCGTTTGCCAAGCGTGTGGACAATCGCTGATGCCCGATCCGGTCCGCATCGCGCTGGTGGGGCTCGGTTGGTGGGGCCGCAAGATGCTCGCCGTGCTGGAGGCCGCATCGGACGAGATCGCGGTCGTGCGCGCGGTCGAGCCTGATACCGGTTCCGTTATGGGGTTGTGTGCCGAAAAGGGTATCCCGCTGTCGGCTGAATACACCGACGCGTTGCGCGATCCAGCGGTCGAGGCGGTCGTGCTGGCGACGCCTCACGCGCTGCACAGCGCCCAGATCGAGTCGGCCGTCCGGGCCGGCAGGCACATCTTCTGCGAAAAGCCCCTGGCGCTGACAGCCGCCGAGGCCGCGCGGTCCGTCACGCTCTGTCGCGACGCGGGTCTGGTTCTGGGCATGGGGCACGAACGGCGCTGGGAACCGCCGATCGCGGACCTGCTGGCCAAGGCGGATGCGGGGCAACTGGGACGCATTCACCAGATCGAAGCCAACTTCAGCCACGACAAGTTCCTGTCTCTGGATCACGGCAACTGGCGCCTGAAGGCCGATCAGGCGCCCGCCGGCGGGATGACGGCAACCGGCATCCATTTGCTCGATCTGTCGGTAAGGCTTTTGGGGCCGGCGCAAAGCGTGCTGTGCCATTGCGAGCGGCTTTCGTCCGATCTGCCGCAGGGCGACACCGTGGCGGCTTACGTCAAGTTCCAGCGCGGCGGGACGGCCTACGTCTCGGCCTCGCTTGCCAATCCCTTCATGTCGCGCTTCACGGTCTACGGCTCGAAAGGCTGGGTTGACATTCGCGACAAGGCGCATGTCGAGGCGCCCGATGGCTGGGTCGTGACCTCCGCCACGGCAGGTGGGCCGATCGTTACCGAGGAGGTCGGCCCGGCCGAGCCGGTCAAGGACAATCTGGTCGCCTTCGCCCGCGCGGTGCATGGCTTGCAGCCCTATCCGATCACCGGCGATCAACTGGTCAACACCATCGCGCTGCTGGAGGCGGTCTTCAAATCTGCCTCAAGCGGTCGGATCGAAACGGTGCCCGAACCGGCACCGGCAGAGATGGAGACGGTGTGATGAAAGCGCTGATTTTCGACGAGCCGAAGAAGCCGGTGGTGACGCAAGTCCAGTCGCCCGCGATCACCGAGAACGAGGTCATGATCCAGTCTCGCAAGGTCGGCATCTGTCATTCCGACTACGAGCTTCTGGCCGGACAGTACATCATTCCGATCACCTATCCGGTAACGCCCGGCCATGAATGGGTCGGCGAAGTAGTCGACGTCGGCGACAATGTCACCGGCCTTTCGGTCGGCGACCGGGTCGTTGGCGAATGCGTGATCCCGACGCCGGAGCGCATCCACCATTTCGGCTTTTCCATGGACGGGGCCAACCGGGAGTTTTTCCCGGCGCGCCCGGAATGGCTTCACAAGCTGCCGGATGCGGTGGACGACGACAAAGGCTCGCTGATCGAGCCCTTCACCTGCGGCTATTACGCAGTGCTGCGCCATGGTGGCGTTGATGCCTCGCAGACGGTTGTTGTTTCCGGCGGTGGTACGATCGGGCTGGTCTCAGCGGCGGCGGCCATCGGCATGGGCGCCCGTGTGATCGTCGTCGACCCCGTGCCGTTGCGGCGCGACATCGCGATGCGCCTTGGCGCCGATGGCACCGTCGATCCATCCGCCGGCGATCCGGTCGAGGCCGTGCGGGAGATGACGGGCGGCGGCGCCGACCTCGTGGTCGAGGCGGCGGGCCACGCCGCGTCGCTGGCCAACGTCTTCGACTACGCCAAGCCCGAGGGCTGCGTGTCGATGGTTGGCATCAATATCGGCCAGAAGTTCCCCGTCGAGCTTGGCAAGATCCAGATCAAGGACCTGACCGTGCGCGGCTGCATCGGCTCGCCGGGCGTTTGGCCTGCGGCAATCCGCTTTCTGGAACGAACCGGCCTCGACCTGTCGCCGATCCAGACCCACCAATTCGACCTCGATGACGCCTTAACCGCGCTGGACCTCGGCAAGAACCCCGAGGCGGCGGTCAAGGTGACCTTGAACATCTCCTGACGACAACAAACCCGGCCGACCAGCCAGATACAGAACGCAAGACAAGGGCGATGGCACAAACCGACACACAGTTCGACACTCAGGGCTCCCGGTCAGGGATTCATCAGATCCCGCTCGCCAAGGGCTTTGTCACCATCGTCGGATCGACGGTGGCGCTGATCGTGCTGTGCCTCATCTTCGCGCCTTCGGCCGTTTCGACGGGCGCGTTGGTCGGCAGCCTGCCGTTCGCGGCGGTATTGGCCATCGTCGGCCTTGGCCAGATGCTGGTCGTGCAGCAGGGCGGTTTCGACCTGTCGGTGCCGGGGGGTGTCTCGCTGGCCGTGGTCATCGCGACGCATATGCCCTCGGGCAACGATGCGGATCTCTTCGGCGCTGTGCTGTTTGCTTTCGGCTGCGCGATCGCGGCGGGCGTGATCAACGGCGTGCTGGTGGGCGTCTATCGGCTGAACGCGATCATCGCGACGATCGGGATGAACGCACTTCTGTTTGGCGGCGTTTTCGCGATCTCGGGAGGCGTGCCCCGCACCACAACCGACCTGCTGGCCGAAATAGCCGGCGGCCGGACCTTCGGCATCAATCATTCGGTCTTTATCGCGCTTGCGATCCTGGTGCTCGTCTCCTTCATGATGAAGAAGACGGTCGTCGGCCGACGCTTCGAGGCGATCGGGGCCAATCCGCTTGCCGCGCAGGCCGTGGGGCTGCGGGTCAAGCTTTACCAGATGATGGCCTACGTCTTCGCGCAACTGCACTACTGCGTGGCCGGCATCCTGATCGCCGGCATCACCCGCGAGCCCACGGCGTTCCAAGGCAACAGCCTGCTGCTGCCCTCAGTCGCGGTCGTCGTGCTCGCCGGCACTTCGCTGCTGGGCGGACGCGGCTTCCCGATATCGGTCGTGATTGCGGCGTTCTTCTTGAACCAGTTGAGCCAGTTCGCGCTCGCGGTCGGTGTGCCGTTCTCGGCCCAGACCATCATCCAAGCCTTAGCGCTCGTGGTCGGCATCGGGATCTATTCGATCAACTGGACCACCCTCACGACCAAACTCGCCAATAGAAACCCAAAGGAGGAGTGACATGACCCAATTGACTTGCAGAACCGCCATCGCGATCGCCGCGGCCGGGCTTTCAATGACCCTGCTTGGCAGCGCCGCCTCAGCACAGGACGCGCCGGCGTGGTGTGGCCCCAACGAGGCATCACTGGCGCTGCTCGACGGCTTTGGCGGCAACAGCTGGCGGATCGTGACCGCGGAGGCTGGACGGCAAGAGGCCGAGCTCTGCCCCAGCATCACCGAATACCTCTATGCCGATGGGCAGGGGGACACGCAAAAGGCCATTTCCGACATCAACTCCATGGCCGCGCGCGGGATCGACGCGCTGGTGGTCTTTGGCGACGCTGGCCCGGCTGTGCTGCCGGCGCTGACCAACGCCTACCGCGCGGGCGCGATCGTCATTCCGTATCGCGTCGTGGTCGGCGGCGAGGCCGGTCGCAACTACACGCGCTATGTCGCGGCCTCCTTCGTCGAGAACGGTGTGCTGTGGGGCGAATGGATTATCGAGCAGTTCCCGGACGGCGCCAACATCCTGTTCCTCAGCGGTCCGGCCGGCAACAGCCAGGGATTGGAGGAGTTGGAGGGCATGATGCAGGTCCTCGACGACAGCTATGTCTTCCTCAACCCGGAACCGTTCGCGGTCACGAACTGGGACCCGGCGCTGACCCAGCAGGTCCTGTCGGCCGCCATCGCGCAGCACGAGGATATTGACGTCATCGTCTCGGATTTCGGACCGTCCCTCGTCGGCGCGCTCCCGGTCTTCGAGAATTTCGATCGCTCGATCCCCGCGCTGGCCACCTCGGACGGCAACTCCCTTGGCTGCTTCTGGCAGGAGAACCAGGCAAACAACCCCGATTTCGACCTGATGACGGTCGAGACCGGGACGGACAACGTCCGCTTGGCCGTGCAATGGGCCATAGCCGAAGCGACAGGCGGCACGCCGCCGGAGTCCGACGTGTTCACCTCGGGCGTGTTCGAAAACTCGATTACCGATCAGCCGAACGCGGTCCAGTGCGAACCGGATCTGCCCGGCGCGATCTACCTGTCCTCGGCCGTACCGGCCCAGGTTCAGGCGGACGCAGTGGGCAACTGATCCGAGGGCGGCCCCAGGCATTCCTCCCTGCCCGGGGCCAGCCGCCCTTGCCGGTGCATCCCATCGTCGATCGAGACTGAGCATGACAGCGACACAGCCCATCGAAGCCGCAAGCGCCGTCGACGCCATCGAGCCCGATCGCGGCAACCCCGTGATCCGGATGACCGGCGTGTCTAAGTCATTCGCGGGCGTACACGCGTTGACGGATGTCAGCGTCGAGTTCTTTGCCGGTGAGGTTCACGCCATCCTCGGTGAGAACGGCGCCGGCAAGTCCACCTTGATGAACATCATTTCCGGCGTGCTTCAGCCGGATCGCGGCGCGATCGCGTTCGACGGGCGCGATGTGACGCCGCTGTCGCCGGACAGTTCGGCCGACCTCGGGGTCGCGATTTCCTATCAGCACCCGGCCATCCTTGAGGATTTGTCGGTGCTGGAAAACCTGCAGGTGGCGTTGCCCGCCCAGGTCTTTGCGGCTGGCGATACGAGAGAGATCGCCCGGCGCATGCTGGACGAGGTCGGGCTGCATGTGCCGTTGCAGGCCCGCGCGGGCAGCCTACCTGTGGCGCAGAAACACCTCTTGGAGCTGGCGAAGGCGCTGGCGGTCAATCCGCGGGTGCTGATCCTTGACGAACCGACGGCGTCGTTGGATCAAGACGCCACAAACATGCTGTTCAGCCAGGTCCGGCGCCTGGTGGCCGAAGGCACATCGGTCATCTACATCACCCATCGCCTCGCGGAACTGCGCCAGATCGGCGACCGGGTGACGGTGCTGCGCGACGGTCGCATGGCCGGGCGCGCCATGGTCGACGAGGTCAGCGACGAAGACCTGCTGAGCATGATCGTCGGCCGCTCGTTGGAGTCCGCTTTCCCACCGAAGCTCGACGACCCCACGCCGGAGATCAACTTCACGGTCTCTGGCCTCAGCGGGCGAAAGTTCAAGGACGTCAGTTTCGAGGTCGGCCGCGGCCAAATCATTGGCGTCGCTGGCGTCGAGGGCAATGGCCAGGCCGACCTGATGCGCGCCTTGGCTGGCCTCCAATCGATTACGGGTGAGGTGCACCTCAATGGCCGCGCGATCGGGGCGTCCGCACTCAAGTCCCATGCGGCCTACATGCCATCGGACCGGCATACGGAGGGTGTCGCCAAGGATCTGACCGTGCGCGAAAACGCGACCTTCGCCGCGTTGGAGAAGTTCAGCCTGCGCGGCGTGATGCGCCGGCCACGCGAACTGGATAAGGTCAACAAGGTCTTTCAAGAGCTGGCGGTCAAGACAGCAGGGCTGGAGGCCAAGATCCTGTCGCTGTCCGGCGGCAACCAGCAGAAGGTTGTCATGGCCCGCGCTCTGTTGTCTGAGCCGGGCTTCATTGTCGCTGATGAACCAACCCAGGGCGTCGATGTCGGCGCGCGGTCGGAGATTTACCGCATCCTGCGCGAGGTCTCGCGCTCGGGAACGCCGGTGATCGTCAACTCCTCCGACGCTGCCGAACTCGAAGGGCTGTGCGACGTCGTGATCGTTATGTCGCGCGGGCGCGTCGTTGAGACGCTGCGCGGCGACGACATCACCGAGGCGCGGATCGTCGGCGCGGCGGTACAGGCCGACACCCACGCCCATCAGGTCGAAGAAGCCCGCCGGCATCACGCCAGTTTCGGCGAGCGGGTGAAGCATTTCGTGCAGACCGACAATGCGACAGTCGGCCCGCTGGTCGTCGTGGCGCTCGCGCTTGCGCTCTATGTCTTTGGCCAGAACGAGAATTTTCTGTCCGCCTTCAACATCTCCAACATTTTGATCCTCGCCACGGCGCTGGGCTTCATTGCTCTTGGGCAGACGGTTGCACTGCTGATGGGCGGGATCGACCTGTCCGTCGGACCGCTCGCCGGGTTCCTCGTGGTGATTGCCTCGTTCTTCGTCAATGACGGCCAGCCGGCCCTGACGATCGCCGCCGGTTTCGCTTTGATGTTCGCCGGCGCCCTCGTCGTTGGGCTGATCAACGGCTCTCTGATCCGGTTTGCCAACTTCACGCCGATCGCGGCCACTCTGGCAATGTTCATCGGCTTGCAGGGGCTCAGCTTCGTACTGCGCGACGGTCCGGACGGCTTCATCAATTTCGGGGTTATCGAGACGCTGACCTGGCGCCTCGGGCCGATCCCGATCGCGTTCATCGTGCTGGTCGTGCTGGCGATTGCTGCCGAGTTCACGCTGCGCAAGCGTCGCCCAGGTTGGAGACTGCGGGCCGTCGGGTCGAACGAGGACAATGCCCGCCGGGTCGGCGTTCGGACCAACCTGACCTTCATCGCCGGCTATGTCGCCTGCTCGCTGCTGACCGCACTTGGGGCGATCATGCTGATGGCGCAAATCGGTGTCGGGGACCCGGCGCAAGGCGTCAACTACACGCTCGCCAGCATCACGGCGGTCGTGCTCGGTGGCACCAGCCTGCTCGGCGGTCGTGGTACCTTTATCGGCACGGTGATGGGGGCGCTGCTGCTGACGATGGTGCTGAACGCGGTGTCCTTCCTCGGGCTGACACAGACCTATCAGTACATGTTCCAGGGCGCGCTGATCCTCGCCGCAGCGCTGATCTATTCGACCGCGCGGCGAAAGGCGGAAGCCTGACCCCGGTTCTTCCAGGCGACGACCGAACCCAGAGGACCTTCGATGACCGATCACAGCAACATTCAGTATTTCACCGAGCAGTCGTCGGTTGAGGCGGTGAACGCGCGCGTCGGCGACAAGACGGATGGCCGCCTGACGGACGTGATGCACAGCCTGGTCAAGCACCTGCACGCATTCATCAAAGATGTTGAACTGACCCAGGACGAGTGGGCCGCCGCGATCGACTTCCTGACCCGCACCGGCCAAATCTGCGACGACAATCGGCAGGAGTTCATCTTGCTGTCGGACGTGCTGGGCGTCTCGATGCTGGTCGACGCGATCAACAACCGGCGTCCGACCGGTGCCACGGAGAACACCGTGTTGGGCCCGTTCCATGTGAACGGCGCGCCCGAATATCCGATGGGGGCGTCGATCACGCTGCAGGGGGCCAGGGAAACCTGCGTCTTTGAGGGGACCGTCAAGGACCTCGACGGCACCCCGATCGAAGGCGTGCGGATCGATGTCTGGTGCGACAGCGAGGACGGCTTCTATGACGTGCAACAGCCCGACGTGCAGCCGAAGCACAACAATCGCGGTGTGTTCACGACCGGGGCCGATGGCCGGTATCAGTTTCGCGGGATCAAGCCGGTCTCCTACCCGATCCCGGATGACGGGCCCGTGGGGCAGTTGCTTTACCGGCTTGAGCGGCACCCCAATCGCCCCGCGCACATGCATTTCATCATCAGCGCCGAGGGCTACGACACGGTCGTCACGCACATTTTCGTGGATGGCGATCCCTATCTGGAATCCGATGCGGTTTTCGGCGTGAAGGAATCGCTGATCGTCGCATTCCAGCCGGTCAGCGACGGCGACACAAGATGGCGGTCCACATTCGACTTCGTCCTGCACAAAAAGACCCAGTGATCACGGGAGGCAGATTATGAGTTCAGACAATCCTGGCGGCGTCGTCGTCACCGGTGCTGCACGCGGCATCGGGCTGGCCATTGCCGAGAGCAGTGCCAACAAGGGCTATGGCGTGGTCATCGCCGATCTCGACGCTACGGAGGGGCCAAAGGCTGCCGCCAAGATCGAGGCAGCCGGCGGCAGGGCGATCTTCTGTAAGACCGACGTTTCGGACCGCGCGTCCGTCGCGGCGGCCATCCAGGCCTGTGAGGATGCGTTCGGCTTTCTGCATGCCATCGTGAACAATGCCGGCTTCAACCGACCGCAGCCGTTTCTGGAGACCACCGAGGACAACTGGAACCGGATTATGGCGGTCAACGGCCTGGGCGTGATGATCGGCATTCAGGAGGCCGCCAAGGCG
>JBCBSH010000164.1:0-10482 GCA_039819285.1 Pseudomonadota bacterium
AATCGCAACGATCTCGCCAATGTCGGTAATGATGCCGGTAAACATGCCCTACCCTTGCGCACGTACCGCCTGATTGCCAACAGGCGCCCCGCCCTCGCCGATGTCCCAGAACAGGGCCGTCATAATCTCCAATCCCTCGCGGGCCAGCGGCAACAGGAGGTGCTCGTCCGGCCCGTGCTGGCCACAGCCGCCGTATGAGTGCGGTACCCATAACATGGGCAGGTCCAACTCTTCGACAAAGACATCGGTCGGCAAAGAGCCGCCGACATTGGGCAGGATGTCCACCGAGCGTCCTGTCTGTCGTTCCGCGACCGAGGACGCCCAAAGCACGAGGTCCGACTCCGGATCAGTGCGCGTCGCACCGAAGACGACACTGTCCGGCTGGCTGATCGTGATGTCGCCGAAGCCGTTCGCATCGAGATGGTCGCGCAGAGCCGGCAGGATCGTATCGACATCCGTACCGACCACGAAGCGTAACTGGCAATGGGCCTCCGCCGACGGCGGAATCGCATTCACCGGCGTGTCCGGTGTGCCGGCCGTGAATGCCAAGACCTCGAAACTGTTCCAGCCGAAGACCCGTTCCGCCGGGCTTAGGTCATGTTCGCCCCAATGCTCGTCCGGTGCGAAGGCGCCGTCGGGCCCCTCAAGCGCGATGGCCGCCAGCGCACGGCGCACGGCGGGCGTCAGGCTGTCCGGCCGCCAGTCCGCAATGGCGATGCGGCCCCGGTGGTCGGCGATCGATGCCAGTGCATTCGCCATAATCGTCGCTGGATTGGCCGCCAAGCCGCCCCAATTGCCCGAATGGACGCCGCCATCGCGAAGATGGAGCCCCAGGGTGAAGTTGATCGTGCCCCGCGTGCCCAAGGCCAGCATCGGCCGATCGGGCGACAGGCGTGGGCCGTCCGACGCCAGCAAAAAGTCAGCAGCCAGTGCGTCCCGATGGGCGCGGCAGATCTCGCGCAGGCCGGCGGACCCTGCCTCCTCCCCCGTCTCGATCAGCCATCTGACGTTGAAGCCGAGCCGGCCCCGCGTCTCCAGCACGGCGCGCTGCGCCGCCATGACGATCGAGTGCTGGCCCTTATTGTCGGCGGTGCCGCGACCGTAGAGCCGGTCGCCCCGCCGTTCCAGCCGCCAGGGCGACAGATCGCCCTGCCAGAGATCGTCCAGCCCGCGCACGACATCGCCATGTCCGTAGCAAAACACGGTGGGCAGCGCCGGATCTTCGGTGCGGTCCGCGACCAATGCCGGACAGTCCGGTTCGACCGGGTTTTCGACGATCCGCCAATTGCAGCCTAGCGCGGCCAAGGCCGGGCCCATCTCGTCAACCAGGTAGGATTGACAGGCAGCACGCTCAATCGGGGGCTGGCTTACAGTCGGGATGGCGACGCGTCGCGCCAGGTCGCGCTCAAAATCGCCGTCGTCAATATGCGCGGTAGCCACCGCGATGGCTGTTTGAAGCGTCATCGGGCCGACGACCCCATTGGATCAGTCAACCGAAGGTTGTTTCGATTTCTCGGAGATCGAAAACCAAATGATATCAGCATGATACGATCAGTAGTTATTTGGTCACTTCAGGTAAAGCCGATCAGCATAATGACCGGCAGGGTTGCCAGGCAGAAGAAGTAGGTGGCGATCACCACGGCCGAGGCAACGGCACCGTCACAGCCATAGCGCATGGCGATCACGCCCGCCACCATGCTTGCGGGCATACCAGCCTCCAACACGAGCAATTCGCGCTCAAGTGTTCCAACCCCTAGGATCGACCCAACCGTCAGGGCAATCAGCGGTTCGACGACAAGCTTCAGCCCCGCGACGATTGCGATAAGCATGGCCAGATTGCGGAGTGGAATTGGCTTCAGCATCAGTCCTGTTGTGAAGGCCACGAGAAACAGCAGCGAGTCCGCCGCAACACCAAGCAGATCATCGACGATCGCGACGGCCCAATGGTCCTGCGGCAAGCGCACGGCTGCGGCGATTACGCCCAACACCATCGCCAAAAAGATGGGCGACGTGAAGAACGGCCGGATTGCCGACCAAAGACTGATGTCTGACGCTTTGTCGCGGCCGAAATGGATGGCGATGGCAACGCCGATCGTGAAGAGCGGCAGATGAACGCCAATCTCGCCCATTGTCACGACGGCGCTCATGATCGACGGGTCTTCGCCGTAGATTTGCAAGACCAACAGATAGCCAAGCGTCGACGAACTGCCGACGCCGGAAACCAAGACGACCGAGCCAAGAACGGGATCGCTAAGGCCGGCAAAGCGGCCGGCCAACCAGGCCACGGCTGCAACGACAGCGATCGAACAGAACAGCAGCAGCGCCAGCAAAAGCCGCTCGGTCACCAAAGGCTCTTTGCTGATGCTTAGAAATATCAATGCCGGCAACGCGAAATCGGTCACGAGCCGACCGAAGACCGCCTGCTCTTCGCGGCGAATAGCAGCGCGTTGGCGCAACCAGATCGCCGCCCCGCCCAGCACGAACAGCAGAAGGAAATACTCTGACAGGCTGTTGAACAGCGTCATTGGAGCTTTTCTTCCAATCCGCAAAACCCCACGTCCGGCGATCTCAGCCTAACAGGCTCCCCTCGTTCGCGCGCCGGCCGGGGCCGAGCATGGCCGATCGCCGAGCGTTTTCAAGCAGCAGAGGCGATGTCACATAAGTTTCACTTATCCGGCGGTCTGCTCGGCGCCTGCGGCGCTGACGTCAGTTTCGAACCCGGACGTAGGTTTCGCAGAGATCGTCGCCGAGCATTCGCCGATCGATCACCAAGAAGCCCGGGCTCTGTTCCAACTTGTCGACGCCGAACCCAGCGATCGCCGGCAGACCGTCGCCGCCGATCAGGCTGGGGGCGCGGAACCAGGCCAGCCGATCGACAAGGTCGGCCTGCAGCAGGGTTGCGGCCAGATGGGCGCCGCCTTCGACCAGCAGGCGGGTGATGCCACGTTCGGCCAGCACGGCCAGCACGTGTGCAATGTCTTCCGTGCCAGGTGCCGCGGGGGAGACGGGGATAACCGTCACGCCGCATTCCTCGAACGCCGCACGGCGGTTGCGATCAGCGTCCGGTAAGGTCACGAGCCAGGTTGGTGTGTCCTTGGCCGTCGCGACAAGACCCGACGTCAGGGGCAGGCGCAGCCGTCGATCGGCCACGATCCGGATCGGCGAACGGTCCGCCAGGCCCGGCAGACGGCAATCCAGGCGCGGCCGATCTTCCAGTGCCGTGCCGCTGCCGACCATAATGGCATCATGCGTCGCCCTCAGCCGATGGGCCTCCATGCGCGCCGCCTCGCCGGTAATCCACTGGCTCTCGCCGGTATGCGTCGCGATCCGGCCATCCAAGGACATTGCCAGCTTCAGCGTGACCATTGGCCGCTTTTGCCGGATGCGGTTGAAGAACCCCTCATTGACGGCCCGTGCCTCGACCTCCCCGACCCCGAGGTCGACTTCGATGCCGTGCTTCGTCAGCGCGCGCACGCCCTTTCCATTCACACGCGGATCCGGGTCTTCAACCGCGATCACGGCACGGCGGATGCCGGCGGCAATAAGCGCATCGACACAGGGCGGCGTTTTGCCGTGATGGCTGCAGGGTTCAAGCGTGACATAGGCCGTAGCGCCATTGGCGGCCGCACCGGCCCGCGCCAAGGCCTCGACCTCGGCATGAGGGCGTCCGCCAGGCTGGGTCCAGCCCCGCCCGACGACCACGCCATCCTTGACCAGGACACAGCCAACGGCGGGGTTCGGCGATACAAGGCCCAAACCCCGACGCGCCAGCGCCAAGGCCATCGACATGAAGCGGGCGTCAGCGCCCTCGCCCATGGGTCTCGCGATTAGTCATCCGCATCCATCTTCAGCCTGTCGACGAAGTCGGAGAACTCACCCGGCTCTCGGAAATCCTTGTAGACGGAGGCGTAGCGGACGTAAGCGACCTTGTCCAAGGTCGCGAGCGCCTTCATCACCATCTCGCCGATGGCCTTCGACGGGATATCGCTCTCGCCGGAGCTTTCCAACTGCCGCACCATCGAGTTCACAAGCCGCTCGATCCGTTCCGGGCTGACATCGCGCTTGCGCAGCGAGATCTGCAGCGAGCGGAACATCTTGTCCCGATCGAACGGCTCGCGGTCGCCGTCGGACTTGACCACGGTCAACTCGCGGATCTGGATCCGTTCGAACGTGGTGAAGCGGGCGCCGCAGGCCGGGCAAAAGCGCCGCCGTCGTATCGCCGAGTTGTCCTCTGTGGGCCGTGAGTCCTTCACTTGGGTATCGTCATGACCACAGAACGGACAGCGCATGCCTTATGCCTCGACTTGTTCTTGTTGCTTTGCCGAACGGCGCTCCATCGCCGGAGTCATTGGGACGGATAGATTGGAAAGCGGCCGGTCAGGGCCGTCACGCGTTCCCGAACCGATGCCTCGACGGCCGAATTGTCGTCCGGATTGGCGACCAAGCCGTCCAACACCTCGACCATCAACTCACCGACTTGGCGGAATTCGGCCTGGCCGAAGCCCCGGGTCGTCGCCGCCGGCGAGCCGACACGAATGCCTGACGTGATCGCCGGCTTCTGCGGATCGAACGGCACGCCGTTCTTATTGCAGGTGATGTAGGCCGCCTCCAGGCTGGTTTCGGCCGCCTTGCCGGTCAGCCCCTTCGGCCGCAGATCAACGAGCGCCAAATGGGTGTCCGTGCCACCCGACACGATGTCCAGCCCGCCGCTTTGCAGGGTCGCGGCCAGCATCTTGGCATTGTCGATAACCGTACGGGTGTAGGTCTTGTATTCCGGCGTCAGCGCCTCGCCGAAGGCCACCGCCTTGGCAGCGATCACATGCATCAGCGGACCGCCTTGCAGGCCGGGGAACAGCGCCGAATTGATCTTCTTGGCGAGGTCGCCGTCATTGGTCAGCACCATGCCGCCGCGCGGGCCCCGCAAGGTCTTGTGTGTCGTCGTGGTGACCACGTGGGCATGGGGCAGCGGGCTGGGATGCACGCCGCCGGCGACGAGGCCGGCGAAATGCGCCATATCGACCATCAGATAGGCACCGACGCTGTCGGCGATCTGGCGAAAACGCGCGAAGTCGATATGCCGCGGATAGGCGGAGCCACCGGCGATGATTAACGCCGGCCGGTGCTCGTTCGCCAGTTCGGCCAGTTCGTCATAGTCGATCTGCGCGTCCTGTCGCCGGACACCGTACTGCACGGCGTTAAACCATTTGCCCGAAAGGTTCGGTGGCGCGCCGTGGGTCAGGTGGCCGCCGGCCGCGAGCGACATGCCCATGACTGTATCGCCGGGCTTCAGCAGTGCCAGCATGACGGTCTGGTTTGCCTGGGCGCCGGAGTGCGGCTGAACGTTGGCAAAGCCGCAATCGAACAGCTTGCAGGCCCGCTCAATCGCCAGCTTCTCCGCGACATCAACATATTCGCAACCGCCATAGTAGCGCCGGCCGACATACCCCTCGGCATACTTGTTGGTCAGCACGGACCCCTGCGCCTCCAACACCGCGCGCGACACGATGTTTTCACTGGCGATCAGTTCGATCTGCTGCTGCTGACGGGACAGTTCGTGACCCAGCGCGTCGGCGACCTCGGGGTCGCGGTCGGCCAAACCTCGGCCGAAGAAGGTATCGGTGACGGCTTCTCCAGACGGTGAAAGGCTGGCTGACGACATGGGCTCACTCCTAAAAAGCATCGGCGCTTCGGTTCAAGACAGCTTGGCCACGCGTCTGTCGTGGCGGCCGCCTTCGTACGCGGTCGCAAGAAAGACCTCAAGACAGTCCTTGGCGACCTCCGTGCCGACCAGCCTTGCGCCCAGCGCAAGCACATTGGCGTTGTTGTGCTGCCGGGCCAGCCGCGCGGCTGTGGTGTTGTAACAAAGCGCCGCCCGCGCCGCGCTGTTCCGGTTGGCAGCGATGGAAATGCCGATCCCCGTACCGCAAATGACCACGCCGCGTTCGGCAAGCCCGGACGCCAGGGCCTCGCCCATCGCATACCCGAAATCAGGATAGTCGACAGAGGCTGTGCTGTTGGTGCCCAGATCAAGCACTTCGTGCCCCAGCTCTTGCAAGTGGGACTTCAGCAGCTCCTTCAGCTCAAATCCGGCGTGATCGCTGGCGACCGCAACGGGCAAAGTCGACATGGTCTATTAGGGACCCTAAGACGGCGAAATCGGCGGTGCATTCTGGCACAGACTTCTAGTGCTGCACACCAGATATTGTCCGTGCCTTGGTACCAATCCCAGATAATGGGGTTACGGTGAACGACCATGACAAATCGGGCACGGCGCGCTACTTAATGTGCACTGCAAAAACCAACGCCAGGAATCGCCATGACCGCCGCACCGGCAGCCGAGATCGCGCCAAAGAAGCCCGCCAACCTGCGCCCCTCGTTCGACTGGCAGGACCCGCTGATGCTGGAAGAACAGTTGAGCGAGGAAGAGCGGATGGTGCGCGACGCGGCCCGCGACTACTGCCAGGACAAGCTGATGCCCCGCGTGCTGGAGGGCAACCGGCACGAGATCTTTCACAGAGAGATCATGAACGAAATGGGCGAGCTTGGTTTTCTCGGCTCGACGATCGACGGCTATGGCTGCGCCGGCGTCAACTATGTCTGCTATGGGCTCGTGGCGCGCGAGGTGGAGCGGGTCGATAGCGGCTATCGCTCGGCCATGTCGGTGCAGTCCTCGCTGGTCATGTATCCGATCTACGCGTTCGGCAGTGAGGAACAGCGTCAGAAGTACCTGCCAAAGCTGGCGACCGGCGAATGGGTCGGCTGCTTTGGCCTGACGGAGCCGGACGCCGGCTCCGACCCTGGCGCGATGAAGACGCGGGCGCGCAAGGTTGACGGTGGCTACAAGCTCAGCGGCTCCAAGATCTGGATCACCAATTCACCCATCGCCGACGTATTCGTCGTCTGGGCCAAGGATGATAGCGACACCATCCGCGGGTTCATCCTGGAGAAGGGGATGGAGGGTCTGTCAGCACCCAAGATCGAGGGCAAGTTCTCACTTCGCGCGTCGATCACCGGCGAAGTTGTAATGGACGAGGTCTTCGTCCCGGACGACAATCTGCTCGCGGGCGTGACGGGCCTGAAGGGTCCGTTCAGCTGTCTGAACAATGCCCGCTACGGCATCTCGTGGGGCGCGATGGGCGCGGCGGAGTTCTGCTGGCATGCCGCGCGGCAATACACGCTGGACCGCAGCATGTTTGGCCGGCCGCTGGCCCAGACCCAGCTGATCCAGAAGAAGCTGGCCGATATGCAGACGGAGATCACTTTGGGCCTGAACGGCGCCCTGCGCCTCGGCCGCATGAAGGACCAAGGCACGGCACCGCCCGAGGCGATCTCGCTGATGAAGCGCAACAATTGCGGTAAGGCGCTGGACATCGTTCGCACGGCCCGCGACATGCATGGCGGCAACGGGGTCGCGGACGAGTTCCACGTCATCCGCCACGTGATGAATCTGGAGGCCGTGAACACCTATGAGGGCACCCACGATGTTCACGCCTTGATCCTGGGCCGGGCACAGACGGGCCTCAACGCGTTCTTTTGAGGAGACGGTGCGCATCTCCGAAGCCCACAAGCCGAGACCCCGAGGACGGCGCTTAGGGCTCGGCCCTTCCCGCCTATGATCTGCTTGCAAGACATCCGGCCGCTTGCGGCGGGCGCGGCGATCGGTCAGCGCTGCCCAACGGTGAGGATGCGGCCAAGGTCGATTGCGTTGCGATGAACGATCGCCTGACACGCCTGTTTCTGATCTGGATGCTGGTGCTGGCGACGCTGTGGATCGGTGCCGACTATGTCCGCTGGTTCCTGTTCGCCGCCGACGAACCTCGGATCGTCGCGCCGAGGGGCGAACTGTCGGACTTCGAACAGGTCACCATCGAGGTCTTCGAGGCTTCGGCACCGGCGGTCGCCTTTGTCTATTCGGAACAGCCCACGAACGGTCCGGTGAGCCCCCACGGATCGGCCGCCGGCACCGGGTCCGGCATCGTTTGGGACGCGGCCGGCCACGTCGTGACGAACTATCACGTCGTGCAGAACGCCAGCCGCATCCTGCTTCGCCTTGGCGCCGGTGACGCCATGACCGCCACGCTGGTCGGGGCAGCACCCGACTACGATCTGGCGGTGCTGCGTCTCGTTGACGCCCCGGTCGGCCTGCGAACCCTGCCGATTGGCAGTTCGGAAGACTTGAAGGTCGGGCAAACCGTGTTTGCGATCGGCAACCCGTTTGGCCTGGATCGCTCGCTTACCAGCGGCATTGTGAGTGCGCTGGACAGAGATTTGCCGACCGAGACCGGACGCGAAATTCGCGGCGTGATCCAGACCGATGCTGCGATCAACCCCGGCAACTCCGGCGGCCCGCTGCTCGACACCTCGGGCCGGCTGATCGGGGTCAATACGGCCATCATCACTGATACTGGCAGCTATGCCGGCATCGGCTTTTCCGTGCCCGTCGATATCGTCAACGAGATCGTGCCGCAGTTGATCCGCGACGGTCGCGTGCCGCGGCTTGGCATCGGCATCTCGGTGCTCAGCGAGGAGGTGAGTGTTGGGCTGGGTGTCGACGGCCTGGTCATCGCCAACACCGTACCGGGCACGCCGGCAGCACGCGCCGGCCTTACGGCCATGGACCGGCAAAGCGGGCGCATCGGCGACGTCATCATCGCCGCCAACGGCCAGCCCGTTCGGGATCTTTCCGACTTTGTCGCTCAGCTCGAAACCGTCGGCATTGGCAACTCGGTGGATCTGACGATCCTTCGCGACGGTCGGCGCCGCAGCGTCGACGTTGAGGTGACCGATATCTCGCAATGATTGCCAGCCGTAGGACAGCCGGTTGCCGGGATCGATGTCCGCGCTAGCGCGGCAGCGGGAGGCGCTGCGCGGGTTGGCCGTCTACGCGCGCCGGTTGGCGCCGGCCGTTGGAGATGCGGAGGATCTGGTTCAGGAAGCCCTCATTGAAGCCATTCGCACGGGCAACAGGGATTTCGCCGACTTCAAGACCCTTCGATGGCTGCGCGGCGTCATCCGCAACAAGGCCCGCCACCAAGCGCGGACACGGGCGCGGGCCATGGCACGTGACCGGTCTTGGCACGTGCAGCAGTCGGACCAAGCCGCGCGGAACGTGGACGCCCAAGCCCTCGTCCTTTCGTCCGACTTGCCCTCATCGTTGCGACTCTTGGCGTTGCTGGCCCTTTCCGGACATAGCCGCATCGAGATCGCGTATCTGCTGGACATCACCGACGCGGCCCTGCGCCAGCGTATCCGAGCGCTGAAGAAGGCGCTTGCGCAGATCGGCGCGCCGGCGCTTGAGGAGTTTGTCGGACTGCGTGGCGATCTGAACTACGGGCAGATTCGCCGTCACGCGCGGTCCTATCTGGCTGCCCAGCGCGGCGATCTGGCCACCCATGATCCCGATGGCCATGTTTTTATCGTCCGGCGCTCACAAAAGCCGGTTCGGCGGCAACAGTAGGGTGGAGCCAGCAACACACCTGAGTAGGACAAGAGATGATCCCAAAACCGCATACCGCTGCCGTCGTTTTCTATGTCTCCGACATCGCCGCGACCGAGGCGTTTTATCGAGATGTCCTCGGTCTAGACATTGAACGACAAGAGGGGTTCGAGCCGTTTTGGCTTACGGCAACCTTGGACCAGGGGCTGGAGATCTCGTTCTTTCAGATGGACGCCAAGCGCGGGACCACGCCAGCGCTCGTCTTCTCGCTCGCCGATGGCGGCATCGACGATATGGTCGCAGCGCTGGCCGAAAAGGGCGTGACCATTGTAACGCCGGTCAGCGAGGCACCCGGCGGCTGGACCGCGGACTTCAACGACCCCGACGGCTTTCTTCTCAGCTTCTGGCAAAGCGGCGAACAGCCACGATCCAAGAAATAGGTTCCGGCCCTGGCCGATCAGGCCGGGCCACGATCGGCGTCGTACCGCGTCTGGCCGAGGTCGTCCGATCCGGACCCTGCCAACGCGTTAGAGCAGATTGGCGAGGCATTTCCGTGCCGCCTTGCGGCCCGGACTCCTCTCGATCTGCTTTAACGCGCCTTATCTCGGTGATTGGCGGCCAGCATCTTGAAGATACCTGAAAAGTCCTGTTTCTGGTTGCCGGCGTTGCAATAGAGCGCGTAAAGCGCCGCCGCCTCGGCACCCAGCGGGGTCGCTGCGCCGGACGCGTTCGACGCATCCTGCGCCAGCCGCAAATCCTTCAGCATCATCTCGGCGGTGAACCCGGCCTCATAGTCGCGGTTGGCAGGCGAGTCCGGCACCGGGCCCGGCACCGGGCAATAGTTGGTCAACGACCAGCAATGGCCCGAGCTTTGCGAAGCGATGTCGAACAGCTTCTGGCGATCGAGGCCCAGCCGATCTGCCAGCCCGAACGCTTCAGAGACAGCGATCATCGATACGCCCAGGACCATGTTGTTGCAGATCTTGGCCGCCTGCCCGGCACCCGCCGGCCGGGGGTGCACGATGGTCCGCCCCATGGTGGACACC
>JBCBSH010000165.1:0-10480 GCA_039819285.1 Pseudomonadota bacterium
AGGTGACC
This sequence comes from Pseudomonadota bacterium, assembly GCA_039819285.1. Taxonomy (GTDB): domain Bacteria; phylum Pseudomonadota; class Alphaproteobacteria; order DSM-16000; family Inquilinaceae; genus JANQGH01. The sequence continues at coordinate 9 of JBCBSH010000165.1, forward strand.
TTGCGCCGGGACCGTATGTACGAGTTTCTCGATCGTCTGGTGAACATCGCGCTGCCACGCGTTCGCGATTTTCGCGGCCTGTCGGAGAAAAGCTTCGACGGTGGTGGCAACTACTCGATGGGCATCAAGGAACAGATCGTGTTTCCGGAAATCGACTACGACACGGTCGACCGGGTGCGCGGCATGGACATCATCATCGTGACGACGGCGAAGACCGATCAGGAAGCGAAGGCGCTGTTGCGCGGCTTCAACTTCCCGTTCGTCAACTAACGGTCGGAAGGGCAGAACATGGCCAAGATGAGCGCCGTTGAACGCAACAAGAAGCGCCAGCGACTGGTGACCCGGTACGCCGCCAAGCGGGCGGCCCTGAAGGCGATCGCAGACGACAAGTCGGTGTCCGCCGAGGACCGGTTCAACGCCTATCAGAAGCTGTCGAAATTGCCGCGCAACGCATCGCCGACCCGGCTGCACAACCGGTGCGAGGTCACCGGCCGGCCGAAGGCCTATTACCGGCGGTTCAAGGTGAGCCGCATTGCGCTGCGCGAATTGGCCTCGTCCGGGCAGATCCCGGGCATGGTCAAGTCGAGTTGGTAGGAGGATTGGGCATATGTCGCTAAGCGATCCCCTGGGCGATCTGTTGTCGCGCATCCGCAACGGACAGCGGGCAGGCAAGAACGTCGTCGAAAGCCCGGCATCGAAGCTCCGCGCCAACGTGCTGGAGGTGCTGAAGCGGGAGGGCTATATCCGTGGCTATTCGCGCGAGGACGTGCGAACCGGTATCGCCAACCTGCAGATCGAGCTGAAGTATCATGAAGGACAGCCGGTGATCCGCCGCATCGACCGCGTGTCGACGCCGGGCCGCCGCGTCTATTCCCGGATCAAGGATTTGCCGACCTACTATAACGGGTTGGGCATCCGGATCTTGTCGACGCCGCGTGGCGTTATGTCCGATGTCGAGGCCCGCGCCGCTAATGTCGGTGGCGAGGTCTTGTGCGAAGTATTTTAGGGGAACTGGACTGATGTCCCGCATCGGCAAACTTCCGGTGACCGTGCCGCAAGGCGTGGAGCTGAAGGTCGACGGCCAGGAGGTCACGGCCAAGGGCAAGCGCGGCCAACTGCAGCTCGTCGTTAACAGCGAGATCGCGGTCGCCCAAAATGACGGCCAGGTGTCGGTCGAGCCGCGCTCGAACTCGCGCCAGGCCCGCATCATGTGGGCGACGACCCGCACGCTGATCAACAACATGGTGGTCGGTGTCAGTGATGGCTTCAGCAAGAAGCTGGAGATCAACGGTGTCGGCTATCGCGCCCAGGTTCAGGGCAAGGACCTGGTCTTGCAACTCGGCTTCAGCCATGAGGTGCGGTACCCGATCCCGGACGGGATCGAGATCAAGTGCGAACGGCCGACGGCGATCGAGGTCTCCGGGCACGACAAGCAGAAGGTCGGCCAGGTGGCGTCCGAGATTCGCAGCTGGCGTCCGCCCGAGCCCTTCAAGGGCAAGGGTGTGAAGTACGAAGATGAAACGATCCTTCGCAAGGAAGGCAAGAAGAAGTAGGGCCTGAAGAGCGATGCTGACGACCAAACGACTTCGCGATCGGCGCACGCAGCGTAACCGCAACCGGCTGCGCAAGCTGGGCCGGCTGCGCCCGCGGCTGAGTGTGTTCCGCTCGTCCAAACAGATCTATGTCCAGCTTATCGACGATACGGCCGGGCGAACCCTTGCCGCTGCCTCAAGCGTGGAAAAGGATCTGCGTGACAGCCTGAAGACCGGTGCCGACATTGACGCGGCCAAGGCGGTCGGCAAGCGCATCGCGGAGCGGGCCAAGGAGGCGGGCGTGACCAAGGTCGTGTTCGACCGTGGCGGCTATCTCTATCACGGTCGGGTCAAGGCCCTGGCCGATGCGGCCCGCGAAGGCGGGCTGGACTTTTAGGAAGGGGCCTGAGACATGGCACGCATGCAGCGCGAAGATCGGCGCGAAGACAGCGATCTGATCGAAAAGCTGGTCGGCATCAACCGTGTGGCCAAGGTGGTCAAGGGTGGCCGGCGCTTCGGCTTCGCGGCCATCGTCGTCGCCGGTGACGGGCGCGGCCGGGTCGGCTTCGGCTCGGGCAAGGCGCGCGAGGTGCCGGAGGCGATCCGCAAGGCGACCGAGCAGGCCAAGCGCAGCATGATCCGAGTGCCCCTGCGCGAGGGCCGGACATTGCACCACGACAAGAAGGGTCGGTTCGGCGCGGGCCAGGTGCTGCTGCGCGCCGCCCCGGCAGGTACCGGCATCATTGCCGGCGGCCCGATGCGTGCCATTTTCGAGGCGCTGGGCGTGCAGGATGTCGTTGCGAAGTCGATTGGCTCGTCCAACCCGCACAACATGATCAAGGCAACGTTCGAGGCGCTCAAGACGATCGAGGGACCGCGAGCGGTTGCCGCGCGTCGCGGCAAGAAGGTCAGCGAGCTGTCCGGCCGGCCGCCGAAGGCTGAGGCCGCCAATGACGCCGAGGCCGAGACGAAGGAGGCCGCGAATGGCTGAGGAAACCAAGGCAGCGGACGCGCCGGCCGACGAAAAGCCGGCGCCGGCGAAGAAGCCCGCTGCGCGCAAGCCGGCAACGAAGGCCGAAGCTGCCCCAAAGGCCGCAGCGAAGAAGCCGGCGGCCAAGGCTTCGACGAAGGCTGCCACTGCGAAGGCCCCGGCCAAGCCGAAGGCAAAGAAGGCCGGGCCAACCGTTACGGTTACCCAGACCGGCAGCCCGATCGGCCGCCAGTCTTATCAGCGCAAGACCTTGATCGGCCTGGGCTTGAACAAGATGAACCGGACCCGCGAGCTGGAAGACACGCCCGCGGTTCGGGGCATGATCGAAAAGGTGAAGCATCTGGTTCGCGTCGAACAGCAAGGCTGAGGCCGCTGACGACAAAGAGACAGGGGTAGGGCAGGCGGCGCAAAGCGCCGTCGGGCTCCGTGAGGAAAAGAAGCCATGAAACTCAATGATCTTCGCGACAATGACGGCGCCCGTAAGGCGCGGACCCGGGTGGGTCGGGGCATCGGATCGGGCAAGGGCAAGACCGCCGGTCGTGGACACAAGGGCCAAAAGAGCCGGTCGGGCGTGTCGATCAAGGGTTTTGAAGGCGGCCAAATGCCGCTCTATCGCCGTTTGCCAAAGCGCGGCTTCAACAACGCGAAGTTCGCCAAGACCTATGCGGTCGTCAATATCGGCGCGCTGCAGCAGGCGATCGACGCCAAGCGCTTGAACGCCAAGGATACGATCGGCGCCGACGCCTTGCGCGAGGCCGGGCTGGTCTCACGCCGGCATGACGGGATCAGCCTGCTGGCGAAGGGCGCGTTGAAAACCAAGCTGACCATCGAGGTGGCGCGGGCGTCGAAGGCCGCGATGGCCGCGGTCGAGAAGGCCGGTGGTCAAGTCATCGTGACAGGTGCCGCGGCAACCGAAGCCTCGACGGAGGGCTGACGACTCCCCAGCTATCGTCTTGCAATCACGCTTGGTATAAGGTGCGCGGCCGTGAACGGCGAAGGGTCGTCGGCCGCGCTGTCGTAAGCCAGAGGACGATATGGCATCTGCCGCAGAACAACTTGCTGCCAATCTAAACTTCGGCGCTTTTGCCAAGGCGACCGAGCTTAAGAAGCGTATCTGGTTTACGCTCGGCGCCCTCATCGTTTACCGCATCGGCACGTACATCCCGCTTCCGGGCATCGACCCGACGGTGTTGACGGAGCTGTTTCAGAGCCAGGGCGGCGGCCTGTTGGGCATGTTGAACATGTTCTCCGGCGGCGCGCTCGGCCGGATGACGATCTTCGCGCTCAACATCATGCCGTACATCTCGGCCTCGATCATCATGCAGCTCATGACGGCTGTCTCGCCGAGCATGGAGCAGTTGAAGAAAGAGGGCGAGTCGGGCCGCAAGAAGATCAATCAGTACACCCGCTATCTGACCGTGCTGCTGGCGGCGGTCCAGGGCTATGGCCTGGCGATCGCACTGGAAGGCGCCGTCGGCTCCAGTGGGCCGGCAGTCATCGACCCCGGCTGGTTCTTCCGCTTCTCCACGGTCATCACGATCGTCGGCGGCGTTATGTTCCTGATGTGGATGGGCGAGCAGATCACCGCGCGCGGCGTTGGCAACGGCATCTCCCTGATCATCTTCGCCGGCATCGTCGCGGAACTGCCGCGCGCCCTCGTCGGCACGCTGGAGCTGGGCCGTCAGGGCGCCCTGTCGGCCTTCGTGATCATCGGCCTGTTGGTCATGGCCATCGTCGTGATCGCCTTCATCGTGTTCATGGAGCGGGCGCAGCGACGGGTCATCGTCCAGTATCCCAAACGACAGGTCGGCAACCGCATGTTTGGCGGCGAGTCGTCGCACCTGCCGCTGAAGCTGAACACGGCCGGCGTGATCCCGCCGATCTTCGCCTCTTCGCTGCTTCTGCTGCCGGCGACGCTGATCGGCTTTTCCGGCGGCGACAGCCCGGGTTGGGTCCAGTTCATCTCGATCATGCTGGGCCACGGCCAGCCGCTGTATCTGATCCTCTATGCAGCGCTGATCATCTTCTTCTGCTTCTTCTACACCGCCATCGTCTTCAACCCGGAGGAGACGGCGGACAATCTGAAGAAGTATGGCGGCTTTGTGCCCGGCATTCGGCCTGGCGCCAACACGGCAGCCTATCTCGACTTTGTCCTGACCCGGGTCACCGCGATCGGTGCGACCTATCTGACGGCCGTCTGTTTGCTGCCTGAGTTGTTGATCTCCCAGTACGCCATCCCGTTCTATTTCGGCGGCACGAGCCTGCTGATCGTGGTGACGGTCACGCTCGACACGGTTGCGCAAATCCACTCGCATCTGATGGCGCACCAGTATGAAGGTCTAATCAAGAAAGCGAAGCTTCGGGGACGGCGGGGATGAACATCATACTGTTGGGCCCGCCTGGTGCCGGCAAAGGCACGCAGGCGAAGGGTCTTGAGCGTGCGCATGGCCTCAAGCAGCTCTCGACAGGCGACATGCTGCGGGCGGCTATCGCCAGTGGCAGCGAGCTTGGCCGCAAGGCCCAGGTGATCATGGATGCCGGCCAGCTGGTGTCGGACGACATCATGGTGGCAATGATCGCTGATCGAATAGAACAGCCGGACTGTGCGCAGGGTTTCATTCTGGACGGGTTCCCGCGCACGGTGCCCCAGGCCGAGGCTCTTGACACGATGCTTGCCGAAAAGGACAAGCAGTTGGACGCCGTGATTGAAATCGAGGTCGATGAAGAGGCCTTGTTCCAGCGGATCGAAACCCGCATCGCCGAAACGCCGGCGGATCAGCGGCGGGGCGATGATTCGGCGGAAACCTTGAGGACGCGGCTTGAGGTCTATCACCGCCAGACGGCTCCCATTCTGCCCTATTACCGCGAGCGCGGCATCCTGCGCACGGTCGACGGCATGGCGCCGATCGAGACCGTGGCATCGTCCATCGACGAGATTTTGAAAGAGGCTGTGTAGCCCCGCTGTCCTGTTGACTTAGCGGGGCCAATCACTATATTTCGCGCTTCCCTGGGCGTGGCGACATGCCCGGCAACAAGCGCTTGCGCGTCCGGTTGAGATGCCGGCTAGCGCGGCGACATCATCAAAGGCAAACCCGGTGTGGCAGGGCCGGCTCGACCCCATCGGTCGATCGGTCAGCGGCAGCACCGCAGGTGGCAATGAAAGAGGAGTGAGGGCGTGGCACGTATTGCTGGCGTCAACATCCCGACCGGCAAGCGCGTTGAGATCGCGCTGACCTACATCCATGGGATCGGTCGGACCACCGCAAGCCAGATTTGCGGCAAGCTGGACATTCCGACGGAGCGCCGGGTCAGCGACCTGACCGAAGACGAGTTGATGCGCATCCGCGAAACCATCGACACGGACTATGCGGTCGAGGGCGATCTGCGCCGTCAGACGGCCATGAACATCAAGCGTCTGATGGACATGGCTTGCTATCGCGGCCTGCGCCATCGTCGCGGCCTGCCGGTGCGCGGCCAGCGGACCCATACCAATGCGCGGACCCGCAAGGGCCCGGCCAAGCCGATCGCCGGCAAGAAGAAATAGGGGCTAAGAGACCGTTATGGCAAAACCGGCCGCCACGCGCATTCGCCGCCGCGAGCGCAAGAACATCACTTCCGGCGTCGCCCATGTGAACGCCAGCTTCAACAACACCATGATCACCATCTCCGACGCACAGGGCAACGCGATCAGCTGGTCGTCCGCCGGGCTGATGGGGTTCAAGGGCAGCCGCAAATCGACACCCTATGCCGCCCAGATGGCCGCCGAGGATGCCGGCCGGAAGGCACAAGAGCACGGCATGCGGACCCTTGAGGTGAACGTCAAGGGCCCGGGCTCTGGCCGCGAAAGCGCCTTGCGTGCGCTTCAGGCCGTCGGCTTCACCGTCACTAGTATTCGCGACGTGACCCCGATCCCGCACAACGGCGTTCGGCCGCGCAAGAAGCGGCGGGTCTAGGCCCTACAGTATCGGAACCGCCGATCCGGGACCGCGTTCGTAACCACGGCGAGCGCCATCAGACAGGATCGGTCGCGGCAAGGCCGGTGCCATTGGGCGCCGGCTCAATGCCCGGTTCAAGCGCCCCCTGCCGGGGCAGCTATCGTGGATAAGGAACCAACCCCATGATCGCCAATAATTGGCAGAGCCTGATCAAGCCCAACGCGCTTGAGTTCAACCCAGGTGACGACCCGCAGCGCAAGTCGACCATTGTCGCCGAGCCGCTTGAGCGTGGTTTCGGCCTGACCTTGGGCAACGCGCTGCGCCGTGTCCTGCTGTCGTCGCTGCAGGGTGCGGCCGTCACCTCGATCCAGATCGACGGCGTGTTGCACGAGTTCTCCTCGATCGCTGGCGTGCGCGAGGACGTCACCGACATCGTGCTGAATGTGAAGGCCTTGGCTCTGCGCATGCATTCCGAAGGGCCGAAGAAGATGCGGCTGCACGCGGACGGGCCCGGCCCGGTCACCGCCAGCCAGATCATCACCGGCCCGGACATCGAGGTCATGGACCCGGATCTGGTGCTGTGTCACCTCGACGATGGCGCGCGGCTGAACATGGAGCTGACCGTCAACACCGGTAAGGGCTATGTCTCGGCGGCCGAGAACCGGCCCGAGGACGCGCCGATCGGCCTGATCCCGGTCGATGCGCTGTACAGCCCGGTACGCAAGGTCTCCTACAAGGTCGACAACACCCGTGTCGGCCAGATGACCAACTTCGACAAGCTGTCGCTGACGGTCGAGACCAATGGTGCCGTCACGCCGGACGATGCGGTGGCCCTGGCGGCCCGCATCCTGCAGGACCAGCTGAAGCTGTTCGTGAATTTCGAGGAGCCGCAGGCCGATCGCCGCGAAGAGGGCGGCGAGGACATGCCGTTCAATCAGAACCTGCTGCGCAAGGTCGACGAGTTGGAGCTGTCGGTACGCTCGGCCAACTGCCTGAAGAACGACAACATCGTCTATATCGGCGATTTGGTTCAGAAGACCGAGGCCGAGATGCTGCGCACGCCGAACTTCGGCCGCAAGTCGCTGAACGAGATCAAGGAAGTCCTGTCCCAGATGGGTCTGCATCTGGGCATGGAGATCCCGAACTGGCCGCCCGAGAACATCGAGGACATGGCCAAGAAGCTGGAAGAGCCGTACTAAGGCGGCTCTCTCTTACCCAAGGGCCGCGGTGGCCCGACCCCTCCGTACCGGACGAGCGGGCGGGGGTGACGCTTATCGGCTTCGCGCGGCGAGGCCTAGATCAGAAGGAGGACGGTCATGCGCCATGGCCTGAGCGGACGCAAACTCAACCGGACCAGCACCCATCGCAAGGCGATGTTCGCCAACATGGCCGCCTCGCTGATCCGCCACGAACAGATCGTCACCACGCTGCCGAAAGCCAAGGAGCTGCGTGGCGTGGTCGATCGGCTGATCACCCTGTCCAAGAAGGGCGGCCTCGCCAACCGGCGGCTGGCGTATGCCCGCCTGCGCGACAAGGACATGGTGGCCAAGCTGTTCGACGCCCTGGCCGACCGCTATCAGGATCGTCCGGGCGGTTACACCCGCGTGCTAAAAGCGGGTTTCCGCTATGGCGATGCCGCGCCGATGGCCGTTATCGAGCTGGTTGACCGCGACGAGTCGGCGAAGGGTGCGGAAGATCTCGCCCGCGTCGAGGCTGAGCGCGAGGACGACGACGAGGAATAGTTCCGGTCGGCTAGTCGATCGGGGCTGAGCCGTCGCTTCGCCCCATCAGCGCCGCCAGGCTGTCGACCGTGCCTTGCGACGGTCGATACTCCAGCCCGACGAACCCGTCATAGCCCTGCTGCTGTAGCCAGGCGATCTGGCCGCGCCAGTCCAGGGCGCCGGTGCCCGGTTCCTGTCGTCCGGGCGCGTCCGCCAGATGCACGTGGCCGATCCGATCGATCCGGCCGGCGAGTACCGCTTGCGGCGTCTCGCCCATCACCACTGAATGGTAAAGGTCGTAAAGCAGGCGGATCTCGGAACGCCCGACCGCATCAATGATGTCGAGCGCTTCGGGCGTGAAGGGCAAGAAGTAACCCGGATGGTCCACGCGCGTGTTCAGCGGCTCCAAGAGCAGAGTTACGCCGGTGCCTTTTAGGATCTCAGCCGCTCTGGCGAGGCACTCGACAATGGCTGCGTGCTGATCCTCGCGGGGCACGTGGGGGCGGAGGGGGCCCGCCTGGGCAATCAGCGTGCCGCAGCCCAGTTTTTGCGCGACGGCGATCGAGTCTGCCAGCCCGTCAAGAAACGCGCCGTGCTGCGCCGGGTCGGTCAATGGCGCCATGGGTTCGCTGACGAAGCTGGTGAGGGTCAGCCCGGTGCCTTGCAGAGCAGCCACGATTGACGGCAGGTCCTTGTCGCGCCAGGACCAGAACTCGACAGCCGGCAGGCCAGCCGCCGCGGCCAGCCGGATGCGTTCCTCCGGATCGTTGGCCTCGGCGGCGAACAGCAGCTCGATGCAGGCGGAAAACCTTAGCGTCATGTCGTTTCGCCATAGGTGAGTAGCACTTGCATGGCCTCTGCCCCCCGCCGATCGACCAGATCGTAGGCTTCCGGCGCCTTTGCAAAGGGCACGCGATGGCTGATCAAGGTCGCCAGATCCAGCGTGCCGAGATAGTCGCGGACCAGGGCACTCCTCCGTTCTACCGTCCATAACGGCCCCAGTTCCGGGTTCACCGTCGCGACCTGTGAGCAGACGACCTTCACCCGGTTGTGGTGAAATTCGCCGGCCAGGCTGAGGCTTTCGAACGAACCGCCATACCAGGACATCGCAATCACGGTGCCGTTGTAGCCGACGGTGCGAATGGCTTCGTTCAGCGCCGGGGCGGCCCCGGACACTTCGAACACCATGTCCGCGCCCCGGCCGTTCGTCAGATCGCGGACAGCCTTGGCCACGTCTTCGTTAGTTGGGTCGAGCGCGTGGGTCGCACCGCCGCTGACCGCCAGATCGCGGCGGCCGGCAATACCATCGATGGCGACGATCGTCCGCGCGCCCGCTAGGGCCAACAGCCTGACCACCAACTGGCCAATAACGCCCAGGCCCATGACGGCCACCTCGGCACCGATCGGCGGCCGGCCGTCGAGGACGCCATTGAGCGCCGTGCTCAAGTTGGCGAAGAAAACCCCAAGCTCCGGCTGTGTCAGGCCCGCCAGCGGAACAGCCTGATGTTCACCGACCACGGCATGCCGGCCGTGCGGCGCATAGCAGAAGACAAGCTCGCCCTCGCGCAGCACGGTGACATCGGCCCCAAGCGCGCGCACATGCCCGACGCAGGCATAGCCATAGCGCGCCGGGTACTGCCAGTCCGGCTGGTCGGTGTCGACGAACAGGCGCGTCGCCGGGTCCATGCGCTTGCGCCATTGCGGCGCCAGGCCGCGATAGACGTTCATCTCGGTACCCGCGCTGATGCCGGAGACGATCGACTCGACCAGCACCTGGCCCGGTCCCGGCGGATCGATCGTGATCTCGCGCACCTCGGCCTTGCGGGGGCCGGTGAAATAGAGGGCTTCTGTCTTGATCATGGAGGTCCCTTGTTCAGCCCTTGACCCCGCCGGCGACGAGGCCGCCGATCATGTAGCGGCGGACGATCTGAAACAGGATGATGGCGGGCAGGGCGATGATCACGCCGCCGGCCATGACCTCACCCCAGCTAAACGAGTAGGGGTCGAACAGGGCCTGCAGCGCTAAGGGCAGGGTCTTCACGTCCGTCGAGGTGATCAGGGCCAGCGCCAGCAGATACTCGCCCCAGGACAGCACGAAGGCGAACGTGGCGACCGCGACGATGGCCGGCGCCACCAGGGGCAGAACGACCCGGACCATGGCACCCAGGCGGCTGCAACCGTCGATCATAGCCGCCTCTTCCAGCTCGACCGGCACCTCGGCGATGTACCCACGCAGCATCCACACGGCGATCGGCAAGCCCAGCGTGAGATGGGTGATGGCGAGGCCCGTCAG
>JBCBSH010000166.1:0-10475 GCA_039819285.1 Pseudomonadota bacterium
GCAGCAGGTCCGGCTGGGCGAACAGGGTCGCCGCCAGGGCAACCCGCATACGCCAGCCGCCGGAGAAGTCGGAGCATGCGCGGTGCTGATCGGCCTCGCTGAGGCCCAGCCCGGCGAGGATCGACGCGGCGCGTGCCGGCGCCTCATGCGCCCCGATATCGGCCAGCCGGACATGGATGTCGGCGATGCGCGTGGCGTCGGTCGCGGTTTCCGCCTCGGCCAGCAGTTGGGCGCGCTCCGGATCGCTGGCGAGCACGATCTCCAGCGGTGTTTCGGGGCCGGCCGGTGCTTCCTGCGGCACGGTCGCCGCGCGCCACCGGTTCGGCATCTCGATCTGGCCGCTGTCCGGTGCGCCATCGCCCAAGATCAACCGGAAAAGGGTCGTCTTGCCGGTGCCATTGGGGCCAACCAAGCCGACGCGCTGGCTGGCGGCGACGGTCGCGGTGGCGCCGTCCAGCAATGTCCGCCCTGCGACGCGGACCACGAGATCGGACAAGGTCAGCATGATGGCGCGGTGTTTATCACGGGCCGAACCTCTCCGCGAGGGGGCTGCGCCGCATGTCGGGCGCGCTGGCCTGATGGTTGCCCTGGCCCCCAAGCCACGGGTATAAGGCCGGCCTCAAATCCAACTTCTTCTCGCAGGAACCCACCATGGCCGTCGAACGGACCCTCTCCATCATCAAACCGGATGCCACCCGCCGCAACCTGACAGGCAAGATCAATGCCCGCTTCGAAGAGGCCGGGCTGCGCATCATCGCGCAAAAGCGCCTGTTGTTGACGCGGCCCGTGGCCGAGGGCTTTTACGAGGTGCACAGCGAACGGGCCTTCTTCGACGATCTGTGCAATTTCATGATCTCGGGCCCGGTCGTCGTCCAGGTGCTGGAGGGCGAAAACGCCGTATCGCGCAATCGCGAGATCATGGGCGCGACCAACCCGGCCAATGCCGAAGAAGGGACGATCCGAAAGGATTTTGCGGAGTCGATCGAGGCCAACTCGGTCCACGGTTCCGACAGCCCGGAAAACGCGGCGATCGAGATCGCCTACTTCTTCAGTCGGATCGAACTGGTCGGCTAGGTCAACAACCCGGCGGACAGACATCGGGCGGCTGCACTGGCCGCCCGTTTTGCATATCGAGACAGGCCCTTAGAGCAGAAAAATCGCCATCAAAATCAAGACGATGGCGACGCCGACAATACTGTACGTACTGAATTTAACGAAACGGGACCACATCGCCTGGTGCTCGGCGAGGATCTCCGGGTCATCGGTCGGCTTCTGATCGCTGGCCATCAGCATTCCTTGCAACGCTCCCCCAATAGCTGGCACCCGTGTTTACGGTCCGGGCTGCGCTTTGACAAGGGAAATTGGGGCAATATCGGGCGGTCGCGAACCGCCAATACAACCTAGGGTACGCGCAGAATCGATTCCGGCCCAAATCGGGCCGCGAGCGTTGCGTCCGCGAACAGCACGCGTTCGTCAACGATCTCCACGCGCCTTTCAGCCAGCAGCCTGACCGCCAGCGGATAGGCTTCATGTTCGGCGATCAAGATACGGTCGGCCAGGGTCTGACCGGTGTCGTCGGGCAGCACAGGCACGGCCGCCTGGACCAGGATGGGCCCGTCATCCATCGCCGGCCGTACGATGTGCACCGTGCAGCCGGAAAGGCGCACGCCGGAGGCCAGCGCCCGCTCGTGGGTGTCCAGGCCCGGGAAGGCCGGCAGCAGCGAGGGATGAATGTTGACGATGCGGTTCCACCACCGCCGGACAAAGCTCTCGCTCAGCAGGCGCATGAAGCCGGCGAGGCAAATCAGATCAACGTTTCTGGCCCGAATGGCGGCGTCGAGCGCGGCTTCGAAGGCCCCCCTGTCGCTGTAGGCGCCGCGTTCGATAACCGTCCTAGGAACGCCGAACGTGTCGGCATGGCCTAAGCCTGCAGCATCTGCGTTGTCGCTGACCACCAAGGCAACCCGGGACGGGAAATCAGGGTCGGCACAGGCGGTCAATAGGGCCTTGAGGTTGCTGCCCCGCCCGGAGATCAGCACGGCAAGGTTCAAGGTGCCCAAGCCTCTGCCGCATTGTCGATGACGACTCTTGGATGGTCGGCTGGCGCTGCGCGAACATCACCGACGACCCAGGCAGTCTCGCCAGCGTCGCTTAGCAGGCCCAGCGCTTGGTCGACGTTGTCCGGGGCGACGACCGTGATCATGCCAAGGCCGCAATTGAAGGTGCGGGCCATGTCTTGTTCGGACAGGTTGCCCGCTTGGCGCAGCCATCTGAAGACGGGCTGCGGCGACCATGATCGCGCATCCAATCGACAGCCCAAGCCGGCGGGCAGGGCGCGGGGGATGTTCTCCACCAGCCCGCCGCCCGTAATGTGGGCGAAGGCCTTGGCCACGCCGGCACGCACCAGGCCCAGGCATGGCCGCACGTAGATGCGGGTTGGTTGCAGCAGGGCGGCGCCGAGGCTGTTCGTCGGATCAAACGGGGCGGGGCTGCCATAGCCCAAATCTTGATCCGCGACGATTTTGCGGACGAGGGAGAAGCCGTTGGAATGAACACCGTCGGACGCGATGCCGATGACCGCGTCGCCGGCCTTGACAGTCTCGCCGGTGATCAGGTGCCCTCGTTCCGCCGCGCCGACCGCGAAGCCGGCGAGATCGTAGTCCCCCTGGGCATAGAGCCCCGGCATCTCGGCCGTTTCGCCGCCGATCAGGGCACAGCCCGCTTCCCGGCATCCTTCGGCAATGCCTGCTACGACAGCGCGGGCGACCTCCACCGAGAGTTTCGCGGTCGCATAATAGTCGAGGAAGAACAGCGGTTCGGCGCCCTGCACAACCAGATCATTCACGCACATGGCGACCAGATCGATACCCACGGTGTCGTGGCGCCCGGCGTCGATCGCAACCTTCAGCTTGGTGCCGACGCCGTCCGTAGCGGCTACGAGAATCGGGTCTCGAAACCCTGCCGCCTTCAGGTCGAACAGCCCGCCGAAACCGCCAAGCCCGCCGACGACGCCGGACCTTCGGGTGGCGTCGGCGGCCGGCTTGATGGCGTCGACCAGCGCGTCACCGGCGGCGATGTCGACCCCGGCGGCGCGATACGCGTCGTCTGACGCGGCAGCGGGCCGGTCCACGCGCTCGGCAAGCGGGTCTGGAGAGGTGATGGCAAGCCTCCGCCTGCTGACGTATGATCGCACGCGGGAGCATCCCGCTAACCGGCCCGACCATAGAGAAAGCGGTTTCGTTTGCAATATCCGCCCCCTTCAGTCCCGGCGCCCAGTCGCGATTCGGAGATCACGGTTGATCGGCGTGATGGCGCCGGAGGCCGGAGATGAGTGAGTCGTCTGGCATGAGCCGGCAGCAACGGCTGGTCTTCTGGCTGGCCATGTTCGCGATCTTCGTGTTTCTGGTCTGGCTGTTGCGATCGGTGCTGTTGCCGTTCGTCGCGGGCGGCATTCTGGCCTTCTTTCTCGACCCCGCCACCGATCGGCTGGAACGCGTGATGCCCCGTTGGGCGGCGACCATCCTGATTCTGATCCTGTTTCTGGTGGTCTGTATTCTTGCAGTCCTACTGTTCGTCCCGCTGCTGGTGTCGCAGATCACCGGGCTGATCTCGGCCCTGCCCAATTACACCCAGCTTTTGGATGAGTTCTTTCGGCCCGCGATGCAGTGGCTGCAGGAACGGCTGGGTGAGGAACAGGTCCAACAGCTGCGCGAATCGGCGGCCAGCTTTGTCGGCGATGCCCTCGCCGTTGCTGCCAGCGTCGTGACGGGGGTTTTGCGCAGCGGTGTCGCGTTCCTGAACCTGCTGTCGTTGCTGATCATCACGCCGGTGGTTGCCTTCTACCTGCTGCGCGATTGGGATCGGCTGGTCGCGACGGTCGACGACCATTTGCCCCACCGCTATCAGCCGACGATCCGGCGGCTCGCGAGCGAGGTGAACGGCACCTTGCAGAGCTTCCTGATCGGTCAGGCGACGGTTTGCCTGATACTGGGCGTTGCTTATGCCGTCGCTCTGTCGATCGTCGGGCTGAACTTTGGCCTGGTCATCGGCCTGATCGCCGGCGCGCTGACCTTCATTCCCTATGTCGGGTCGCTCGTAGGCTTTATCCTGTCGGTCGGCATCGCGCTGCTGCAGTTCGACGATTGGGTCATGTGGCTTGTGGTCGCCGCCATCTTCTTTGCGGGGCAGGCCGTCGAAGGAAACTTCCTGACACCAAAGCTGGTGGGCTCGTCCGTCGGTCTGCACGCCGTCTGGATCATCTTCGCCCTGATGGCAGGTGGGGCGTTGTTTGGCTTCACAGGCGTCCTGCTCGCCGTACCCGTGGCGGCTGTCATCGGCGTTTTGATCCGCTTCTTTCTTCAGCGCTATCGCGAAAGCAGTCTCTATCTCGATGACGAACCGGCGGACGGTGCCGGCAAGGCGGAATGAAGCCATCCGCTCAGCTACCGCTCGAGCTGGGGTTTCGGCCCGCGCTTGGCGCGGCTGACTTCCTGGTCGCGCCGTGCAACGAAACCGCGGTGGCCTGGACCGATCGCTGGCCCGAATGGCCAGGGCCTGGCTTGATCGTCCACGGCCCGGCCGGCAGCGGCAAGAGCCATCTGGCGCAGGTCTGGGCAGCCCGCGCCGGTGCGCACACGGTGTTGGCAAGCCGGTTATGCGACGATCAAATTGACGGGTTAAGCCCCCGCGCGGTCGTCATCGACGATGCCGACCGTGTCGCTGGCGATCCGTCGTTCGAACAGGCGCTGCTGCATCTCTACAACGGCGTCGCGGGTGATGGCGGCCACCTGTTGTTGACGGCCCGTGCGCCCGCGCTGCAATGGCACGTGCAGCTTCCCGACCTGGCCTCGCGCGTTCGCAGCCTGGCCGGCGCCGGTATCGAGCCGCCGGACGACGCGGTGCTCGCGGCCGTGCTGGTCAAACAGTTCTCAGACCGCCAGTTAACGCCGGCCGCCGCCGTCATCGCCTATCTGCTGCCGCGCATGGAGCGCAGCTTTGCCGCCGCGCGTGCGATGGTCGACAAGCTCGACCGAGCCAGCCTTGCCGCCGGCCGGCCTGTAACGATCGCGCTGGCGCGCCAGGCACTGGCGGAACCGGCGGCGGGATGATACCCAGGCACCTCTCAGCACAAAGAGGCGCTAGAACATGGATTTTGGGTTAGCGGGCAAGCGTGCCCTGGTTTGCGCGGCCAGCAAGGGGTTGGGCCGCGCCTGCGCCCTCGCCCTGGCGGAGGAGGGCGTCGACGTCACCATCACCGCGCGCGGGCAAGAGGCCCTGGGGGAGACGGCGGAGGCCATTCGCCAGGCAACCGGCGCGACGGTCACGGCGGTGGCCGGTGACATCACCACGGCGGAGGGGCGCGAGGCGGCGCTGAACGCCTGTCCGTCCCCCGACATCCTCGTCAACAATGCCGGCGGCCCGCCGCCCGGCAACTTCCGCGACTGGGACCGCGACGATTGGGTCGGCGCCTTGGACGCGAACATGATAACCCCGATCCTGCTGATCCGGGCGGTCGTCGACGGCATGATCGATCGGGATTTTGGCCGCATCGTCAACATCACGTCGGGTGCCGTGAAGGCGCCGATCGCAATTCTGGGCCTGTCCAACGGCGCGCGCAGCGGCCTGACCGGCTTTGTCGCCGGCGTTGCGCGCGAAGTGGCGCAACATGGCGTCACGGTCAACAATTTGCTGCCCGGCCCGTTCGATACCGACCGGCTGACCTCCAACTTCGAGGCGACGGCAAAGGCGTCCGGTAAGTCGGTGGAGGAGGTTCGCCAATCGAGACAGCAGGCCAATCCAACGCGCCGGTTTGGCGATCCGGCCGAGTTCGGCGCCACCTGCGCCTTCCTGTGCAGCCGGCAAGCCGGTTACATCAACGGCCAAAACCTGCTCTTGGACGGCGGCTTGTACCCCGGCACGTTCTAGCGACTGGGGGCCCGCCGGAACTCAGACCAGAAATCTCGGCGCGGTAAACTCCACCAGGGTTCCGGCAGCGTCCGGCATATCCGCCCAGCGATCGATGGCGACGTCGATGCGGGCCAGGCCGCCGGTGGGGAACTTCTGGGCCATCGCCTTCAAATCGTCGGCCGGGCCGTCGCTGGACAGCTGCTTGGCCAGCCGCTCGAAATCCGGATTGTGCCCGACGATGACGACGGTTTTGGCGTCGTCGCCGACCTGCGCCAGCCTCTGCCGGATGGCGGCCGGTCCCTTGAGGTAGAGAACGGCGTCCGTCTCGGTCGTGATCAGGGCATCGAGCTGGGTGGAAACCAAGGCCCAGGTGTCGCGCGCGCGCCGCGCGGTCGAGCTTAACGCCAGGTCGATCGGCAGGTTGAGCTGGCGCAGATACCGGCCGATCACCAGGGACGCCCGCTCGCCCCTCGGCGCCAACGGGCGGTTGTGATCGCTGACCGACGTGTCGTCCCAGGCGGACTTGGCGTGTCTCAAGATGATCAGATGCTTCAAGAGCGGCAACCCCAGCCAATGGTCTTGAAAAAGCGTGATTCCTCGCGAGTCGGCCAGATCTTAACACTGCAGCCATGGCGAGCGTCGCGGAAACCCAGTATAAACCGGGTGTTCCGAAGCTGGCCGACTGGATGTCATGACCTCTGCCGACAGCGATACTGCGCTTTCGATCGCCCATCCCGCAACCGCGACGTCGCCGGCGGCCGATCCGCCGCAGGTCGATCCGCGGGCGCCGGAGCGCTTCATCAACCGAGAGCTGTCCTGGATCGATTTCAATCAGCGGGTCCTTGACGAGGCCCGAAACCCGAACCACCCGCTGTTGGAACGCCTGCGCTTCCTGTCGATCTCGGCCAACAACCTGGACGAGTTCTACATGGTTCGCGTCGCTGGCCTTAAGGCGCAGATCGCGCTCGGCGTGATGAACGCCAGCCAGGACGGGCTGACACCGGGCCAGCAGGTGGCCGCAATCACGACCCGCGCCAAGCGGTTGCTGGAGGACCAGCAGACCTGTTGGCACGACCTGCGCGACCGGCTGCGGGCGGAGGACATTGTGCTCCTGACCCCGTCGGAGCTTGACGACGACCAGCGCGCCTGGCTGGAGCAGAAGTTTACCGCCGACATTTTCCCGATCCTGACCCCGCTGGCGATCGACCCCGCGCATCCGTTCCCGTTCATTCCGAACCTGGGGCTGGCCAAGGCGCTGCGCATGTTCAACCCCGAGGATGGGATGGAGTTGAACGCGCTGGTGCCGCTGCCGTCGCTGCTCGATCGTTTCCAGCGTTTGCCGGGCGATCCGATCCGCTTCGTCTTGCTGGAAGATCTGGTGTCGATGTTCCTGCCCTTGCTGTTCCCCGGCTTTCAGGCGCGCGACGCGGGCGTCTTTCGGGTGATCCGGGATAGCGAGCTGGAAATCGACGAGGAAGCCGAGGACCTGGTCAAGACCTTCGAAAGCGCCTTGAAGCGGCGGCGCCGGGGCAATGTCATCCGCATTACGGTCAATTCCGACATGCCGGACGAGCTGCGCGAGTTCGTGCGCGGCCAGCTCGGCGTTGCCGAACAGGATGTGTTCTCCCTCGATGGTCTCATCGGTCTCGGCAATACCAGCGAAATGATCGTCGGCGACCGGCCGGACCTGCTGTTCAAGCCATTCAATGCCCGCTTTCCGGAGCGGATTCGGGATTTCGGCGGCGACTGCCTTGCCGCCATTCGGGCCAAGGACATCGTCGTTCATCACCCCTATGAAAGCTTCGACGTCGTCGTGCAGTTCATCCGCCAGGCGGCGCGCGACCCGGATGTGGTGGCAATCAAGCAGACGCTGTACCGGACCTCGAAGGACTCACCGATCGTCGCGGCCTTGATCGAGGCGGCGGAGGCCGGCAAGTCGGTCACCGCGATGGTCGAGTTGAAGGCCCGCTTCGACGAGGAGGCGAATATCCGCTGGGCGCGCGACCTGGAGCGCGCCGGTGCCCAGGTCGTCTTCGGTTTCATGAACCTGAAGATCCACGCCAAGATCTCGCTGGTCGTGCGGCGCGAGCAGGGTGGGTTGAGGCCCTACGTTCATTACGGCACCGGCAACTACCACCCAATCACCGCAAAAATTTACACGGACCTCAGCTTCTTCACCTGTGATCCAGCCCTGTGCCGGGACGCGGCCTCCGTCTTCAACTACATGACCGGATATGCCACGCCGAACCGGCTGGAAAAGCTGTCGATCGCGCCGCTTTATCTGCACCAGACGCTGCTCGAGGCGATCGACCAGGAGATCGCCAATGCGCGGGCCGGCAAGCCGGCTGAAATCTGGGCGAAGATGAACTCGCTGGTCGATCCCGTCATCATCGACAAGCTTTATGAGGCATCCGCCGCCGGGGTCGAGATCGATCTCGTCATTCGTGGCATTTGCTGCCTGCGCCCGGGCGTGCCCGGCCTCTCGGAAAACATCCGCGTGAAGTCGATCGTCGGCCGGTTCCTGGAACACAGCCGCATCGTCTGCTTCGCCAACGGGCATGAGCTGCCGTCGAAGCAGGCCAAGGTCTACATCTCCTCGGCCGATTGGATGCCGCGCAATCTTTACAGCCGGATCGAGTCGCTGGTGCCGCTGGAAAACCCAACGGTGAAGGCGCAGGTCATGGACCAGATCATGGTCGCGAACATGAAGGACCGGACGAATAGCTGGTCCTTGAACGCCGACGGGGCCTTCGAACGGCTGGAGGCGGGCGAGGGCGCGTTCAGCGCACATTCCTACTTTATCGACAACCCCAGCCTGTCCGGGCGGGGCAGCGCCTTGCGTGACCACGCGAACATTCCCAAGCCTGGCCGTCGGACGCGAAAATCCGCGGGTTCGACATCCAAGGGTGCGTGCTGATGGCACCTGCGGCGACACGCCATGGGGTCGCCGATCCGTCAGCCGCCCCTGTTGCCGCCCCGATCGCTGTCGTCGATATCGGCTCCAACTCCATCCGGCTGGTTGTCTATGACAAGCTGGGCCGATCGCCGCTGCCCATCTTCAACGAGAAGGTTCTGTGCGGCCTGGGTCGCGACCTGGCGTTGACCGGCCGGTTAAGCCCCGAGGGTGTGACCATGGCGCTGACCAACCTGCGCCGCTTTCGCAGCTTGATCGACGGCATGGGCGTTGGCCGTGTCGACGTGCTGGCGACGGCAGCAGTGCGCGACGCCGATGACGGCATGAAGTTCGCCGCGGAGGTTGAGCGGACCTGCGGCCTGACCATGAACATCATCAGCGGCGTGGAAGAGGCGCGGCTGTCCGCCATGGGTGTCCTGTCGGCGATGCCCCAGGCCGATGGCGTGATGGGTGATCTCGGCGGCGGATCGCTGGAGTTGGTCGGCCTAAACAAGGGGCGGGTGGCCGATCAAGCCACCTTGCCACTCGGCCCGTTCCGCTTGATGTCGGCGGAGACGGCGGGCACGGTGCCTGCCGACCTTATCGACGCGGAACTCGCCGGGCAGGACTGGCTGGCAACCTATCGCAAGCGCGTCTTCTACCCCGTGGGCGGGGCGTGGCGGTCGATCGCCAAGCTTCATCTCGCGCTGACCGGCCACCCGATCCACGTGATCCAGGAATACACCGTGCCGGCGGCGGATCTGTTTGACACGGTTTCGCTGATCGCGCGCCAAAGCAAGGGCTCGCTGTCCAGCCTGCAGGGCGTGTCCAAGCGACGCCTTGAGACTATGCCGCTGGCCTCGCTGCTGTTCGCCCGGGTCTTGAAGGTTCTGGCGCCGAAAAAGGTCGTGTTCTCCGCCAATGGCTTGCGCGAAGGGCACCTGTTCGACCAGTTGGACCAAAAGACCAGGGACCAGGACCCGCTGATCGCGGCCTGTGCCGACGTAGCAGAGCGGGTCGATCGCTATGGCTTCGGTTCATCCCACGAGATCGCCGACTGGACGGCGCCCCTGTTCGCCAACGAAACCGATGCCGACAAGCGCCTGCGCATTGCCGCCGGGCTGGTCAGCGACATCGGCTGGTCAGACCATCCGGACTATCGCGCCATCCACAGTTTCCATCGCGTTCTGCGGCTGCCGGTCGGCGGTATCGAGCATCGCGATCGCGCGTTTCTCGCGCTTGCCATCCTCATCCGCTATGGCGGCTCCTCGGGCACGGACAACATTGCGGACGCTATCGGGGTGCTAACCGACGAGCGGCAGAACCAGGCAAAACGGCTTGGAACGGCCTTGCGTTTGGCCCACACGCTAACCGGCGGCGCCAGCCGCATGCTGGATCAGACCCGGTTGGTGCCCGGCAAACAGTTCCTCGATCTCGTTTTGCCGTCGGACAAGGAGAGTTTGATCGGCGATGTCGTGCGCCGACGCCTTGACGCCGTCGCCAGGGCCTTCGACCTGGAAGGCCGTATCGTCACCCTACCGCAGGCGATGCCGAAGGCCGGTTAGGCGACGCTCTGCTTCAGGTCGACCAGTTGGACCGCACCATGGTCGATTCTCAGCGCGATCTCGCCGATCAAACTCTCCTTGTCCGACGGCAAAACGAGATCGAGGAACTG